>JAJTFB010000010.1:14291-58197 GCA_021300015.1 Pirellula sp. | reverse complement strand
GGCTTCTCAGGTGGACTCTACAGCATGGTCTTTGCCGACGAAATCATCCACTGGAGCATCGTCCCGATCGGGGGCTCGCTTTTCATTCTAGGCTGGCTGCATCTTGGAGCCTCGGCGCTCGGAAGCAGTTTAGTTGGCTCCCCTTCGCCCCCGGGTCTTTGACGGCGTAAGGCTGTTTGGTTTTAGCCCGGAGGGCGACACTTCTCTGCCGGTGTGCGTAAGCCACCGGACTTGGGAGCAATCAATCCATATGGGTATATTGCGATACGAGTTTGCGCCTTCCTTTCGGCCCCAAACGCAGCATCCTGGCGGGCCTATTTAAGTTCCTCGCCGTTGGCTGCGGGTTAAACGAAATTACGCCTTTGGCGAACTCAAGTGGCACGTAGCCACCTGTCGCCAGCCGTAGCCACCTGTCGCCAGACGGTGGAGGCGTTACTCGTGACGCCCCCACCGCTTGGCAGGGGATGGCTACGATTCGATAGTAAACGATGCGGGGTGGCAGCGCGAGTTCCCGCTGCACCAAGCCTGTTGCTGGATTGGCAGTTTACCGCCAACCTTTTATCCCTTCGAGATAGCTGCGGCGTATCTATTTCATCTCGCCAACAACCCTCCATTTGTCGACAGGACCAAAAGAACCGGAACCGTAGCATCTTTGGTGTTTTTAGACTGGAATAAGGAAAACCCAGTGTGGCAAGTGATCCTGGGCTTGCTTGCCCGCTAAAAGCCTGCGGTCAAATGCCAAGCAAAGCAGCCAACGCAGGACTTCCAACCTACGATTGACCTCAAGGAGTATCTTCGTTCGATTTTTTATCGCTGTACGTTGCATCGACAATCAGTTCGAGTATCCCAAGCACTTCATCGGCCAATCGCTGTCCGAATACGAACCGCTGGTTTTTGGGAAAGTTATCCACGTGGCCCAGCACCCACTTGGTGAAATCGTACCACTTCACAAGTACTGCAGTCTCCTGGTCTCTCCCTCGTAAAAAAATCGCGCGCCACCCACGGGCGACGCGCGAAAAAAAAGGGTAAAAGAGCCAAAGGAAAAAGGGTTACTTCTTCAGACGTCGCTTAGCCGCTACCCCCCCTAAACCAAACACCATCCCTATCACCATCATGCTCGGCTCAGGCACTGCAGCGGCGGATGAAGACAGACTTGCGACCCGAAAACCGACGTTGGCGTTGGTATCGACGCCAGGGAGGCTGCCGATGTTGCGAATCGACGACAACATGTCGCTGGAGCCGAAGTGCCAGTAGCCGCCGCGGATCCCCCGAGAAGAAGAACCGCTACCATTATTCAGGAAGAAGGAAGTCTCTTCCCATTCGAAAACGTTGCCACCTAGGCCCATCACGCGAAAAGGACTTAAGCCACCGGCTTGGTCCACATCCGCTGGGCCTTGATCGTACGACTGACCGTAAACTGCCGTGCCTGCGGTCGTGCCACTGGCGACCGCCGTTGGAACCGTGTCGCTGCCAGTGGCGTAGTTGTAGTAGCTTCTCGTGTTTGGATCGTAATAGGCTGCCTTGTACCACTCTTCGTAGCTCGGCAAAACGTACTTAGCTCGAATGCTGCGATACGGATTCGATGGGTCGTAATCAGCAGTATCAGCCGAAGTCCACACATCGATGTTGTCATTGACGCCGCTGGTGGTGAATTTATAGGCAGCCTGGTTCCCAGTGCTGGTATTGAGCCAATTGACGAACCGGGCCGCTTCGTTCCAAGAAACGCTTGTGGCTGGTTTGGCCGTGCCACGGGTGTCCTTGGTGATTTGCAGTGATTGCGAAGCGTTGAACTTCGTGATCATGTCCTCGCTAACCTCGAACTTGCCAATGCCGTAGGTGTAACCCACGCTACCTGCGGGATTCGGAGCCCCGGTGAAATCGGCTGTATTGCCGGGATCGCCGATCGTCACAAACTCCATCTGAAACTGGTTGGAACCAGTGCCGAAAGTGACCGTACCGGCACAACTCGTGGCGGCCATGCTGGCCACCGTTGCCAAGGCTCCTGCTACAACACTCAAAACGCGCGAGCGTGTCCAACGCCCATGAAACAAATGAAAGCATCTCATCGAAAGATCGCTCCAAAGAAAGAAACCACAAAAAAGCGATCCTTGCAGATAAGTATTTCCCTCCTTGAATGGACACGTAGTGTTACTCAAGCCTTGCACGGACAACGCCTAGAAATCGGCAAAACCCGAATAATCGTCAAAGTAGTTGGTTTTTTCTTTTTCATAATCTCGGTAGCGAAAGGCAGGTTAAAGCCCGTAATCCTGACGCCACAGAGGCGGGAGGATTTATCACCTGCCTAGCTCGAATCCTACCGCCTCTTCTGGCGTGGATAGTGGCCAGACTGGACCATGCAAGACCCCGGTGTTTTGGGGACCCAGCGCGACGCGAAAGACGACTCGATTTTCGGTGCGCGACGCGAAATGCAAGCGATGCAGGAGACATGCGCCGAGCTGAATACCATTACGATTCGAACTCAACTAGTTCGAATCCTGCACCTCCACTACAAAACCACATGCTTCCCCTGGAAAAACCAGGGTTTTTGAGCGGAGAGGACAGGAACCGAACAACCTACGAATTCCTTGGGAAACTCGCACTTCGTACCAACGCGCGACTCGAAATACGACGCGGCCAATTGCACCTATCGGTTCTGAAATTCCATCCCGAAAAAATTCGGCTTTCCCGTGTTGCCGAACGAACAAGCATAACGTAGAGTGGTAGTACATTGTACTAACCCTGGAGAAGTCGACATGCAGAAGACTCTGACCAAACACGGAAACAGTTACGCCCTTGTCATCGATAAGCCCATTATGGACTTGTTGCGAATTACGCCCGAAACCCCTTTCGAAATCATGAGCGATGGACAGTGCCTCGTCCTGACGCCCGTTCGTGATCCAAAGGAGGAAAAGAAGTTTCAGAAAGCCCTGGACACACTCCACGGCCGATTTGGGCGTGCGATGAAGAAACTCGCCGAGTGAGGGACTCGTGTTGCAACCATGGTTCCTAGACATCGATCATACGGTGCGACTTCATCGCAGCTTGATCGAAACCTACGGTGGAAGTGAAGGTATTCGAGAAGTGGGGCTCCTACACTCCGCGCTTGCAATGCCTCAATCCTCTTTTGGTGGCGAATTTCTGCACCGAGATCTATTTGAGATGGCGGCTGCCTATCTCTACCACATTGTTCAAAACCATCCGTTCATCGATGGAAACAAACGTACCGGCGCGGCTGCTGCAATCATTTTTCTTTCCATGAATGATATGGAGCTCATCGTTGAGGAAGAAACCCTTGTCGATTTGGTTTTACAGGTTGCCTGCGGCGCGGTCGGCAAACAGGAAGTCGCATCGTTTATGAGAACTCACGTACAGCCAGGTCGCTCTGCCGAGGATTCTTGATTGCTCGAACGAGTTTCACGAGAAGCTCAAAGCCAAAGGGATGGCCACGACGACGATCCATAAACGGATCCAATTCGCTCGCCAATTCATGCACGATGCAGTCGACTGGAAGATCATCGATGAAAACCCGTTCTGCAAAGTAAAGACCCAAAAGAGTTCGGTGAAGGTCAACGAGTTCGTGCCCTGTTTTAGCCCCGAGGGCGACACTTGTCTGCCATTAGTGCGTAAGCCACCGGACCCTGGTCACAACACAACCAATCTATATCTTTTAGAAGCGATTGTATCCATTTCAGATACATCGCATTTAACTTACTATCTTATTTAGCAAACACATACGCAGCCTCTAAAACGACCAATCAGTTCATGTGTTGTCCTCCGAACCTTTGAGGGTCTTGGGGTGAGCTTCCAAGTCCGGTGGCTTACGCACACCGGCTGTTCTTGTGCCGCCCTCCGGTTGTCTCTTGAGGAGTACGGGGATTGTGGTCCGTTGAGCGAGGCGAACGCTAAGGCAGTACCGTACCTCTCACGGGATGTATCCCTTTCCAGTAGTTGGTTACCAATTGCAGACTTTTTGGGCTATGGGTATTTGTTTCTAGATCCTATGCCGCTTTATCTGGATCGACCTATCCTATTCTGGTGGGATTTCTCCGGACCAGAACTCAGGCCTCCAATCGCAAGCTCCATGATTGAACTTATCGATAAGCTTGTATTCGAAATTGAGAGGGGCGGTGAGGTCCCAAGTCTTCTCAACTTACGCTCTTTGGAGAAATAGCTCGATCCTATGGATTGATTCCCACAAACCCTGACAGAGTCAATGGTAAGGCCAATCCGGTCTGGCAAGTGATCCTGGGCCTGAGCCGCTATCCCTTTTTTAACCACAGAACACGCCGAACACACGGAAATAAATCCTCCCACTGTTATGCCATGCTTCCGTGTGTTCGGTGTATTCCGTGGTTCCCTGATCTTCGGCGACCGATGGTAGCCGTCAGTTACGCCTCCGCCGGGCAAGCCCGAGTAGGCGAATGAGGAATGCCTCCGCCGGGGCAAGCCCGACGCTAGGCGGCGGAGCGATAAATGGCAAAAAAAAGAAGCGGAGCGGTTGAAAACAACCGCTCCGCTCCTTGTCAAATCAATTCAATTCAATCGTCGCATCAGCGACCTAGCCCACGGCAAAAGCCCAACTAGCGCTTCGAGACCGTCTTGGACTTCGTCGCTCCCTTGGCCCCCTTGGTGTCTTTGACCACCTTGGCCGAAGGTGCGTTCGCAGGATGTCGCAAGGCAGCTTGGGCGGCCGCCAAACGTGCGATCGGCACGCGGAACGGACTGCAACTGACGTAGTTCAAACCGATCATGTGGCAGAACTCGACCGAGTTGGGATCTCCACCGTGCTCTCCGCAGATACCGATCTTCAAATCGCTGCGAGTCGATCGACCCTTCTCGACACCGATCTTCATCAGTTGTCCTACCCCGCCCCGATCGATCGATGCAAATGGGTTGGCCTTGATGATGTCTAGCCCTTGGTAAGCCGGCAAGAACGAACCGGAATCGTCGCGGCTCATCCCCAATGCCGTTTGGGTCAAGTCGTTCGTGCCGAACGAGAAGAACTCGGCCGACTCGGCGATCTCGTCGGCAGTGATCGCTCCGCGAGGGACTTCGATCATCGTACCGACACTGTAAGCGAACTTCTTGCCAGCAGCCTTCATCACCTCGGCTGCGACGCGATGGACGATCTCGACCTGTAGATCCAGCTCTCGCTTGAATCCGACCAGAGGAACCATCACCTCGGGCTTGACCTTGATCCCCTCTTTGAGAACCGTGACAGCCGCTTGGAAAATCGCCCGAGCTTGCATCTCGGTGATCTCCGGACGGATGATCCCAAGCCGGCAACCTCGGAAGCCGAGCATGGGGTTGAACTCGTGGAGTTCATTGACCATCTTGGCGACCTCGGCGACCGTGGTCCCGAGCTGCTTGGCGACTTCTTCCTGCCCCTTCTTGTTGTCCGATTGGGGCAAGAATTCATGCAACGGTGGATCGAGCAAGCGAACGCACGCTGGCAGACCATCGAGGGCTCGGAAGATCCCCTCGAAGTCCTTCTGCTGGTAAGGCAAAAGCTTGGCCAATGCCGATTTGCGAGCGTCCTCGGACTTGGCCAGAATCATTTGCCGAACGGCGATGATCCGATCCCCTTCGAAGAACATGTGCTCGGTGCGGCAAAGTCCAATCCCCTCGGCGCCAAAAGCAACAGCGTTGAGGACCTGATCGGGTTGATCCGCATTGGTGCGGAGCCCCAACGTTCGGTACTTGTCGGCTAGCTTCATGATGAAGTCGTAGTATTGGAAAACCTTCGAGTCTTTAGGCTTGAGCGTCTTACCGACCAAGACTTGCTTGAGCTCGCTGTCGGCCGTGTCGATCTTGCCATGGAACACTTCACCGGTCGTCCCGTTGATGCTGATCGAATCCCCTTCCTTGAGCGTGACTCCCTTGCACTTGAGCACGCCCTTGTGGTAGTCGATCTCGATGTCACCGGCACCGGCAACACAGACCTTACCCATCTGACGGGCCACGAGCGCCGCGTGGCTCGATACCCCACCGCGAGCCGTGAGAATACCGTCGGCTGCGATCATCCCACGAAGATCTTCTGGACTGGTTTCGATCCGAGCCAAAACCACGTTTTGACCCTTGGCGGCGAGCTCTTCGGCTTTGCCCGCTGTGAAAACCACGGCTCCGGAGGCCGCTCCAGGACCCGCAGGCAAACCGACGGCCATCAATCGACCGTCCTTCTTGGCCTTGTCGTAAGCCTTGATGTCGAAGATCGGCTGAAGCAGTTGGTTCAACGCTTCTGGATCCCCAGACTTGATCGCATGCTCAGGGGTCATGAGCTTCTCTTTGACCATGTCGTGAGCGATTTTCACGTAAGCCAACGCGGTACGCTTACCGTTTCGCGTCTGCAACATATAGAGGGTCTTGTTCTCGATCGTGAACTCAAAGTCTTGGACGTCCCCAAAGTTCCTCTCGAGGATCTTGCGAACATCGACCAGTTCCTTGTAGGCAGGTCCAAGGATCTTGTCCTTGGCCATGTCGGAAATCTTCAACGGCGTTCGCACACCGGCTACGACGTCCTCGCCCTGGGCGTTGACCAAGTATTCTCCGTAGAAAACATTCTCGCCGTTGGCCGGGTCGCGCGTGAAGGCCACGCCCGTTGCGCAGTCTTCGCCCATGTTGCCAAAGACCATGCTCTGGATGTTGACCGCTGTGCCCCACTCGTCTGGAATGCGGTACTTCTGGCGGTAAAGAATCGCTCGCTCGTTCATCCAAGAACCAAATACGGCCTGAACGGCACCCTCGAGTTGCTTCATCGGCTCGTTCGGAAACGCCTTGCCGGTCCACTCCTTGATGAGCTTCTTGTACCGCTTGACCAACTCCTGCAGGTGCTCAGCCGTCAAATCGGTATCCTCTTTGACTTTGACGTCGCGCTTCAGACCGTCCATGACCTCTTCAAACGGCTCGTGGTCGTTCTCGTTCTTCTTCTGAATGCCCATGACCACGTCGCCGTACATCTGAATAAAGCGACGATACGAGTCCCACGCGAATCGTGGATTCTTGGTCGCGGCAGCCAGCCCTTCGGTGGCAGCATCGTTGAGCCCCAAATTCAAAATAGTGTCCATCATCCCAGGCATCGAATCCCGAGCACCCGATCGGACCGATACCAACAAGGGATTCTTCACATCCCCAAACTTCTTGCCGGTCTCCTTCTCAAGCCACTTGACCGCCTTCTCCAACTCGCTGGACAATTCTGCTGGATACTTGCGACCATTCTTGTAATAGTTGACGCAAACCTCCGTCGTGATCGTAAAACCCGACGGAACTGGTAGTCCAATCTTGGTCATCTGAGCTAGGTTGGCTCCCTTGCCTCCCAACAAGGACTTCATGTCCCCGCTGCCGTCGGTTTTGGATTTGCCAAAGAAATAGATGAGTTTATTTGCCATAGCTGGACTGAAGACTCCAAAATAGTTGTGCGAAATCAAAGGGAATGTCGGCTTCCTACCGCCGTTAACCCCACCTGTCACTCTCAGACGGAAAGTTTAAGCCTGCTTGGAATAACCGTCAATTACCGAACAACCCGCATCACCCCATCCCAAACCCATTAGCCCAACTCCAATAGCCCAACCCTAAACTCACCATGCCCCAAGCCCCCAAACCCGATCCACCCCCTAGCGTGATGGCTTGCTTATTGGCTTGCTTGTTGGCCCTGGCCGTCCTGACCTCGCCCTCTTTTGCCCAAGTCGTCGAGGAACTGCCCAAACCCATCCAAGACCCAAACCCACTGAGAATCACCCAGTCGATCCAGAAATCCGAACTGCAAATGGATCGCGAGGTCTCCCCGGAGAAATCCAAGGGCCGATTCACCCTGGTCCTCGACAATGCCATCGAAAACAACCTCAAGATCCTGCCGTCTCCCACCCAGGAACTCCTCGGACCGTCCCAAGCCCAATGGCGAATCCGATCCGAAAACCTCGCCCCCGAAATCGTCCTTACCCTTCAAAGCATACCCGCCTCGCGGTGGCAGGTCTCTTGCACCGTGCAGGTCCCCTCGCTGGCCCAAGGCCCGCTCGTTGAACTCGGCCCCAAAGACCCCGAGTCGGTTCTTCGTCGTCTCAAAGCCTACGACCATTGGCTCAAAAGTACCGTCGAACAGTGGAAGATCGCGCCGACGAATCCCCCCAACTTCCGAACGGCAAGATCCTATGCCGCTCGACAAAAAGAAACGCAACAATCCCTGGAGCGATGGTCTCAAATCGAACAACTCGCCTCGCAAGTTTTCCATGCGGCTCGCGTCGAGTTCGAACTGACCCCCGTAATGATCGAAGCCCCCTAGGAAGTTTCGGCCGCCTGTTGACTATCGATCCTTTTGAAGTAACCTAATGTCCCTCGATGGTGATCGCCATCGAGAAAAGCGCATGGTGACCTCCGAGTTTCAAAGCTTCGAGGGCAACAGGGAACTCCGGTGCAATTCCGGGACGGTCCGGCCGCTGTAAGTCGTCGCTGAGAAGCCCCAAAAGGTTACCAGCAACACACCCTCCTTCTGTTGATTTCATTCCAATTGAAGCGTGCCATTGGCATCGACCGCATCCTGCACGAACCGTGCAATGCGGACCGATAGGCTGAGAAGGCAGTGAGGGTCTGCAAGACGACAAGTCAGAAGACCTACCATGCGAAATCGCAACTAAGGGCCTCCCGAGCATGAGGCTGTTGCGGTGAAAAGCCCCTAATTTCCGGCCCATCGTGTCGATGCCGACTCGAGCCACCACCCGCTTTTTCCATCGAAGGGTTCCGCCATGCTTCTGGCTAGAATTTCGCGCGCACTTTGCGTCACCTCCTGCACGCTCCTGGCGTCTGCTGCGCTCTGCTCTGTCGGCCGTTCGGATATCGTCGGTTTCGAAGACAACACTCGCTATTCCCAAGGATCCAACGGCCAGTTCTACAACGGGGACCTGGGAAACAACACCAGCAACACCCAAGGTTGGTCCAGCGGCGGCGTCCACTTCTCCAACTCCTACACGTTCGACACGCAATTCAACTACGGCTATTGGTCAGGGTTCTCCTACTCGCGCGTCAACGCCGGAAATCTCGCAGGATTCGAAAACCAATACGCCGCAAAACCCGGGATCGGAAGCGATGGCTCTGCCCACTATGCAATCGTTTACAACGCCTTCTCGGGCAATGCCGTCGTGACATTCGGCGCCCAAGTCCAACTCTCCTCGATCGATGTCTCGAACACGGCCTACACCTACTTTTCCATGCGAGACGGAGACCAATTCGCCAAGAAATTCGGCGGCAATAGCGGCAACGAAGAGGATTTCTTCAAACTCGAAATCCAAGGATTCCGAGGAACCGTCGCGACCGGTTCGGTCGATTTCTTTCTGGCGGACTATCGCTTCGCCGACAACACCCAAGACTACCTCGTCGACCAATGGACCCGTGTGAACCTCTCAAGCCTAGGAGCCGTCGACTCGCTCAAGTTTGCGTTGAGCTCAAGCGATGTCGGGCAATTCGGCATGAACACCCCAGCCTACTTCGCCATGGATCGCATCGCGTTCTCCGCAGTGCCAGAGCCCGGCAGCATCGCACTTCTGGGCATAGCAGGTGCCGCAGCTTGGCTGCGAAGAAGATGGAAAAAAGCATCGGCTCGCTAGAACCCGTCGAACTCAAACCAACCTGCGGGCCGCGATGACCCGACCGGCCGATGCGAGTGCCTCGACCAAAGCTCCCTGGTCGGTCTGATGACTCCAAGACAAGCGCACCGCACCGCTGAGCTGCGGCTCGCCGAGCCCCATGGCCGATAGCACATGGCTTGCCGTTGCACATACGCTCGTGCAAGCCGCCCCGTCGGAGATCGAAATCGACTCGCGCACCGCTTCGAGTAGATCATCGGCATCCCATCCGGGAAACGACACGTTCAGCACGTGTGGCATGCGGTACAGGGCGCTGCCGTGAATCTGACCTCCATGGGACTCTGCCCAGTCGGTCACGATCCTGCCGATGCGCTCGCAAGCCTCCCTGCGAAGCGCGTGCTCCTGAAGTGCCAATTCGGCGGCTAACCCAAATCCAACAATCAACGGGACTGCCAGCGTCCCGGATCGAAGCCCCAATTCCTGACCTCCGCCGACAAAGACCGGTTCAAGGATCGGTCCATCCTTGCGCTGTCGTCTGAGGATCAATGCTCCTATCCCCTGTGGCCCGAAAATCTTATGTCCGCTGATGCTTATCGATGCAATCCCACGATGCGCAAGCGGTTCGAGGTCCCGACCGAACCCTTGGGCCGCGTCGACATGCAACCAAACCCCTCTGTCCTCCGCCGCTCGGGCCACTTGGGAAATCGGCTGAATGACCCCTGTCTCATTGTTCGCATGCATCAAACTCACAAGCAACGTGTCGGTACGGATCGAATCGATCAAATCCTCACTTCGGATGCGACCATCGCCATGCGGCTTCACAAGCGTTACTTCAAATCCCCACGACCGCATCCGTTCAAGCGGTTCGAGCACCGCCTTGTGCTCGATCGCCGAGCTGACGATATGACGCTTGCCCGACTCGCGTCCGTACTGGGCAAGACCGAGGATCGCAAGATTGTTGCTCTCGGTCGCCCCACTGGTGAAAAAAACTTCATTCCGTTTGGCTCCCACCACCCGACCTATGCGATCGCGAGCACCATGCACCGCATCTTTGGCGTTGTGCCCATGGACATGCGGACTCCCCGCGTTGCCCGGCAACAAGCGATAGGCATCGAGCATCGCTTGCAAGACCCTCGGGTCGATCGGATTCGAAGCATTGCAATCGAGATAGACTGGGCTCATTCGAAGTCTCGCATCTGTTGGATCACCTGCGCAAAAGCTTCGACTCTCTCCATTTCTGCAACACGCTCCAAGGCTCCGACGCTGTAACAAATCGGATAGTGCTTCTCGAAATACCAAAGCTTGGCAAAGTAAAAACCGATCGGACTTGGCGCAAACTCCGTCCCATGCCTTGTGCTTCGGGCGATCCAGGCGACCCCAAAATCCACGGCCTTTCGGCAATCCTCGAGAAGCTTCGGCTCGCAAGGAAATACCCCAGGGCGCCCGAATGCCCGACAGCAAAGTTCGGCCAATGCTTCGACAGCTAACGCGGTTTCCTCGATCGACCCCAAGGCTTCTATTGGCATGCTTTGATGCTGGTCCTGCAACGAGGGGCGATCCGATCCGGTCCAACTCCCATCGGACTGCTGAGCCCTCACGAGCCAACGGGCGGCCATCGCAAACCGCGAAGGAATCTCCAGTTTCCTGTACTGCGCCAGCCAGGGTGAATCCCACGCAGCAAGCCAAGCCAAAAGCACGCGGCTGGTTCCGTACGTCGGATTCTCTTCATCCCGAACGTATTGGTTACCAAACCACAGCGGTACCCACGATCCGTCGGGCCGCTGGCGACGCTTGAGAAAACTCATGGCTCTTAGAATCGATCTGCGCATGCGCGATTGCAAATTCGCATCGGCAAGGTCGAACCAAGCCAACCAAGCTCGGATCGCATGCGCGGTGATGTCCGGGTTGGATCGATCGAATGGCAGCGTCCCCCAACCCTTGCAAAACGTCGGAATCCCACCGTCGCGATTCTGCAAATCCAATAACCAGGTCGCTCCGGCAAGAGCCCGCTGCAGAAGCTTCTCCTCAGGCTCGATCGCATCGGGACTCCCCTGCGAGTCCGGAGCATTGTAGTAAGCCCGCAAGGCGAGCAGCGCACCGGGGGTATCGTCCGCGTCGGGAACCCCGCCGCTCAGAGGGGTCCAGGACCACCCACCAGGTGCCGCGTTGGTGAAGGGATGGACTCGGGTGTACTGCTGGTCGCAAATCCATCGCTTCAGCGATAATTCGCTAGAGCCTAATCGCGATCGCCAGCCGTACGAGTGGCTCAGGGCATTGACCGAGAGGGTCGATACCCAGGTTGCTAGATGCGTGTCGATCGCCCAACTCCCATCGGATCGAAACGTATCGAGCAAAAACGCGATCCCTTGGCCCACAGCGCGATGGCCACCGTATCCAGCTCCGATCAGTGCGATGGCCACAAAGCTCGTCAGCGGGATCGCTTCGAGAAATCCACCGCTCTGAGGCTGAATCGATTCGAGAACCCGCAAGCACCTTGGGGTCGTCGCGTTGCGTATCTGTCGCACCAGCGGATTGCTCGATGGAGCCTGTCGATGCCGAACCAGCCCGATCGCGATCAAGGCTGGCAAGGCATAACTGACGACCGGAAGCTTCATCGCCGCGAACCAACTGCGAGGAAACGCAGCCAGTTCAAAGGGAAGTTGCGGCACAAGCTTCCATCCCTGTTTCGCAGACTCCCCGAGTCGTCGCGTCGATGCCAACGCCATGAGAATAGGAACCGAAAACGTTTGGTCCTTGCCATAGCGAGCCCGGACGGCTCGCGCGATGTCCTCAGGAGCTAAACTCCCGGCAACACGTTTGATCCAAGCCTCGGCCCGCGAATTCGCATCCACAACGGCTCGCTCCTGCTCTGGACCCTCCGGGGTGTTCAACGCCCCCCAGACCAAAAGCGTCGTGCTGATGTTGCTCAAACTTTTGACGGTATCTCCCCAGCCTCCATCGGAGTTCTGGTTCTCGATCAACCAAAGCCTCCCACGCACGATCCGCTCGAGGATCGTCTCGCGAATGCGAGCATCCAGACTCCGGCAATCGCTCAGATGGGCTTCCAACGCACAGACGGCCGTCGCGGTCGAAAGAGCGCTGCTCGATAGCTCGCCTTCCCAATACCCATGGGCATTGCGAGCTTCCAATAGGGACTGGCGCGCGTTGGCCAAGAGGACTTCGAAGGATGTGGGCTGCTCTTGCCACTGCAACTCTAGGGCGGGGTCATTCATCGCCTTACCAAAAACTCAGATGCCCGAGGCTCAAGAGTCCATAATAGGTGTATTCGATATCCAACGCATCGTCCTCCCAGCTCCCGACAAAGCCACCGCGCGCCGTCCAAAGCGTATCGAGGTAATCCAGGTTCTTCTCCGCGATGAGCCCGAGATCAAACGACGTGGTACTGAGCGCATGCAACGCGGTAGCTGTCGACAATAGGTCGGGCATGACGATCCCCTCTCCGACGCAAAATCCACCGTCTTGGTGCATCTGCGAGAGCAACCAATCCCGAACTTGATTCCCCTCGTCGCTCCCTAGATGACGGAACAAGGAAGCTGCTGCTGCCGTCGTCGGTGTCAGACCAAAAGGTAAATCGGGGCTATTGGAGTACCCTCCATCGTGTGCCAATCGACTGCGGATGCACGAGAGCATTTCGTCTTGGGAACCGATCCGATATCCGATGTCGTGCTCCAAACCCAAAGCGACATAGCAACCGTACATGGAACCGTGGGTCTCGCCCGACTCGGTAAAGAACCCACCGTCGGGGGCCCGAAAGCACTCGAGCCTAGCAATCGTCCGATCCCGAAGATCCTCCGGCCATAAACTCTTTGGTAGAAACGCCCAGCATCGGGCCAAACAGGAAAGATCGACGAGGTTAAGCTCCTCGATTCGTCGATGCTGCGAATTCAAATAACGCGCAAGCGCCTCGACCGGCAACGGCATCTGCAATGCCATGTAGCCGGCGATTCCAAAGGTGGAATAGTACAAATCGGGCTTGCCCTCCCGATCGCAAAATCCACCGCTCGGGTGGTGCTGCGAGCGGAGAAAACTCGCGACCAATTCGGTCGCATCACCGAGCAACTTGGGGGCTAGGCGAGCGACCTGCAGCATTTCTAGTCTCAAACTCACTGCACCAATCCTTCACTTCCACCGTGAATATCTTGCTGATCACTCGCCGCAACAGTCCCTTGACACTGGGGTTCTCCAGTTCGGTCAAACACCGGATCGCTTCCTCCTTGTAGGATTCCTGCAGGACCCGGCATCGATCGCCAATCTGATATTCGGTAAATAATTTTTCGACCTGTTCGAGCTCGTCGACAGAACATGCTTTTCTCCAAGCTCGATCGACAAGTTCTCGGTGTTGGGGATTTCCACGGACCCGTTCATGAAGCAACGCCAAAGGCAACGAAGGTCGCATGGCTTTCAAGTCGCTGAGCGACTCTCCGCTGACCATGTCCTCGAGGTCATCTCGGATCTGGTAAGCCACCCCGAGCGCATCGCTAAAGCGACTGATGATGCCACAGACGGCCTCGTCGCAATCGGCGGCCAAGGCCCCAAACTGAAGCGCCACTTCGAAGGCCGTTGAGGTCTTCTTGCGGAAAATATCGAGCACCTGAGTCGAACTCAAAGGGGCAGGGGACTTGGCCCACTGAAACTCCGCGCCCTGACCTAGACACAAGGTCCGATGCCCGGAGGCAGCGACCTTGCTGATCGCGATCCGCTGCTGGGCGGACAACCCGCAATCGGCGATCAAAGCGTATCCATCTCCGAGGAGCAAATCGCCAACGTTCAGCGCTACAGCGATCCCTTCTTGGCTATGGAGCGTCGGCTCGCCATATCGCAAATCGTCATCGTCTTCGATGTCGTCATGAACCAACGAAGCCTTGTGGAAACACTCGGCTGCGACAGCCAACTTCTTGAGCGATATCGGTACGGTGACGTTCGGATCATCGACCATCGACTTCCAGACACAAGCGGTCAAAAACGGCCTCCATCGCTTGCCGTTTTTGGCCAACCAAGCCCTGGCGATCTGCTCGGTCTGGGTCGGTGCTGGCCCCATGATCTCCTCGAGCGATTCGTCGTTAAACCACTCCTTGACCTCCCCGCGCAGGCTATCAAGGTTGAGTCGATAGGTCGCATCGTCGCTGGTCAAGTGGATCGTCTCCCAAATCCACTCCAAGTCGACCGTCACGTCCTTGCAGTCATCCTGAAGCAATGGAATAGCGACGCCAGGGATCGCTGCGGACTCCATGTAAGGAAACGCTTTTTCCAACACGCTCAAGCAACTGACCCCTACGATCGCATCGATCTTGCCAGTCTCGATGATCGCCATGACCAAGGCAGATCCCTCGGCGACCAGTACCGCATAGCCGAGCCTCTCGGCTTCCTCTTGCAACTCTTGGATGGTGCACAAGCCGCACTGCTTGCACAGTAGCCCGAACTCATCGAACGGAGCAGGGCACTTGTCCTCGATCCGCATGCACTTGGGAAGCAACAGCAGGCGTCTTTGGTAAGGAACCCGCGCGAGCTGATCGCGCCAAACCTCGCTGTTGAGCAGCACGCCGACATAGTCGGTGTAGATCGCGGCCAATCCCTGCTGCTCGACGCACAACTCCGCATGCCTGCGCAGATCCGCAATCGATAAAGGAGCGACCAACTTCGCATCGATCACGTACTGCCTAAGCTTGGTTCGCACCGATTCTCTCTCGGGTCGCGTCTGCGGAATGTTCTCTTTAGGCCTGCGCTCGCGCTGGACGGGCACGGCGCGGGGCAAGGTCATTATCGGCAATTGCATAAGTGAGTTCTTTACAAACGGATCAAGTGTAGGCACCGAAACCAAAATACCAGTGCTTCTTGGCGAACCGGTATATCCAACTCTCTTCCGGGATCTCCTGCCCGGGCTGGTGCTGGCTGGTCCGCGATTCAAGAGCCTCTAATTCTAACATCGCAGTTTTGCGCTGCGTGGTGTCGACCGCAGAATGTTTTTCAACCAAAAGCTTGACCAAATCGGGCCGCTCGAGCACCACGCAACCTCGGGTCGCAGCCGCCGATGTCTTGCGAAAATCATCCAAAAACTCCGACTTGGCCATGATCTGGTAAATGCTCGGACCGTCGTGAATGGTCTCTTTGGCAAATTGAATGATCGGACAAGGTTCGATCGCCCCCGATGGACCGATGTGGTGACTGACACCGGTGGCCATCGGACAAAGCGCTCCACCACGGTCGTCCCAATAAGGCTCGACAATGCCGATCGGAACCCTTGTCCGCATCTGAACGATGAAACGACGCAACTGGACGATCTGCTCGGGACTCAACGCCAATTCAGGCGTGGGCTTGGGTCCAACAACTCGATACGTATGGAACCATGCATAATGGACCCCCATGCCGATGAGCTTCTTGAGCCATTCCTCGCTGACCAGATCGTAGTTCGTTTTGCACACGCTTGTAGCGACCCCGACAATCAGCTTGTGCTTGACGGCCGTCTGCAATCCCAACAACGTCTTGTCGTAAACATTCTTCGCTCCGCGACGCTCGTCGCTGATCATATCGGTCCCTTCGATGCTGATCAAAGGCGTGGCATTGCCCGCCTTCCGCAACCGACTCGCAACCTTGTCCGTGATCAACTGACCATTGGTGAATATCTGAAAGTAACAGTCCTTGTGCGACTCGATCACGTCGAGCAAATCCGGATGCATGAACGGCTCGCCACCGAGAATCCCAAAATAACTGTTCCCGTGCTTCTTCGCGTCGGTGATGATCCGATTGAGATCCTCCTTGCTGATCATCTGACGAGGAGATGCGACGTCCACCCAGCAACCCTGGCATCGCAGTTGGCACGAATTGATCACCGAAATAAACAGAAACGGAGGGAAGTGCACCCCCTGCTTGAGCCGCTTCTTGTACTTCTGAACCGATCGCATCCCCTTGTACCCAAAGTTGTAAGCGAACTTCCAAAGCAACCGTGTATCGACGGTTCTGAGCATGCGTGTTGCGATTCGTGCGACCATGGTCAAGTCTGCCTGCTGAGAACTAGGATGTTGCCGGTTTGGGGGATACTTCAACTTGTGCTTGCCCAGCCTGTGCTTGACTAGCCTGTGCTTGCCCAGCAAGAGCCTGCTCGGCCCGCTGCTTGGCCGCCTGCGCCTTGGATTGGATCTGGTCGAAACTCGGCAAACTCGAGAGCACTTCCGCAGGGATATCCAAGCCGTCGATGTTGGTCTTGAGTTTATCAAGGCACCGCTGACGCTCTTTCAAGGCGCGATCGTCGTCACGCTCCTTGGAGAATCGCGACTTGGCCTTCTCACTGCGGTCCTTGAGCATCGAGTAGATGTCTCCACCGAGCAACGCGCTGATGTCGACCTTCATCGCCTCTCGCCGCACGTCATCCTGGTTGACTTCGTCTCCGTTGATCGGACCGGCTTTGTACTTCGGAAACAAAATCGCGACTTCAGGACACACGCGAGAACATGCCGGACAATCGGTTTTGCAATTGGTCTGATTCTGTACGGTGATCTGATTGGCCTGATTGACCCCATACACATCGAACAGACAAAAACTCAAGCATTGCATGCAGTTGGTGCATCGATCGTAATCGATCACCGGAAACCAGGGCTTCCAATGGGGTCTTGCTTCGGAAACCCCGTCGGCTATCGAGTCGATGTACTCGATAAGACTCTCCAAACTCTCGTCCCGCACGTCCCTGGTGTGGATTTTCAAGTCCCCTTGGGCGGATTGGAAGTCCCCAGGACGCGTAAAGCGGCCCAAGATGATCAACTCGTTATGCCCTAGATTCCCCAAATTGGCGTTTTGGGTAATCCGCGTCACGGTATAGCCTCGGTCGAGCAACTTCGGAACGATGCTCCTTCGCAAAGCCGCATCGATGGGCTCTGCGCCGGCACCTTCGTAGAGCAATACCCGTGGCCTCTCTCGATTCGTAGCGATCATGGCGAAACTCCTGTGGCCTGGCTCTGAGCACCCTCGGCCGTATCTTTGGTCCCGATCCCAAGCTTGGCACAAACGCTATCGGCCGTGTCGGTCCGCATGTTGAGCACCTCGATGTACACAGGCTCCTTCGCATCGCTTTTGCGTGATTCGCTTTCGCCTGATTTGGACGGGCCTGATTCGGACTGACCTGATTCGGTCTGAATCGCAGCTCCGGCCGCCGAAAACAGCCATTTGACGGCCCTGGGATAGCAAGCCACGATCCGCAAGCCCGCCTGCTGCGAAAGAGGCACAAGCCCCGGATCCTTGCGAGCCGACATCTCGCACAAATCGCTGACGGATTCAAACGGTACATTCGAATCGATCAGACGCTCGAGCACCAAATCCTTGACATCCTCAGGAAGTACTTTCGCGTACGCGCATCGGCAATACAAAATCGGTCGGTGCTCGCTCATGCATCCCTGAAGTTTTAGAGGAGATCGGTTTTGCTGCGGCTAGGCAACAATTATCGCAAGAGACGATGGGTCGGAGTCGGTGGGAGCGGACGGAACGCCGCTGAATGGATTACCTGCGATGTCAATCTAAACTCCTCGCACCCCTTTTGCAAGGATGCTTCGACGGCCTGACTCAACATTTCAGGGTCTGCCTCGGCTCGCAAATTCAAGGTCAATTCTCCGCTCTCAAGCGATTCGAGCAAATGATGCGACTGTTCGACGATCCCGTCTTCTCGGACCAAATTCGCCACGGCGATATCGTTTCCCTGGTCAGGAACCAACGTTCCCTTTAAATGCGCAATGGAAATCCGATCGGCAAAGCGCTCGTGAAGCCCCCCGAGCAACCCCTTCAAAAATTCATTTCCATCGAACTCCCTACCGCTGAGTCTCCAAGAATAGTTCACCCATCCGAGCAACGCCTCGCCTTGGGCATACACCTCGTAGTCGACCTCCATCGTCGTGCGGTCCTGCTGTTGCGATGATTCCAGAGATGATGACAGAATCGTAAACCAATCTTCGAGACCCTCGCCGGTCCGGGCGCTGAGACTCAATACGCGACTCTTGGGATAGCGATCCTGAAGGGCCCTGGTCAAGCGATCCAAACTTTGTGCGTCGAGCAACTCCTTCTTGTTGATGACGATCAAGTCGGCTTCCTCTAGCTGCTTGTCGTAGATGTAATTGACTTTGGGAGAAAACGTCTTGCCCGTCAAAATCCCCAAAAACCGCTGCGCTCGGATCGGGTCGACCAACACGCTCAACGGGGCGATGCTGTAGCGATGACCGACCATCTGCTCGAGCGGATAGACGACCGTGGCCACCAAATCGGTGCACGAGCCGACCGGCTCGGCTAGATAAACGTCGGGTTGCGCGTCGCGATCGAGCCGCTCGGTGGCTTGCAACAAGGAAGGGAAACGGCAACAAAAACACCCCCCGGATATCTCCTCGGTTGCAAATCCACTCGAACTCAACAAGTTCGTATCGACGAGTCCTTGACTCTGATCGTTCGAGATCAAACCCACACGAAGCCCTTGCTCGGAAAAATACTCAGCCGCCTTGAGCATGCTGGTCGTCTTGCCCGCACCGAGAAAGCCGCCGATCATGATGTACTTGAGCTTTAACACTTCTTTTGCTGCTCCTGTTCCTGAGACAAAATCCGGTCGATCGCCAGATCGAGGGCTTCGACATACCCCTGACAATCGACCACCCTCGAGTCGGGCTTTCCTCGCGCGATGTACAGCCATCCGCGATCATAAGGATCGCGATCCATGAACTGAGGGTTGCTCGCAAGCTCCGCGTTCGACTCGACAAAATCCCCATCGATCACGCTGTAAAGATCCGATACGGCCTTGAACCCCTCGATCCAACCCAATGGCAAGCCGACTTCTATTCTATCACCGGCATTTTTTTTAAACTCACACTCGACAAAGTCTCCGAGCATCCGGGTGGCAAAGTGGGTGATGCCAACGCGGTAGAGATTCGGCTCGAGCTCCTGCAACCAAAAATGCGACAGTGCATAGCGGTAGGACTTGGGCAACCGTGTCGTGAACCTCGCACGCCGGTAATAGACTGTGTTGGAAGGGTCCACCGGCATGAAACGTTGACTCTTTGGGTTGCGATGCAGTGCAGGAAATCCAGGCTCTGGGCGTGCGTAAGACCCATAGGAAAATTCAGTCTATCCGGCATTCCTACCGAATTCAAGTCACCGCGTAAGGGCCGAGCGCATGGCCAACCAAGCTGCGATCGCACTCGCACTCAACCCGATCAAGCTCGCAGGGATCCCAATGCGTGATTCGAAGAGAAACCCCACCAACCATGCAACGAAACCGGCGATCATCGCGCTGTTGCCAACTCCAGAACAAGCTTGCTTGCTCGGAACATAAAGCGCGATCGCCATCGGGACAAACAACGAAACGAGCACCAGCACCAACGACAACTCCAAAAGCCCCATGATCGATTCGCCCGAGAAGGCAACTGCAAGCGATCCGGCGATCACCAACCCGACGCTAGCTCTAGCCCCCCAGACTCCAGCACCACCGAGCGATTCGCTGCCTGACGAGTCCCTTACCAGTCCACGCAGTGGCTTGATCACATTCCGCGATACAATCGACGCTTGACTGAGCGTCGCGCTTGCAGCAACCGCCAAACACAGACTGAACATCCCGACAATCAAGAGAATCTGAAACGGCTCACTCAGATACCGCGCGGCGATTGCATTCAACGGCAACTGCGATTCACTGAGTCCATCTCCAAACGTCCATCGCGCCGCGAGCCCCAGATAAAGAGGAATCAATCCGATAAGCAAGTACAAAACGCCACCTACCACACACATCCATCGGGCCGTTGCGGCACTCTTGGCCGATGCGACCCGCTGCTGGAGATCCTGACCGGGCACATTCCCAAGCAATCCGATCAACAATACGCTTAAAATCGCCAAACACTTCTCGAACGAAGCAGCATCGATTCGAAAATGATCCTTCGGCGCCGCGTCGATCACACGACTCCAACCCGCAACCGCATCGCCCTCGCCGATCCCATGGGCGGTCGCTCCAAACAACACCAACATGCTCAGGAGCGATACGAGGATCATGATCGAGTTGGCCCAGGTCACTGCCCACATCCCACCCCCGACAACAATCGCCCAAGCCACCGCTGCCGAAAGCAATATCGACATCCCCAAGGGGAGTCCCAAGGCGGACTCGATAAGCTGACCCATGGCCAAAAACTGCGCACCGATCCAAAGAAAAAACGAGGGGACCTGGATCGCACAACTCAGTCGCTCCGCAGTCGGACCAAACTGCTGCCGAAATAAATCCGCTACCGTCGCTGCTTGTGTCTTCCAAAACCGCTCTGCGAAAAAACATCCCGTGAATATCAACGTCGCTCCGCAGGCGATCGGATCGAGCAAAACTTCACCGATTCCCCCACGGTACATCTTCGAAGAAGACTCGATGACCGACGAAGATCCAAACCACGTCGCAAGCAATGCCAAAATCGAAAGCCACAAGGGGACTTGGCGATCGGCCACCAAATACTCCGCCTCGGTTTCCACTCCCCTCGAGACGAAACGACCGACGAGAGCCAAGCCACCGACGAATAGAAACAACGCCCCCCCGAGTGCGATCTTACCTAGCAGAGACAATTCGTTGACTTCGATCATTCCCGTTGGGCATTCCCGTTGGGCTAACCGGGCTGATACAGAACGCTCGGGTGGGGGAACCCCAGCCGTTTGTCGACAATGTTGTAAAGCGGTTTGCCCGCCAAATAACGCTCCAGATTCTCGCAAATCAATCGGGTCGAATCGTCGTACCTCGGACCCGACTGGGCTCCGACATGCGGTGTGATCAAAACATTCGGATGGCCATACAACGGACTCTCGGCCGGCAAGGGCTCAACGGCCGTCACATCCAACCCGGCCCCCGCTAAATGACCTCGATCCAGCGCTGCGATCAAATCCCCTTCGTTGACGCATTGACCTCGGGCCACGTTGATCAACCATGAGCCTTTGGGCATCGCTTCAAATATCTGCCGATCGATGACCCCACGGGTCGATGCGTTCAGCGGGAGTGTCAAGATCAGGATTTCGGACCACGCGGCCAAGCTTTCCAACTGCGTGTGGGGCAATAGTTCCTCGACCTCCGAGGGCTTGTGCTCAGGAAAGTAATCGGTCGCTCGGATCGTCACTCGAAACGGCCAGAGGACCTGAGCCAATCGGCGTCCATTGCCCCCGAGACCGACGATGCCAACGCGTTTGCGATGCAAGTCCCCCGTCGGCCTGCGGATAAACTCCCGCTGCTGCTGCTGACGGTAGAAGATGGGCAAGCCCCTTAAGAGTCCCAGCAGCAAGGCCAACGTCTGCTCGGCCACTTGGTCTGCAAACAGCCCAGAAGCGCTGCAAACGACGACCGGCGAGTCGATGATCGATGGCGCGAGGCAGTGATCCAATCCAGCAGCAGAGGATTGGATGAACTTCAACCGACCCGCGGAGGCCACCCGATCCCAATCGACTGGGACCTTGGCATGCCCCACGAACAAATCCGCATGATGGATCTTCTCGGGGATGCTCTGCTGATCGGCCAGATCGATTCGATAACCTGGGGCGGCACGCCCGATGGCTTCTAAATGCCGTTCCTCGGCCGGATAGCAAACCACCAGTTGTTTCATCAGGCCAAATCGCGATCTTCGAAGAGCAACAGACCCAAAAGCGTTGCCATCAGGAAGTACATGACCGTATAGATCAAAACGCTCGCGAGGATCGACCAAGGAATCCCGATGTCCGAATCGATCGCCGCTTCCATCGAGAAGAGGCTCAAGTTAGGAACGGCAGCGGAGATCAACTGCGAGAAGAACTCCACCAAGGGCAATCCCCCCTCGGCACTTGCCACAATCGTCGGCGTCAGGTGCCCGAGCATGTAGATCGAAAAACAGATTGCGAAGTTCGCCACGAACGACAACCTTGTGCCCAATGCCACCGAGATCGCCCCCAGTACCACCGCTTGGAAAAACGCCATGGCAAGACCCGGAATCGTCTGCATCATCTCAAAATGGCATTGCCGCCAATCGGGTTGCTCGAGCGACGATTCGCGAGCGTCGTAGATCGGCTTGTAAGCCACCGCGAGCAGTTCGATCGAACCGAGGACCAAAAACATGAACATCACAATCCAGAAGATCCCAAGCATCTTCCCGATGATAAACGAGCGGCGATGAACGGGCTTGCTCAAAAGCGTCAAAGCCGTACGACCCTCGATCTCCTCGTTGACCGACGTGCTAGCCGACCAGACCGCTTGGAACGAGCAAGCGATCAAGATCAACGTGATTCCATTCTCTTTGAGGAACTTGATGTCCTCGCCGAAGGTGATGAAAGGGAGGAAAACAAAGAGCAAAATGGCGATTCCGACCAACGCCATCAAAAACAAGGGGAGGGGTTGGGAAAGCTCGCTCTTGGCCGTCGCCATGGCGATCGCCGACGCCTTGGGCGCAATGGCTTGCATCAAGAAAAACAACAAACCAAAAAGAACCACGAACGTACCAGCAAGCAGGAACGTGGAGGCTTGAGGTACCGCCGGGGAACTGATCAAGCCGACGGTCAACGTCGCATCCCCGATCTCCTGGTTTTGCACCCATACCTCGGCACCTTGGGCCAAAGGCAAAGGACACTTCTCGGCTCCCATCGAGCGATTCCATCCAAAAGCCACGCCGTTTTCTACCTGGAAGCCAGGCCCGCGAAAATCGGCGATCGTCGGCCCGTCGCCAATGAGCAGGTTCTTGTCCGACTGAAGCGTGATCGCTTGAAGCGTCTTGGAGTCGTATCGCAATGGAATTGACGTGAAGGTCGCGTCGCTACCCTCTTGAATTCCAGGAATCGTGAACTTCTGGTCGTTCGCTCCAGGACTCAACGACAAGAGTTGGTTTGCGTAGTAACCCAAACTCGAGAAAGCATCGCGAGGCGACTCGACGAGAAACGTCGAAGCAAGTCCGATGATCGACAGAAACCCTAGCACGCTGAGCATGTAAAAACCGACGCCATCGGAAACCAAAGATCTCAACTCGAGCATGAATCGATGGCTCGAACAGTAGATCAATGCCCACCAAAAAACGGCGAAAAGCAAACCCGTGGCGATCGCAAAAAGCACGTACTCGTCGACCAGAACCTCAGAGTTGATCGAGCCCCATCCAAAAAATGGTGCGAAGATCCGGCTGGCGATAAGCGTCGAGATCAGGGTCGCAATACCCGCTAGAACATGGGAAATCCCAGTGCTGCGAACGGTATCGAGAAACCGGACTTTCGAGAGCACGTAGCAAAGGCCCAAAAACGCCGCCAAGGCGAGCAAGCCAAAGACCACGCCGATCCCCAGAAACCAGATGGGAGTCAACCACCTTGCCATCCAAAAGTCGGTCACACCCAGTATTGCTGAAAAATCAGACGCAAGCATGGCAATTCGAATCGTGAGAAAAGTGCGGATCCCAGCGCAGAAGGAACCCTTCTGACTCCGGCTTTACGCTCGAAAACCAGCCTCGGTTCGCCCGCTCTTGCCGCTCGGGTAAAGATTTCCCAACTGTTTGCCCCCCAGCCCAGCCCGCTGCGACCCCCGCGAAAACTCCAACTTCCAAGGATTTTTGGCAGATTATCCGTTACAATCGCGTCCGCTTCGCGCAAGATAAGTAAGACTTAGGCGAAAAGAACCATCCGTAAACACACAGCCCCCAACGAACCATGCGCACCGAATCGCTTTTGATTTTTGCCCAACAGTTGATCTTGGCCCAACAAGGAGGCCCGCAACTCACCGCCCAATCCGCCTTGCTCGTCGTCCTGCTGATCTTCGGCGCCCTGGCGGCATTGGTCTGCATAAGCCTCCTTTGGAACTTCGGAAGCCTCTGGATCCAAGCCATGATGAGCGGTGCCGACGTCTCGATGCCAAGCTTGATCGGAATGTACTTCCGACAAGTCCGCTCGTCGGTCATCGTCAATGCGAAAGTCATGGCGGCCCAAGCCGGCTTGGATATCGATCGAGGCGTAGGGATCAGCACCCAAAGACTCGAAGCCCACTACTTGGCCGAAGGGAACGTGATGAATGTTCTCAACGCGATCATCGCTGCACACCGAGCCGGTATCGATCTGGATTTCGATCGCGCCGCGGCGATCGATCTGGCAGGACGCGATGTGCTCGACGCGGTCCGAACCTCCGTACACCCCCGAGTGATCGATTGCCCTGACCCCCGATACAGCCCGACCGGCTTCCTATCGGCCATCGCCAAAAACGGTATAGAACTCAAAGTCAAAGCCCGTGTAACGGTCCGGACCAACCTCGAACAACTCATCGGCGGTGCGACCGAAGAGACCGTCATCGCCCGAGTCGGCGAGAGCATCATCAGCTCGATCGGATCGAGCGAAACTCACCTAGCCGTCCTGGAAAACCCAAACCTTATCGCTCGGACGGTTCTCAAACGCGGCCTCGACAACCAAACCGCCTTTACCATCGTCTCGATCGATATCGCCCACATCGAAGTCGGCCAAAACATCGGAGCAAGGCTCCGGGCCGACCAAGCTGAAGCCGACGTTCGCATGGCACGCGCCCAGGCCGAACAGCGACGCTCCGAGGCGATCGCCCAGGAACAAGTCATGAAAGCCGAGGTCGCTCGCAACCGTGCCAACCTGGTGCTCGCCGAAGCCGAGGTCCCCAAAGCGATGGCATCGGCGTTCCGAAGCGGCCATTTCCAAAGCCAAGAATAACACCCTGTATCCCCATCCTGTTTCGATCCCCCCCGACCTTGGGGGAGTTGCACGGAGCTAGCCATGCGTTTTTCCTTCCCGTTGGTCTCCAACATGGTCTCCAACATGGCCTCAACCGTCCGCTTGACCCTGGCGATCCTCCTTCTGGGCCTGCCATCGATGACTCTAGCACAATCGGAAAACACCCAAGCCAACGGCACGATCCGAGTCGGAGTCATCGGCCTGGACACCTCCCACGCCGGCGCGTTTTCCAAAATCATGCGAGAAGCCCCAACTTCAAGCCCAATGGCGCGGTTGAAAATCGTCGCTGCGTTCCCAGGCGGCAGCCCCGACTTGCCCTCAAGCATCGATCGAGTCCCAAACTACACCAAAGAATTCCAAACCCAAGGAGTCCAGATCGTCGACTCGATCGATGAACTCCTGGGCAAAGTCGATGCGGTCATCCTCAATAGCCTCGATGGCCGCAAGCATCTCGAGCAGGCCTACCCGGTCTTCATGTCCGGCAAACGCGTCTTTATCGATAAACCCTTGGCTGCCGATCTGACCGATGCGATCGCTATCGCCAAACTCGCCGAACACTTCAAAACACCCTGGTTTACCTCATCGTCCCTGCGATTTACCCCGACCATCTACAGATACCGCGAAAACACCGAACGCAAAATCCTCGGCGCACAAGCCTGGAGCCCATGCTCGCTCGAACCCCATCACACCGATCTGACTTGGTACGGCATCCATGGCGTCGAAGCCCTCTATACCGCCATGGGCACCGGATGCGAGCAAGTCACAAGGACCAAAACCGAAGGCGCAGATCTGGTCGTCGGCAAATGGAAAGATGGCCGGATCGGAGTGTTTCGAGGAATCCGTACCGGCACCCAAGGCTATGGACTGACCGTCTTTGGCAACGACTTTTTAGAAAATGATGCCAAGTACGAAGGCTACGAACCACTGGTCCTGCAAATCGCCAAGTTCTTTGCGGGTGGTCCAACGCCCGTCGAGAGCCAAGAGTCGATTGAAATCATGGCGTTCATCCAAGCCGCTCAGCAATCCTCCGACCAAAAGGGGATCCCCGTGACGCTCCAGAGCGTCATGGAAACCGCCTCGGCACAAGCCCTCGAAAAAATCCAGCCTTGGATCCAATAAGCTTTCTTCAGCTCACCTTGCTCCAAGCCAAGATGTTTCTCGCATGAATCGCAGTCCACGAATCGCTTCGAGAACGTATAATAACGTCGTACTTAGCTGATCCCTTCAGCCGACAATCACTCGAAGCAAGCGCAGACAAGCAACCATGAGACGACTCAAGGCCGGCGGAGGTTGGCAAGCCGTTCGATACACATTCCGCAAAGGGCTCGAATCCGGCGGCATTTGGAAAATGTACAAGGCCCTGCGGTCGCGAAACGCCTGCAAGACCTGCGCCCTGGGGATGGGTGGCCAACACGGCGGCATGGTCAACGAACACGGTTCGTTCCCCGAAGTCTGCAAAAAATCCCTTCAAGCCATGGCCGCCGACATGCAACCGGCCATCACCGCAGATTTCTGGTCCAAGTTCACCGTCCCGCAAATGAGTCGCTGGACGCCCAGGCAACTCGAAACCAGCGGCCGACTCATCCAACCGATCCTCTACGAACAAGGCAAAGCGAATTATCGCACGATCACATGGACCGAAGCCTTCGCCAGGATCAGCGCCAAGCTCCAATCGCTCAATCCCGAGCAAACGTTTTGGTATTTCAGCGGCAGATCGAGCAATGAAGCAGGTTTTTTACTCCAGCTTTTTGCCCGAGTCTATGGAACCAACAACGTCAACAACTGCAGTTACTACTGCCACCAAGCCAGCGGCGTGGGACTGCAAACCACCCTCGGCACCAGCACAGCCACCGTGGTCCTTGAGGATCTCGACAAGTGCGATACGGTCTTTATCATCGGTGGAAATCCCCCAAGCAACCATCCTCGCTTGATGACCAGCCTGATGCACCTGCGGCGACGCGGTGGCAAAATCATCGTGATCAATCCCATCAGGGAACTCGGACTGATCAAATTCAAAGTCCCCAGCGATCCGATCAGCATGGTTTTTGGGACCAAGATCGCCACCCATTACATCCAGCCCCATATCGGAGGGGACCTAGCCCTCCTGACTGGGATCGCCAAAGCGACCGTGGAAATGGGACGCCATGAGCTTGCCTATCTCCAGGAGCACACCCACGGCTCGGCCGAATACCTAGCAGAGCTTGCCACAAGGCCATGGAGCGAGATCGTCGCGAAAAGTGGCGTCGACGAAGCGACCATCCGAAAGTTGGCCGAAGTGTACTCTCAGAGCCAAGGAGCCATCTTCTCCTGGACCATGGGGATCACTCACCACACCCACGGCGTGCAGAACGTCCAGTCGATCGTCAACTTGGCATTGCTCCGAGGGATGATCGGACGCGAAGGGGCAGGGGTCATGCCCATCCGCGGCCATTCGAATGTTCAGGGGATCGGATCGGTCGGGGTGACACCCAAGCTCAAAGACGAGTTGTTCGAGAACTTGAAGAATCATTTTGGGGTCAGGTTACCGACGAGCCCCGGGCGCGACACGCTCGATTGCATGGAAGCTTCCCATCGAGGAGAGCTCAAGTTCGGGTTTTGTTTAGGGGGGAATTTGTATGGATCCAACCCCGACTCCCAGTATTCCGACGAAGCGCTTAGGAATCTCGACATGCTGGTGATGCTCAATACGACGCTCAACACTGGGCATGCCAACGGCTTGGCCAAAGAGACCATCGTCCTGCCGGTGCTCGCCAGAGACGAAGAGCCCGAGCCGACGACCCAAGAGTCGATGTTCAACTACGTGCGGCTCAGCGACGGGGGGCCCAAACGCCTCCCTGGTCCCCGCAGCGAGGTGCATGTCATCGCGCAGATTGCCAAACTGACGCTGGGAAAATCCGAGGCCATCGATTGGGAGCAGATGGAGCAGACCAACACCATTCGGCATTGGATTTCCAAGGTGGTACCTGGATACGAAGCGCTCGACACGATCGCCACGTCCAAGCAGGAGTTTCAGGTGGGGGGACGGACGTTCCATAAAGCGAAGTTCAATACCCCCGATGGCCGAGCGACGCTTGTGGTCCATGAACTGCCCGAAATCACGCCCCTGGCGCAGAACCAATTGAGGCTCATGACCGTGCGCAGCGAAGGTCAATTCAACACGGTGGTCTATGAGGACTACGATTTGTACCGGCACCAGGAGCGGCGGGACGTGATCCTGATGCACCCCGAGGATCTGTCCAAGATGGGTTTGGTTCACGACCAGAAGGTGACCGTCACGAGTTCGACAGGAACGATGCATCACATACTGGCTCGGGGCTATGAAGACATTCGTGCCGGGAGTGCGATGATGTACTATCCGGAGTCCAATGTGCTGGTACCACGCGTCGTGGACCCGAAGTCCCGCACCCCGATGTTCAAGAACATCCTCGTGACGATCGCCAAAGAATAAACAGTGTAGAACGATTGTCCCCAATCGTTCCGGCAAACCAGTGTAGAACGATTGTCCCCAATCGTTTCCGCCCAACCTCAACGCCTGACAAAAAACTCAGCACCTAGAAAGCAATAGCCACGATGTCCATCGAGCCAGCTTGGAAGCAGCAGAATCGCGTGCCGCGAATCCTCATCGTCGACGACGACTTCGAGATTGCAACGCCGGTTAAATTCGCGATGGAGTCGTTAGGTTATGAGGTCGTGCACATGCCTGACGGGCAGTCGGGGATCACCAAGCTTGAGAGTTACGAGCCGGACTTGATGGTCTTGGACATGATGATGCCGCGTCAGAGTGGTTTTTTGGTCTTGGAGCATTTGCGCAAGACCAATCGGGACCGGATACGAGTGATCATGGTCACGGGCAACGAGGGGGAGCGCCATCAGGCTTATGCCCGGATGCTCGGTGTCGACGAGTACCTGCACAAACCGTTTTCGATGGACGAGTTGAAAGGGCACGTTCAGCGTTTGTTGGACAAACCATTTCCCGACGGCCAGGAACCATCGGAGTCGAGCTAGCCGACACGTCCTAATTACCTAGACGGCTCACGGGTGATCCAACCACGCATCATTTGCTCGGGGCATCCCCCCCAGTTTTTTTCCATCCAGTGTGTCGGCCCTCCGGGCCTCTCGGATTTTGCTTTGCACTGCTACCGAGGCCTTCGACCCCGGCAGAGGGTGTTCCAGCCCTCCGGGCTTAGAACCATCCGCGATTCAGATCGATAACTGGCAGCGTCGCGTAGCCAATTAGTCCGGAGCGAAAGTTTGCATGAGGCGATTGTAAACCGATTGTCCGTAGTGTGGGCGTCCGAGCCCGCACGCACCGGTGATGAGACCACCTTCTTTTCTCAAAACCAACGCGCACCATGATCCATCAAACGCCGCAGGCGTCCCCGTGAGCCGCCTAGGCGCAAGCCGCGGGCATGGCCATAAGCCACGCACCGATCCGATCGTGCTGCACCGCCAGGAATCGCACAAGTGACAAAACCACTAGCCGAGTCTTCCGCATGATTCGCCTCGACGCGTTTCAGGAAGGATTCTTGGCCGTGTCCCGTCGCCCTCTGTATTCTCTGTGGATCCTCTGTGTTACTCTGTGTTTCAATCTCTTCCTGATCTTACCGAATTCTGCCCCTTAAAATCTCAGCTTGTTTCGAATCGCGTTTCTTTGGCTAAGGCTCTTGTAGACAGGCTGCTCGATTCGATCGCATGAGAATTCGAGTCGCCCCCACGGATTATGCATCGGAGATCCTACAGGAGACTTGTCGTCGGTGATCTTATGGACTTTGAATAGCCGTGCGTAGGGTAGATCCATCAGGTGCCCTTCGTCGAAACTGTGGTCCGAAGTTGCGGTTTTCAACATCATGTCGATGATCACCGAACCCTCATGGCCCGCGCTCTTGGTTGGCATGATCAAATCCGGTTTCCCGAAGACCTGCATTCCGACGGTATAGGTGTATTGCTTGTTGCGAACGATGTTGACAAAGCCGAACGTCAAAGCATCGGCATCGCAGAAGTCAGCCATTTTGCACCAGTGGGATGCTCCAAAGGAAAGTGCTGAGTTGTCGACAAACACACCTGCACCTCCGGCTTTGAGGATCGGGATGGCACTTCGCATCATGGCCGAGGCGCTTTGAAGGGACCCGCCGGGACCGACCAAACAGACTTGTAGGTGATAGTTTCGAAGTCTTTCGGATTCCTGGCCGGTGGGATCTGTTCTGCTACTGGATTTGAAGACGTCCAAGAATTGGCTATCCCTGGGCCTGACGTAAAGTTCGACTTGGGATCCATCGGCCAAAACCAGCGAATTCCCTGAGAGTTTGCAGTCGCTGGGGATGGCTTGGGCCAGCAGTTCTTCGTTGGCCCAGGTACCTGGAATCCGCAGGGCGATTTTGATCGGGTGACTGGTCATCTGGGTTCCTCCTTTTGGAAATGGATCGTTCCGCGGTGTGAATCTGCGATTTTATCAAACAGGGGTACCCGGCATGCTTTTTTGGTTCAAAGTTTTTTCATCGGTAACCCAATTCTAACGTTTCCAAACCCAGGGACTGTCCTCAGTTACCAGCCGAGAATTCAACCACAGAACACGCCGAACACACGGAAACCAGAGCCTTCTTTTTCCGTGGTTTCTGTGTAGTCCGTGGTTAGAAAAACCCTGGGACTGTCCCCAGTTACCCGGCAAAAACTTGACTCGTGCGAGCGAAGGTGTCACCCGAGTTGCGATTGAACTTGAGGTACATCGCCGGTAGCTAGCTTCTGCCTTCCCCGAGTTTTGTGATACGTCTAGCGATCTTCCAGGATCCATTGATACTGCCAGACGGACCTTGATTCGGTCTAACACTCACGGAGAGCTCAATCAACTCTCCAGATTTATGAATTCGAACGGTCTCAAAGTGTTCGATACTCTCTCCCTGACGAATCCGTTCAAGAATCCAATCCTCTTCGTCGAGCCGTTCGATGGGGATGATCCTATGAATATTATTACCGATCATCTCCTCTGCGGTGTACCCCAATAGCCTCTCAGCCCCGTTGTTCCAGCTTTCAATCACTCCGTTGAGATCTTTTCGGATGATTGCATCGGATGCGGAGTCGACAATCTCAGAGAGCCTCAAGCGTTCTGATTCCATACGAATCTTCTCGCTCTCGAATCGGACCCGCTCTGAGATGTCGCGTGCAACTGCGTAGATCATGCCTTCGGAGATAATCGCTCGGGCGGTCCATTCGAGCCAAATGTAATGACCGTCTCGATGTCGATACCGGTTTTTAAACTGTATCGCTGGTTCTCCCATGGCAAGTCGCGAGAGCTCGCTGAGTGTTTCAGGGCGATCGTCGGGGTGAACAAACTCAATGAACGGTTGGGAGGTAAGCTCCTTCGTCGTATATCCTAGGGCTCTGGTGAAATTGTCGTTGAGGCGACAAAAATAACCTTGGGTATTGGCAATGCAAAACAGGTCCAATGACAACTCAAAAAATCGCACAAGCTCTTCTTCAGCTCTTCTCTGGCCCGATTCGAAATAATCCCTCAATACCTCAACCAGGAAGATCGCGCTTTTTGGACGACTGTCGATATTGGGGTCAAGGCATCGCTTGGCTAATTGGACAATTGGAATTGGAGCCCCGCATCGATCGAGTTGCCCCAACGCGTAGGAAATATCTCCAGAGACGCTTTGCTGATAGACATCAACGAGTTTATCTCCGGAAAAGGGAGGGGAGCCTGTAAGGATGTGGCATAAGATCCCACCGAGGGAAAAGACATCGGCTCGGTAATCGACGACCTGACCACGGGCTTGCTCGGGCGAAAAATAATGCGGCGTACCCATAACGGTGCCAAAAAGAGTGTTCGCGATCGGATTCGACGAAGCACTCCATTCATGGACTTTCGCCTGCAAGCAGGGGCCTTCATTTTCCTCATTGGATTCGATGTCTAGAAATCCATCGCTGCTAATGACCTTGGCCAACCCCCAGTCCAAAACGGTTGCCATACCATAGTCACCGACCATGATGTTTGCAGGTTTTAGATCCCGGTGGACCACGCCGTTGGAATGAGCAAACGAAATCGCCTGACAAACCTGTAGAAACGCGGTGATCAGGGTCAAGCGATTGGAATCCTGATCGAAAGATTCCCTGATTGCTTGCTCCATCGTCTTTCCTTCAATAAGGTCCATGATGATGTAGGCCGAACCAGATGTATCAACGCTGAAATCATGGATACCTAATATCCCCGGGTGTCGCAATCGACTCGCAATCCTCGCCTCTCTCAAAAAGCGATGTTCGTTGAGCTTGCTCTGTTTTCGATCTTCGCGAATGACTTTTATGGCCACTTGCCTCTGCAATTGCAGATCCAATCCGAGATAGACCAAACCCATACCACCGGTTCCTATTTCATCCCCGATCCAGTATCGATCGTTGAATGGACGAAATTTCTTACCGCCGAAAATCCCCAAAAACCCACTCGTTTTGCTCTCTCCGATTGGGGAATCCGAGACCGTTTGAACGGGCGTCAACGCTGCCTGCATCGCCTCGGGCAACAACTCCGGGGAATCCAAGATGGTTACGTGATTGTTTTTTTCAGATGGCTCACACATCGGTCGCGGGTCCTCTCGGGGCATTGACTCATCTCCACCATCATTAGGCACTGTGCGATGTCTCGTGTGACGCGAAAACCGATTTTTTTCTAGAAAAAAACCGTCAAGCGACGAGTCCCCGCCCCAACTCACTTTCTGACCGAGTCATTCAGGAACAGCAACCGACCGTGGTTAGCAAAACCCAGGGACTGTCCCCAGTTACCAGCCGAGAATTCCACCACGGAACACGCCGAACACACGGAAACCAGAGCCTTCTTTTTCCGTGTGTTCCGTGTATTCCGTGGTGAAACAAAAACCAAGGACGCTTTACAGCCAGCGGGCCGGAGGTTATTTTATGGCTCTCTTAGGCGATAAGCTCGGAGGATAGCCGAATGGTTAGGAACCTGATTCGAAATCAGGCGCCGGGAAACCGGTTGAGGGTTCGAATCCCTTGTCCTCCGCTTCCAGAACTAGCAATAGCTGACGAAAACCGCCTCTTTCCCTGCGTTTTCCTTGGTCGAATGGCTCTTTGCGTGTTCCTTGCGTCCGGCCTGCGGAGTCGGATTTATCACACGTTTTTTCGCCTTGCTGCGTCGGATTTATCACACGCTCGGCCTGAGTCTCAGCGGCGGCTTGGAATTGCCGACAGAACCCTATTCGCTTCGATATGGTGGAAGTTTTCATTCCCTTGGCTCGAAGCGATTCGTGGAAGTCCTTGGCGAGTCCCACCGTTATCTTGTCCAGCCGGATATCTTTCGGCATCAAGTCCAGAAGGTTCCTTTGTACTTGCGTCCAGACTGTAACGCTCGCCGGCTTTACCTTGGAAGCTCTGCGTTCGATGTAGCTTCGAATGAATGCTTCCAGAGTCGGAATCTCAGCCTTCGCATCCGATAGCAATGGCTCCACCAATCCAACCGCCACGAACTTCTTCCGGAGGCCAGATTTCGCCAACCACTCCGAATCGTTACGGCTTGGCTCCTCGCCGTGAATCTGCGCGTTTAGGATTCGCTCTATTCGGCGGCAAACACCTTCGGCGATGTCGTCAGACACCCGGCCAAGATGAACGGCCTTTCGGCGTCCAGCCTTGTCATAGAAAAACACCCGAACCGAACCGCCAGAACTTTTTGCAATGCTCGCCATCTTTCAATTCTCCAACCAGAATCGTTCCATCAAATTAAAATCCCGTGGCAACCGATGATGGAATCGGCGTTCGGTAGCTACCGTAGAGTCGGGCTCTGCGTCCGCGAACTCCAGTCGCGCAGGGGAGCAATCAGAGGCAGGGGAAACTCGCAAATAGATCAATGAGCGTCAGCGTGAGGCGGTGCGGAAATTGCGTGAACGGACAGAAAATGGTGCTGTTCCGGCTGGGCTCGAACAACGGAAAATTCAAGTTGGCCGATGCAGCGGCGTCGAGCCAATGAAGGTGTCGGTAATTCGCAAACCGTTCAAAGCATGAGGACCGCTGCACGTACCCTACGGGCTACGGGATCCATGGATCGCTAGCAAAATCTTTCCACAAAACGCAAAAATCAGGTCTCAGGGGATTTCGAAACGGTGATTTAGAGGGTGAGGGAAGTCGTATCGCATGGACGCGGGTTTCAAAAGTCCTGATTTCTGAAGAGGTTTTGGCTATGTTTTGTTTTTTTGGTTATGGCAATCGCTCCAAGGTGTTTGCTAGGGTTCAGTTGATTGCAATTGCTGCGCTGGCTTTCGTGGGTATGGGGGGACGTCACTCCGAGGCAGCAACGATCAATCTCCAATTCGGTGACACGGCGAGCAGTCGATTCGAGTCGCAGGTAGGTCCCGGGGTCGTTGGAGCAGCGGGTGACTACTGGAACCCCTCTGAGTTTGCTGTTTCTGGATTGAGTCTGAGAGATTCCCGTAACAATCCCACTGGCGTTACCTTTAGCAACTCGGGTTCCGGTGGAGAATTCACGGCTTTTGGTACCTGGGGTTTTCAAAACACGGTGTACGCCAACTTGATGAAAGGATATCTCTTTTCCGCTGATAGCAGTGAATCTAGTCCCAATACCTTTACTTTTGATGGATTGGACAGCAGCAAGAAGTACTCGTTATACATCTACTCCCAAGGCGATAGCGCAACTGGTGGTCGTCAACTAGGTGTTCGCGTGGACGGCACAACACTCGTCGCGAGTCCTTCGGACGACACTGCAAGTACGTTTATTGCTAATCAGAACTACCTGCTTTTTTCGAATATTTCTCCAGTCGCTGGTCAAATTCAGGGGGATTGGTGGAGGGTCACTAGCGAAGCAAACATCAATGGCATGCAGCTATTGGAAACCAATGGCGAAGTTCCAGAGCCAACTTCCGCCGCGATTGCGTTGCTGTTTTTAGGTGGCGGAGCCTTGCGGCGTTTGCGTAGAAAGAGCCAAGCTAGGGCCTAATGGGGCCAGCGGGTAAGGCGTCAGGGTACATGTCGCCCTCTGGGCTTAATATCGATTAGGTTTGGAGGGCGGCAATTGGCCCGCAGACTTTTGGGTGGCTCGAATCAACCAGATCCAACGTCCACTTGAAAGTGCTTGCCGGAAACCACAGCACTCTAGTCGATCGACCCTACGTCGATGCCCTTGCAGATGCCTTGGGAAATAATGTCACTGGGATGCTACTTCGCTACAGGAAATGACCAGCGTCTAAGGTACGTTTCGCGGTACTTCCTAGGGGAGGGCAAAGGCCGTTCCGGTTACGAATGCAGCTTGGGTCACCGCCCCTCGCATGCTCAAAGGAACCGGTCCGATCGACCATGGAGCACAACTGCCCGGTCGGTAATACCCCAAAGGATGCTGGCACTCGTTGGGCGGATGGATCCCCATCTTGTAAGGCAACACGGCCAAGTCTCCGAAGAACCGAACCGTCGAGACGACCGGTGTGACGAGCGGGCCCCATTCATGCCCGTAGCGCTCTAGGGCTACGTCCTCAAAATACAGCGGCTTGTTGCAAGCTCCCGATGCCTTCCAAGTGAACGTCGAATCGACAAAGAACCTCGGGGCAAACCCCTGATCACCCAACGGACAGGTCACCGGGACACCCCATGCCTCGGATACAAACACTTGGTCGGCATCGCTCAGCTTGCGCTGTAGATAAGAGACCCGTTTGCCATCGCTCTGCTCGAGAACCACCGTCCCGTAAACGTAGTCGACGAGCTTACCCTCGGCGATGTACTCCCCTTGCTCGCCTCGCCAAGTCCGCATCGGTGACTTGTTCACAAAGTTCTCTTTCGTCAATGCTCCTGTCCGATCGGTGTTTTGGTAGACTTGGACAAAATCTGGGGAAGAGTCGAGCCGGAAATTTCGGATATCGGCCCCGGCAGCAAAGTCTCGCACCAAGTCGCAATTGGCGACCGATTGGTTCGCCCTCTTGGGCGGCTCTGGTGGCGAATCCTCATCGAGTTTGGCTGGCTCACGCAACGTCCGATCCGACGGAGAGCCTAACGACTCTTGAGTCCCGGATGATTTGGGAAACGGGTTGGGCAAGGCGCTCGATGGGTCCGGCAGCACACTCTCAGGTGGCTCGGGGAGTTTCCTGGGCACCGGCGGGATCGCAAGCTCCGGAGGTGCCGCTGGGATCGCAAGCGGCGCGGGCGCTGTTGGGATCGCAAGCGGCGCAGGTGCTGCTGGGATCGTCAGTGCCGGGGGTTCCTGAGGGATCGACTGCGGTCCGGGAACTGGCGGGATCACAAGCGGCGCAGGGGCTTGAGGCAAAACCGACGGCTCGCTCGGCGGGATCAAAACCGGCTCGACCGGAAGTTCCGGCAAGGCCTTGACCGCAGGTTCAGCGGGTTGCTGGATCAGCAGACTCGAGCGAGGAGGCTGCGGACGACTAGGGCTGGGGTCTTGATACGCTGCCGAAGTCACCTCCGGTGCAACGGTTGGTTCGGACTTCGAGGCGATGCCTCTTCGGATCGACGCCTGGAGTCGGTTTGTAGGCTGCTCGACTTTCCGCCAACGCAGGACCTCGGATTGTTTGGTCGCGGCGATTGGGCTGCTCTGCGGGCGACTGGTGCTTTCGATGGGAGCTTCGAAGGATTTTGCAGGCGTGAGATTTTCCCGAAGCGGGTTGGCTTGGAAGGGCGTTGGTGCCCAAACGGGAGCTTGGTTGGCTACCGGAAAGCTCGAAGGGCTTTGCGCAGATGCTCGGTCCGGTTCGCTCCACAAGACCAACCCCAGCGATGTGAGGCTTACCGGAATACAAAGGCCCCAGCGCAGCAGCGACACGAACGAGTTGCGCGCTCGGTGCGGGCGATCAGTTCTCGCCTGCTTGATGGACCTCCGGACTGTAGTTGGGTGCTTCTTGCGTGATGGCAATGTCATGTGGATGGTTCTCCCTAACCGTCGCCGCCGATACTTTGATAAATCGAGCTAAGGACCTTAGTTCCGAGATGGATTTGGTACCGCAATACCCCATTCCGGCGCGTAGTCCGCCTACCAATTGGTAGACATAGTCGGCCAATGGACCTTTGAACGGCACTCGCCCCTCGACCCCTTCGGGGACCAACTTTGCGAGTTGGTCCTGGCCGCTTTGGCGATAGCGCTCGCTGGATCCTTTGACCATTGCCCCGAGCGATCCCATCCCCCGATAGGCCTTAAAAGTACGGCCTTGGTAGAGGATGGTTCGACCTGGGCTCTCGGCCAGTCCTGCGAACAAACTCCCGATCATCACCGTTTGGGCACCTGCGACCAGGGCTTTGACGATGTCCCCCGAATAACGGATTCCACCATCGGCGATCGTCGGAATGTTGGCTTGCATGCAAGCCTTGGTCGTTTCGTAAATCGCGGTGATTTGCGGAACTCCTACGCCGGAGATCACGCGTGTGGTGCAGATCGAGCCTGGCCCAATCCCCACCTTGACCGCATCTGCGCCCGCTTCGGCCAACGCCTTGCCCGCTTCGAACGTCGCAACGTTCCCGGCAATCACGTCGATGCTCCACTGACGCTTCAATTCTCGGACCGTCGCAATTACGTTCGAGGAATGTCCGTGAGCGCTGTCGACGACCAGGATGTCTACCCCGCGTCGAATCAACTCTCCGGCTCGATCGTAATCGTGAACTCCGATCGCCGCTCCGACCCTCAAGCGACCCAGTTCGTCCTTGCAGGCCGATGGGTAACTTTTCATCTGGTCGATGTCTTTGATCGTAATGAGTCCAGTCAGATGGTATTGATCGTCAACCAGTAAAAGTTTCTCCACCTTTTTATCCGTCAAAATCCGCTCAGCTTCGCTAAGCGATACATTTCCCTGCGCGGTGACCAAATTCTCTCGGGTCATGACCGAGAGAATTGGCTTGTCGCTCGATTCGAGGAACCGCATGTCGCGTCGGGTCAAGATCCCGACGAGCTTGCCGCTGCTCTCGATGATCGGGATCCCTGAGACGTTTTGCTTGCGCATCACGTCCTGGGCTGTCGAAATGCTGTCGGTCGGACGGAGCGTTACCGGATCGGGAATGATGCCATTGGCCGAACGCTTGACCTTGGTCACCTCGGCGGCCTGGGAAGCGATGTCCATATTTTTATGGATGATCCCCAACCCCCCGACTTTGGCCAAAGCGATGGCCATCTCGCTCTCGGTGACGGTGTCCATGGGCGAGGAGATCAGGGGGATTTCCAAGCGGATTTTGGCCGTAAGTTGGGTAGAGACGTCGACTTGCGACGGGAGAATGTCACTGTACCGGGGTTGGATGAGCACGTCGTCAAACGTGATCCCCTCACAGGCGATCTTGTCGTCCATAGATGCGTTTCCTGGGAGAAATATCAGAAATCCTGGAAACCGTCGTAGTATCGCGAATTTGCTAGCTTGTGCAACCCGCTCCTTGGAGTCCAAAGCCCAGGATTACGAAAGCAAAATGTTAAACTTTACCGTTCAGGTTGACTCTTTTGGCTGAAGAAAGCTTACCGAATGTTCCGATTGTTCCGATGAGACAAAGGCCCCGACAAACGGCCCAACCCCATCCGAATCCAAAAGGAACGGTAAGCGTGAGCAATCGAAACCAAGACAAAATTCAGTCGAATTCCTTCTCTGAGCCTGCTTTCAGGAGGCATTCACGCTCCAAGCGTGCCGGGTCGAGTGCGTGGTTCCGCCATGTTTTGCTTTTGACGGCGTTCGGGTCAAGCGGTTTGTTTGCGATCGACGATGCGGTGGGCCAAGCCCCCCAATCGGGAGTCGGATCGGCCAACCAGCGGCCATTGATGCTCCCACCGAGCACCCAGCGTGGGAATTCAGCCCAGGCCCAAATGCCGGCGATCCCTGGTAGCAATCCCGGAGTTGGCTTCTCGGCCAGCCCAGTGAATGCCCCAGTGAATACCCCGGTAAATGCGGGGGATGCCAAGCTTCAAATTTACGCGTTGCCGACCGAGGTTGTCGCCTATGTTGTAGCGCAACTGCAAAGCCAATTCGGTGGGGACAAGCGGGTTCGGATCACCACCGAACCTGAGACAGGTCGATTGATGGTCTTAGCGCCCGAGGCGACGCAGCAACAGATCGCGTTGTCGCTCGGAGCGATCAGCAAGCAAGTCAATCCGGCTTCGTCGGATATCACAGGTCGGGTGTTATCCAGCGCGGTTCAGACGCGCGAGTACAAATTGCAGCGGGTTAGTTGGAGAGAACTCGAGGATGCCGTCACGCGGATCGCCGGTCCTCGATTGACCGTATCGACAACCAACAATGGCGAGATGGCTCAATTGCAGATGGTCACCGAAGCTGGCCCTCGCGAGGTCATGACCGTCGACCGGCGGACCGACACGGTTCGGATGCAAGGCAGTCCGAAGGACGTTTTTGCTTGGACTCAAATCGTCTCGGCGGTGGATTTTGCCCAAGCCGACCCGCAGCGACCGACGCAGATCGTTCCGATCAATCCGGCCAGTCCCGAGCGGATCGAAACGGCGCTTCGGCTCGTCAAGCTCGCATCGTATCAACAACCACCGCAGAACGATCAAGTCACCGGGCAGGTTCCGGTCACTCCCGATGATGACAATACTCCGGGGATGGCTGTCGGTTCCCCCGAATCGATGGGTAGTGGCACAGGACTGATCGGGGACGTCGACATCTCGTTTGTTCCTGAGATGGGAATTGTGATCGTCAAAGGTGGACGGCGGGACGTGCAGCGCGTCTTGGAGGTCATCGAGCAGATCAAGAAGCAGAGTGCCGAGACGACTCCGGAGATTGAGATTTATCCGCTCAAGCACGTCAATGGCGTGGCCCTTGAGCCGATCCTACGGGATTTAAACGACAAGGTCTTCACACCGCGACAGGGGCAGATCAGTCTTTATGCTTTGGGTCAGCCCAACTCCTTGCTCCTGATCGGTCGGCCCGAGGCACTCTCGGCCATCAAGGAGTTGATCATCAAGCTCGATCAGCCCTTGGACCCTAACAATCAGTTGCGGGTTTTCCGGTTGGTCAATTCCTCGGCCGTCGACGCAGAGACCTTGGTCAGGAACTTCTTTAGCGAGACGACTCCAGGCACCACGGCACCTGCCAACACATCGGCATTGACCATCGGCACACGGGTCAAGGTGATAGCGGACTATCGGACCAATTCCTTGATTGTGCAGGCTTCCCCGCGAGACATTGCCGAGGTAGCCAAGTTGATTTTGGAGGTCGATGTCGAGTCGACATCGGCGGAAAATGAGATTCGGGTCTTCCCGATCAAAAACGCGATCGCCTCGGAGCTTCAGCCGATCCTTCAGTCGGCGATCACCGGCACGGCCAGTTCGGGCACAGCGGCAGGTGGCCAGCCCCAGCAGGGCCAGGCCCAACCCGCAGCGGGAAGTTCGAGGGCTCCGTCGAGCCGACTGATGGTCGTTCCTCGCGAGGGGGATCCGGTCAATTCCGGGATCCTCGCTGGAGTGACGATCACGAGCAACCCGAGCATCAACGCTTTGGTGGTCCGAGCCCCTTCGAAGAGCATGCCTCTGATCCAGGCCTTGATCGATCAATTGGACCAGTTGCCTTCGGCCGATGCGAGGATCAAGGTTTTCCCGGTGGTCAATGGGGACGCGACGAGTCTGGCTTTGACGCTCCAGCAGGTCTTTGGGTTGCCTGCCACAGCGGGAGCATCGACGACCAGTGCTGCAGCGATCGGATTGCAGAACCTAGCGGCCTTGACCGGGGGTGGCGAGAGCACCTTGGTACCGCTTCGGATTTCGGCCGACACACGAACCAACACGATCATCGTATCGGGAGCGGCCTCGGATTTGGAGGTCATCGAGGTACTCCTGTACCGTTTGGACGAAACCGGCGGACAGCAACGCAACAACGAGGTGATTTGGTTGCGCAATGCGAACGCTTCCGATATTTTCACCGCACTGAATAATTTGCTAAACACGCAACGCAATGTCATCACTCAGCAATTGATCTCCGGTCAGGCGATCAGTCTGTTCGAGCGAGTCGACCGCGAAGTGTTCTTGATTGCCGAGCCATCGACCAACAGCATCGTCGTGAGTGCCACACCGCGATACATGCAGCAGATTCGGCAGGTGATCGAACGGCTCGACCGCCAGCAGCCGATGGTGTTCGTCGAAATGCTCATCGCCGAGGTCGCACTCGATGACCAATTCGAGTTCGGAACGGAACTCGGATTGCAAGACTCGCTGCTCTTTGATCGCAACAGCGCTTCGGGTGGTACGTTGGGAAGTCCGGTCTTCAACGTGCTTAACCCTGCCTTTAACGCCGGCAGTCCGCAACGCCGTCCTCAGAACGTCGCGGGCCAGGGCTCCTCGGGGTTTGCCCTCGGCAGGACCAGCGACCTGGGTTACGGCGGATTGGTTTTAGCAGCCAGCAGCGAGTCGGTAGGCTTGCTGTTCCGAATGCTCCAGGATGCCAACCGCGCACAGATTTTGGCAAGGCCGACCCTCACGACGATCGACAACAACGTTTCGGTCATCAATGTCGGACAGTCGATTCCGGTCCTCGGGGGAACCGCTGCGAGTGTTGGCATCGTGCAGCAGAATGTCAACTATGTCAATGCAGGCTTGACGCTACAGATTCAACCGCGAACCAACGAAGATGGTTTGATCAACATGATCGTCGCCATCAGCCGCGCGACGATCGATCGGGCCAATGGTCTGGAGATTGCAAGTGGTGGAGTGGCCGGAGGAACGACATTGACCCCTGCGTTCAATCAAACCATCGCTCAGACGCGAGTGACCGCCTACGATGGCCAGACGGTTGTCATCGGCGGACTGATCACCAAATCCCGCGCCTCTCAGTCCAAGCGAATTCCATGGCTTGCAGACATCCCGATCGCCGGTGCCTTGTTTCGATTCGACAAAGAGACAGAAAACCGAACCGAGCTTCTGGTGGTCATGACCCCTCGCGTCATCAATTTCAATGACGCAAATAAGATGGACATGATCAAGATGGCCGAATCGTCTCGCATGAGCTGGTGCCTTGCCGATGTTCTGAACATCCATGGCGACAAGGGTCTCTCGGCGGGCAATGGACTCTGGGGTCCTGCGACCTCACCGACGATCTTCCCGGACGAAACGCCGACGGTCGATTATGAGTCGAATGAAACCAAGATCATCCACCCGAATATGCCTTCGGAAATGCAGATGCTCACGGACCCGATGCAACAGCAGCCGATGCAACAACCGATGCAACAACCGATGCTCCAGCCCATGCAACCCGAGTCGATCGAATCGCAGTTGTACTTGGGCGATCCGAACGCGAGCATCCCATCGAATATGACTTATCCCAACGAAGCTTCCTCGACTCGGAATCCTCGCAGGAGTCTGATCCAAGGCAACGGCTCGACCAATCCACCAACCCAAAGATGAAAGCGATGATAATGAACAAAGCAACTTATCGATGTTGTGTGGCTACCTGTTGGTTGCTCATGATTGCAACGGCCGGATGCTCCACGCTGACGGGCTCAAAAAACACCAAGAACAGCAAAAAGGAATCGAGTTGGTCTCTCTTTAAAAAGAAAGACTACCAAGTTCCCCAGAGCATCAATGTCACTTGGACCTACGATATCTTCACCAAAGAAGGCAAGCCACCGACGAGAGGATTTGGCGGACGGTTGTACTTCTACAACGAGAAGAGCCAAGCCATTCCGGTCGAGGGTGAGTTGACCGTTTACGGGTTCGACGATACCAACCGCAGCCACGATGGTTCCTCGATCGAATCGGCTGACAAGCGGTTCCGCTTTACGGCCGAGCAGTTCACCACCCATTTTTCCGAAAGCGAACTGGGAGCTTCCTACAGCATTTGGATCCCATGGGACGCGGCTCCCGGTACACAAAAGAAGATCATGCTGATCCCGACCTTCAAGACCAAGGATGGTCCAGTGCTTCGGGGCAACGCGGCGACCGTTTTGCTGCCTGGGGTTGTTTCTCCTGAGGGGGAGCAACGGGTCATTCAAGCCTCCTCGCAAAACGGAGTGCAGCGAGCCTCGCACACCAGCAGCGTCCCTGCTGGAACCACACCCGGACAGGTGATTCCGGGGCAAGCGATTCCGGGGCAGGCGATTCCGGGGCAAGCACCACGAGATCCTGCCCAGCGAACCACGACGATCCAGTATCCGGCTAGGAATTATCCTACCAAACCGGTCCTGTCGGCTGAGCAAGCCAACGAGTTGCTCCAGCAGATTCAGCAATCGCAAGCCACTCCGCTTCCGATTCCTACTGCTGAGAACTTTGAGAATGGCCAGATGACCATCACCGAGACGAGAGTCCCGGTGGGACAAGTCGCGACGTCAGCCCCGGGGTTCCACCTGCCGATCTCGCCGATGCAGGGAAGTACGATTACGGGCGTTGGAATCGGAGCTCAGATGACTAACGGGCAGTCCCTACCGGGGTTTGCTCAGCTCTCGGTGGTGCCACGTCCAGTTCATTCCGAACCGAGTTCACCCCAGGCTCAAGCTGAATCAGTCGCTCCATCATCCGCTTATCCGCCTCGTTAGAGACGTTGCCGCGCAGGACGACTTGGCCGTCCTCGATGGAAACTTTCGCTCCCCGCAATCGTTCGGGGAGCGGAACGCGAGACATGCGGTTTTGGAGTTGCCCGGAAAGATTCCCGACGCGTTGGCTATCGACAGGGATGTCGGGACGAACGGTCGCTCGAAAACTACCTTTGGCTCCTTGGCCTTGATTC
>JAJTFB010000010.1:0-14272 GCA_021300015.1 Pirellula sp. | reverse complement strand
CCGGCGTTGCTCGAAGGCCCGATTCCGAAGACCGCAGCGCCGCCGACTCCTCCTGGCAATGGTTGGCTCAGGTAATCGGGAAGAATTCCAGTTCCTCCGGAAATCCCCGCTCCACCGAATCGGCCTGGGAGAGTTCGACCGCCCGAAGCTCCGCCGAATCCGCCGGTTTGCCCGAAGCCCTGCTGCCCGAAGCCGCCTTGCTGGCCGAAGCCACCCTGCTGGCCAAATCCACCTTGTTGCTGTCCGAATCCGCCCGTTTGCTGCCCGAAGCCGCCGGTTTGCTGTCCAAATCCGCCCGTTTGCTGCCCGAAGCCACCGGTTTGCCCGAAGCCGCCGCCACCACCTAGCCCACCGAGGAGACCTGCAAGGCTACCCAAGCCTCCACCTCCGCCACCGCCAAATTGACCTAGGGCTAGACCATTCGAACCCGCGATGGTTCCTCCGACGAGCATCATCCATCCAAACCAACGGCAAATAATTCTTTTCATGGCATCTTTCCTTTTTCGCGACCCGTCGAGTGCATGAGCCTAGCGATACAACCCCTGGATTGTATTAGGGTTTCGGACTCAGAGCACCGTCGGAACGCATTATTTACTCTAAATCCGAGCGACTTGAACGTTCTGCCGTCGGCTTGGGGGATGTTGGGACGCAAAAGCCCGAAAGAATCGATCCTGACGGTAATGCGGATCGGCGAGGTCGGATCGATTTTCCGTTCCTTGCGCTCAGCGTTCTTTTCCCTACGTTTGGTTAAGCTACAATCGGACAACTTGGTAATCTTTCCTAGCCGACGAGACACAAGAACGGCTCGACTTATCCTTGCAGGAACGTAATTATTTCCGATTCCCCCACTTCCACTCGACGAAGCGAGCCCAAAAGCGTCTGCGAGTCCAAAAATGTCATGGAGCCCAATTCCCTCCAGGCCCGATGGGGTGAGCTCAGCTCCCGCATCGACTCGCAGTTGCGGGATTGCTTGGACCGATTTGCCAAAGACTCCCCACAACGACTGGTACAGGCCGTCGAGTATTCGCTCCTTGCCCCCGGCAAGCGTCTTCGACCGGTACTGTGCCTTTTGGCCTGCGAGACTTCCGGAGCTCCGATCGAGCAAGCCTTCGGCAATGCCTGCGCTTTGGAGATGATTCACTGCTATTCGCTCATCCACGACGATTTGCCGGCGATGGATGACGACGAGCTGCGCCGAGGGCGACCGACTTGCCACAAGCAGTTCGATGAGGCCACGGCGATACTCGCCGGAGATGCCCTCCAGCCGATGGCCTTCGAGTCGATCGTCCAAGCCGATCAATCGGCTCAGGCGATGGTCGAAAGTTGCCGAACACTGGCTTGGGCCTCAGGGATCCGAGGCATGGTCGGCGGTCAGATGGACGATCTTCTCGAAGAAAATCGATCGGAGATGCGCCCCCGAGGGAACTTGGCGAGCCCCGACGTCCAATCGCCGGAGGTACGCCTCAGTTCGATCCACCGTCGCAAAACCGGTGCGATGATCGAAGCCTCGGTGCTTCTAGGTGCGATCGCTGCTCAAGCTCCGTCAACCACCCGCTCGGCCTTGGCCACCTACGGGCGTGGGATCGGAATTGCATTCCAAATCGTCGATGATCTCCTGGATGTCGAGTCGACTTTCGAGAAAACTGGAAAAGCGACCGGCAAAGACGCCGCCAGGGGTAAACTGACCTTTCCAAGCGTCTATGGTACGGCAAAGAGCCGAGACATGGCCGAACGTTGGGTGGCTGAATCTTTGGCGGCCTTGGCACCCTTTGAGGAACGCGCCGAGGGCCTCCGACAAATTGCGAAGTATATACTCGAAAGGCATAGTTGATGGCGTCCCACCCTCTACTCTCACAACTGGATTCGGCCGATCCGCTCCGAACCATGAGCGTCGAGCAACTCGACCAGATGGCTCTGGAAATTCGGGATGTGCTTTGCAATTTGCTCGCCACCCGAACGGCCCACTTTGCCTCCAACCTCGGGGTCGTCGAGCTTTGCCTGGCCCTTCACAGTGTTTTTGACTTTAAGTTCGATCGGTTGATCTGGGATACCGGCCATCAGATCTATCCTCACAAATTGATCACGGGCCGCTACAAGCAGTTTCGCTCGATCCGCGAACGCGGTGGACTCATGGGTTACCCCAACCCCCAGGAGAGCCCCTACGATCTGTTCATGACTGGACACGCAGGCTGCAGTGTCTCGACGGCTCTGGGGCTTAAGTCTGGCGACGATCTGATGGATCAAAAACGCCGCAAAAGCATCGCGGTCATCGGCGACGGAGCGCTTCCCTCGGGAATCGTCTTTGAAGCAATGAACAACGCAGGGGAGTTGAACAAAGATTTGATCGTCGTGCTCAACGACAACAAAATGTCGATTTGTCCTCGCGTCGGTGCCTTGGCAAACTACCTCGATCGCTTGCGAACCAACCCCTTCTACACCGGTCTCAAACAAGAAGTCGCCAAGATCCTCAATAGGGTCCCAGTGCTCGGCGATCCGACCGAGAAACTCTTGGCCCAAGTCAAAGAGGGGGTCAAGGCGGGTATGGTCGGGGGCATGCTTTTCGAGGAATTCGGATTCAAGTACATCGGGCCTATCGATGGACACGATATTCGTCTCCTGCGAAAATACCTTGAGATGGTCAAGGACCAGCCGGGACCGACGCTCTTGCACGTCGTCACGGAGAAGGGCAGGGGGTACAAGCCCGCCGAGGACGATCCGGTCTATTTCCACACACCACCGGCCTTCGAAGACGAGGACGGATCTCCTCGCGTCTTATCGATCGGCGAGAAACCCGCCTTCACCAATTACGCTCGGGACGCCATCGCAAGCCAGATGCGAGTCGACCCGCGCGTGACGATCATGACCGCTGCGATGTGCCAGGGCAACAAACTCGAACCGGTGCGCGACGAGTTCCCCAAACGCTTCTTCGATGTCGGTATCTGCGAATCTCACGCGGTGGCATTTGCGGCTGGCCAAGCCAAGGTCGGTCTGCGTCCGATCGTCGCTATCTACAGCACCTTCATGCAGCGGTCCTACGATCAGATCTTCCAAGAAGTCGCGTTGCAAAACTTGCCCGTCGTCTTGATGATGGACCGAGCCGGCCTGACCGGTCCAGATGGCCCGACCCACCACGGCCTATTCGATATCGGCTATACACGTGTTTTCCCGAACATCGTGATGATGGCTCCCGGGGACTCGACCGAGGTCGAGCCCATGCTCGAGTTTGCACTCAAGCAACCCGGCCCAACGTCGATCCGATATCCCAAGACCAGCGCTCTGGCCTTCGAACGCCCCAAACAACCGATCGAGTTGGGCAAGTCCGAGATACTCCGCAAAGGACGCGATGGAACCATCATCGCCATCGGAGCGATGCTTCAACAAGCCCTCACGGCGGCCGACTTGCTCAGCGCCGAAGGCTTGGATGTGACCGTCATCAATGCCCGTTTCATTCGACCTTTAGATCTCGGCATGCTCGCGAAAGTCTTCGAAGAATCCCGATTCGTCGTGACGGTCGAAGAAGGAGCATTAGCCGGCGGTTTCGGTTCGGCAGTCCTCGAAGCGGCGTGCCAAAACGGTTGGGACACCCGAATCCTGCGGATCCTCGGAATTCCCGATCGCTTCATCGAGCACGGGGACCGCAACGAACTGCTCGCCGAAATCGGCATCGATCCGGCAGGGATCGCCAGCACCTGCCGACTCCTTGCCGAACGCTTCGCCGACTCCCAAACTGCTGGGGTTTAGCTCCCATGGAACACGGCTTTATCGCTTGGGCTAAACAGCGCGCAATGCGCTTACCCAAAATCAAACTCGGTATCGGCGACGACTGCGCCCTGATGGCCTCCGACGGGTCCGATTGGGTCGTGACGACCGATTCGCTCTGCGAGGGGACCCACTTTATTCTCCAGGAATGCGGTCCGCTGGCTGTCGGGAGAAAACTCGTCGGCGTGAACCTCAGCGACCTTGCCAGCATGGCCGCAGAACCCGCGGCGGTCTTTCTGTCCTTGTGCCTACCTCGCACCCATGCCGACCGTCTAGGAGCGGAAATCTACGAAGGAGTCTGCCAAGCCTGCCAGGAGCACAACGTCGCGATCGGAGGAGGGGACACCAACGTGTGGGACGGACCTTTGGTGGTCCATTTGACCGCCATCGGAACAGCCAGAGCCCAGGGGAGTTGGCTCCGGAGCGGAGCACGGCCTGGGGACAAAATCGTCGTCAGCGGCCATCTAGGAGGGAGCCTTCTCGGCAAACACCTGGACTTTGAGCCTCGCCTGAAGCTCGCACGAGCACTCTATCCGTTGGGGATCGTCCAAGCGGCCACCGACATCAGCGATGGTCTCGGAGTCGATCTGCTGAACATCACCGTCGCTAGCCGCTGCGGGGCCGAAGTCGACCTAGACCTAATCCCGATCAGCAATGCGGCGATCGAAGCGGCCCAGACCAGTGGACAGAGCCCATTGGAGCATGCGATCGGCGATGGTGAAGACTTCGAATTGCTCATGGCGGTCGATCCGGCGAAGATTTCCGAGTTGCCTTCCGAGGTCGACGGAGTCCCACTGACGGTCATCGGAACTTTCGTCAGTCGAACCGGGCTATGGTCCCGCAACAAACGGGGCGTCATGCAGTTGCAACCCCGAGGTTATGTCCACGGGATTTAAACCAGCCGGTAGGATTCCAGTTGCCCGAAGAGGGCTCGTTTGCTCTCTTGGCTCAGCGAGCCGTTGGGCAATCGGGGTGGACCGACGGGAACTCCGAGATATTCCATGGTCGCTTTGGCTGCAGCGATGTATCCGTAGCTAGCAAGAAGTTCGATCAGTTGAACACTGTGGAGTTGCTCCCGACGGGCTTGTTCCCAATCCCCAGCCTCCAGTGCGCGGATCATTCTCTGATAGATCGGTGCGGCAAAGTTGTAGCTGCTTCCTACGGCGCCTTGCGCTCCGGTGGCCCAAGCTCCCAGCAGATGCTCATCGATCCCCCATGGCACATCCCAGCGTCCTTCGTGGAGCGTCAAGCAGCGCAGGTAGCTGGCCAGATCCGAGTTGGTGAATTTCAATCCGACAAGGTTCGGGATGGACTCGGATGCCTTTGTCAAAAACTCGGGCATCGAAAACTGCACGCCCGTGAGCACTGGGATATCGTAGAAGTAAAAGGGCAACTGAGGCCCAGCGCCTGCGATCTGTGCGCAGGACTCGATGAGCAGTTCCATCGACCGAGGCTTAAAGTAACTCGGAGACAGAGCCGACACCGCATCGGCGCCGATGGCTTGTGCATGCTCCGTCAGATGCTTGGCATCCGACAAGCAATTGCAGCCGACATGAACGACCAATCGCAATGGGCTACCTCGGCGAACGTGACTCCATCGCTCGGCCAGCGCCAAGCGTTCCGAGAGGCTCAGCGAGTGGCTCTCGCCGGTGCTTCCCCCGACGAACACCGTTGAGATTCCACGAGAGATCATGAATTCGGCTTGGCGTTCGATCGCCTCGAGATCGATGGCCCCGTCCTTGTGCATCGGAGTATGCACTGCGGCGACAAGGCCGAGCAAACGTTGGAATTCCATGTTCAAAAATGCCTTTTCTAAATGCGTTTCCAAGGGGTCATTGCCATGGGCTTTCCTGCGCATCGCGAGACCGAACTTGGATGCGCAAGACCAAACCTATCGAGACGATCGCAAGCAATGCGAACAAGCCGAAACTTACGTTCAGAGGAACTTTGGCGTCTTGGAGTCGACCGAATCCCCAATCGGCTAATCCGCCGAAACTGATGCTCACGAAGTTCATGATCCCGTAACCGGTCGCGCGGTGATTTGCACCTACGATTTGCGAGAGGATCGGCATGTTGTTGCAATCGAAAAAACCCCAGCCAAGGCCAAAGAGGATCAAGAAACCGGCGGCCATCATCACATCGTGTGCATTGCCCACACCAAAGATCGCAGGAACGATCATCGCCATACCCAGCGCGCTGACGTAGATTCTGCCGCGCTCGGTCCGGCGCATCCAGCGATCGGCGAGTATCCCGCCGAGGCTCGCTCCGACGATCGCTGCGAGTTGCCAATACAACGTCGCGGTGACCCCGGAGGCTCCTTGGCCTAGCCCGAAACGTTCCTTCAAAATCGAGGGCATCCAATCGCGAACCACCCAACCTGCCATCGCAGGAAGGGTGAAGTAAGCGACGAGCAAAAGAAAGGAGGGATTCCTTAGGAGCGTCAGGAAACTCGATGCCCAAGAGGACTTGGAATCCGAGTGCAAGCTATCCGAATCGAGACCTAAAATCTTTGGTGAATCGCGTAGTAGCATCGCCAGGGGGAGGGCATAGAGCATCCCGATGATACCGCAGGTAATAAACGCCCAGCGCCAACCGTAATGGCTCGCAGCGTACCCTCCAAACCCCCCGCAGATGACACCCAGGTAGATCGCCATCTGATGGAGCCCGACGGCACGCGAGCGCGTCGCCTCGGGGTGGTAGTCGGCAATTAAAGCCAAGGCCGCAGGGATATAAAACGCCTCGCTTACCCCCATGAGCGATCGAGCCCAAAGCAACTCTTGATACGACTGGACGTGGCCAGTCCACCAAGTGATCGCAGACCAAGCGAACAGGCTTGCGCAAATCGTCCAGCGACGCGAAAATCGATCGGCGATCGCACCACCGACCAAACTGAAAAACGCATAGACCCACTTGAACTGGCCGAGCATGATCCCCCACATCTCCTGGGGATTCTTTGAACTGCTAAACTCGGGGATCGATTCGATGACCGAATCTCGCATCGTCGCCATCATTTGGCGATCGAGGTAGTTCAGCAATGCCACGGGCATCAGAAGCAGGACAAAAAGCCAAGCGCGTGTCGTACCCAAGTCACACTCTCCGGTTAGGTATTCCCATTTAGGTACACCGATTAAGTTCCCCGACGATTGCCAAACCAACGGATGTGCTGACGATCGCACAGCCTCAGATCATGCGTTTTGCACCAGTCGGCCAGCCAGCTCAATTGGATATCGAGCTCCTCGGTATGGATTCCTCGTGGCATAAGCATCACGCGATGTCGATCCCATTTCCGCAGGTGCGACAGATACTCGAGGACTTCCTCGGCATCGAGGATCGATCCGACAACGAACTTCAACTGATAATCCCCCTTGGACATCAGCGATTCGACGACCTTAGGTGCATAGCGGACCGCTTCGTGCTTGCGAACCCAGGCCTCGCCAATGTAATCGATGGGGCTGGAATTGCTCAGTTTCGGACTGATCGACCAAAGGTCGCAATCGACTTGGCCATCGAGTGTTCCTGCCGTCTCGATCGTGATGTGCTTACCGCGCTGCTTGAGTTCCTTGCAGAGCTCTCCGAGCGCCTCGAAGATCATCGGCTCACCGCCGGTGATCACCACATGCTCGCCCCGAAACACATCGATCTTGCGCAGTATTTCCTCGACCTCGTAAGAGTCCCCTTCGGGTTCCCAGGAAGCGTATCGGGTATCGCAGAACCAGCATCGCAGGTTGCAGCCGCTGGTGCGCACGAAGATGCTCGGAGTCCCGGTGAGGAACCCTTCTCCCTGAACGCTCTGGAAAATCTCGGAAATCCTGATCAATCAACAACTCGTTTCTTGGGTTGGCCGCGGAGGCTTGCGTAAAAATTTGGAGACTTCGGTCTTGAGCCCCATTTGGGTAAAGCGCGAGGCTAAAAAATCGCGAGGCAAAATCGGCTCGATCTGTTGTATTTTGCGGGGATTGCTAAGATACTCCAAGTCCTTGTGAGCCGATCCGGACGAGGCCTTTGCAAATTCATTCCATATTCAATCCAGTTTTTACCCCAGAATCCATCACCGTGCCAGGAACACCTTTTGCCGACCAACTCGAGTGCTTCGATAACTCTTACCCAGACCGAGAGTATACCATCGAAATCTTTTGCCCCGAGTTCACTTCGATCTGCCCGAAAACCGGCCAACCGGACTTCGGTACGCTCGTTTTCCGCTACGTTCCGGATAGAAAATGCGTCGAGCTCAAAAGCCTCAAGCTCTACCTGCAAAAGTTCCGAAACGAGGGGATTTTCTACGAAAACGTGACGAACCGAATTTTCGATGACTTCCTCGAGGTCGTCAAACCACGCAGCGCGACCCTCGAAAGTCGCTGGGGAGCACGCGGCGGGATCACCTCGACGATCACTGTCTCGCACACTCAATCCGTTTAGTCAACGACTGGTATTCATCCAACGGGCATTTATCCATAGGGCCGACGCGAATCATGCAACACCCGAACCTTGCTCCCCTGCTCCTGGGTGGATTGGCCGACGAAGCTGCCAACCAAAAGACGGCCATGCAGCAGTTCTGCGCCTTTGCTGCCTTGGGGCTTCGCTACTACACGCTTCGATTCATCGATGCGGGTACGGGGGCTGGGATCCAAAATGTGATGCAACTCGACCCCCAGGGGATCGAGAACATCCGGAACTTGCAAAAAGAGTACGGTCTGAGCGTCTCGAGCATCGGCTCGCCGATCGGTAAGGTCAAACTCCTGGACGTCGAGGACGGGACCAACAACCGCTTTGTCCCGTTCCAGGATTACCTTCAAAAGGATGTACGAAGAGCTTGCGATCTTGCAAACCAATTCGATTGCAAACTCATCCGCGGGTTCTCCTTCTACCATCCCAAAGGGACCGATCCGCACGCGCACCTTCCCCAAGCGATCGATCAAATCGGTCAAATCACACGGCTGTGCGACTCCTACGGTCTGACCTACGGCTTGGAGGTCGAAGCCAACTTGGTCGGTCAGACCGGCAAACTGCTTGCCAAGGTCCACAGCGCAGTGGCCCATCCGGCCCTGGTCCTGGTTTTCGACGGTGCGAATCTTGTATGCCAAGGCATGTCGACCGACGAAGTCTTCGAGGAGTACCTTGCCATGAAACCTGGCTTGGGCTGGATCCATGTCAAAGACTACAAAAAGCCCAGCAACGCATCGAGCCACGTCGACGAGGAGTCCCTCAAGGCCTTTGTACCGGCCAATCTAGGCGATTCGGGGCACGAAGCGATCTTCCGCGACCTGATGACCAACTATCCGGAACTCGTCGAACGACTCCGAGCCCGGGGGATTCCCGGCCTGTTTATCGACCTGGAGCCCCACGTCAAAGGGGGAGGGCAGTTCGGAGGCTTCAGTGGGCCCGATGGCTTTGGCGTGGCCCTTCGCGGTCTGTGCAAAGTCCTCGACTATGTCGGTTTCCCCTATAAACTTCGAGAATTCGAAGACATTCGAGTCTCCTGAGCATTCCGCATTCCAATTCGGCCAACGTCAATCTATCCTCCTACGCGGTGCCTTCCTAGATGTCTTTAGCCGATGCGGATTGGAAAAGGCTCTACGCGTTCGAGCCACATTACCTTCAACTCGATGCGCCCTTGCGCAATACGCGCGCAGGATCCGAACCGCTTCGGATGCATTACTTCGATGAGGCTCCTAGCGACGGCCAGGCCAAAGAGAAACCCTGCATCGTTGCCGTCCACGGCAACCCGACTTGGTCCTTTTACTACCGATCGATCGCCGAGCATTTTTCGAAGACCCACCGGGTCCTGGCCGTCGACCACATCGGGTGCGGCTTGAGCGACAAACCTCAGCAATACGACTATTGCCTAGAGCAACACACCGCCAATCTGGTTCAGTGGTTCGATGCGTTGGAACTGGAGCGGATCGTCCTGGTTGTTCACGATTGGGGAGGTGCGATCGGACTGGGTGCGGCCCTGAAGCGCATCGATAAAATCGCTGGGATCGTTGTCCTCAACACCGGGGCGTTTCCACCCCCTTATGTGCCTTGGCGCATCCGAGCCTGCCGCATCCCCGTTTTAGGGAGCTTTGCCATGCGGTACCTCAATGCATTTGCCCTGGCTGCGACTCGCATGGCGATCGATCGATTGCCTCGCCTCGATCCGAGCGTGCAAGCTGGATTGCTTGCACCGTACGATTCCCCGTCGAATCGGGTGGGTATCGATACGTTCGTCAAGGACATCCCGCTGAGTCGTTCTCATCGGACTTACCAGGTGCTTGCCCAGCTCGAACGGGAGCTGCCCAGGTTGGGGCATCTGCCGATCCATTGCGTCTGGGGGATGAAGGACTGGTGTTTTCGGCCCGAATGCCTGCGGCGATTGCAGAAGGCTTGGCCTAATGCCATCGCGCATGAGCTTCCAGACGTCGGTCATTACGTCATGGAAGAAGCGCCGAGAGAAGTCCAAGCGGTCCTGCAATCGCTGATCGAGAAGCTCTAGCGGCAAGTTCCGCCTCCGCCAGGACGAGCCCGAATGGGAGGCTCGAATGTTTTTCTAGCGGTCGAAACGCACCGAATCGATATTCATCAATCCGCCTCGATTCTGAGGGTTGATCGCCTCGAAAACCAAATCGGCTCGATCGACTGTCGGCTCGATCGGCATCGAACGCTCGTACCAGCCATCCCAATCGCCGTTGACGTCGACGCGCATCTTGCCGATCACCGGGCCGTCGATCGATCCTTGGTGGACCCAAATCTCTCCACCGGCGCCAGCCGAGCATACGCGGAATTGCAGCGAGCGGACCTGATCGAGCCGCACGTTCTTGATCACGAAGTACGACCCGTGGTCGATCGCCCCGAGGAACTTACCCTGACCGGCTTTGTTTCCGGCAAGCTCGCTCATGCGGACGATCTGGTCGGCCCGTTCGGCTTCTCGAAGCCGAGGCTTCAACTCGATCGATTGGTATCCGGTCATCGACGGGAGCGAGGGGGCTCCCAGGTCTGCATAGCGAGCCGTCAATCGAATCGCCGCGCCATGATTCTCGGGCTTTTGAGCAAGCTCGATTTGGCCACGCATCCCACGGATGGTTTGGCTTGTCGGATCGGGCTCTGCGGCATAGACCCAAGAGACCATTTGCGTGACCTCCTGACGTGTGTGCTGAGCATGCGGCAGCATGGCGACCTTGCCCCATACCCCGGTCGAACCTTTGAGCACCCTTTCGATCGATAGCTCCATGGCTGCGGCTTGGCCTCGGTATTTGTTGGCGATATCCAAGAAGGAGGGTCCGACGATGGCTCGGTCGAGTGCGTGGCAATTGAAACAATCGCTCGATCGCATGAGCTTTAAGCCCACGGGCAATGCCTCTTCGTTGACCGTCGTGGTTCCGCCGGCCAAAAGGTTGGCTTGGATGCTGACGCGATCGGGCGCCGAGGCGTCGAGATTATCCAGATCGGTTGAATTGACGACCTTCTCGTCGGAACTACCATCTTCTTGATCCGTCACGGTGACCTGATAGGTAAGCTTTTCGCCCGCGTCGAAGAAATCGCCGTCTTGGGGACTGACAAATGCGATCGTCGGGACGGAATTGCCGACGATGACGGGTACAACCGCCGTTGTGGATGCTCCTTGCGGATCTTCGACTTTGACTTCGACATTGTAGACTCCAGGCTCTTTAAAGACGTGCTCGATCGTTGGACCGGTCCCGATGGCCACGCGATCGGCTGCGTCAGCAGAGTTGACTTTGGTCCAAGTAAAGAGCAACGGGTCGCGGTCTTTATCGGTCGAGGGCTCGGCGGAAAACGCAATGGTCAGGGGCTCTTTGCCGGCGCGATTGGCGGCTGGACCTTCGGCCTGCGAAATCCTTGCCTGCGGAGTCCGATTGCCGGCTTGGTAATCGACCCGCACGAGCTTCGCATCGGGATTGACTCCCCAGGTCTCCCCGTATTCGATAACGTAGAGCGAACCGCTTTTGTCGAATTGCAAATCGATGGGTCGAACGAATTTTTCGTTGGGCATGAACCGCTCCATCGACTCGATGTTCGAGTCATCATCGAGCTTGACGGCCACGATCCAATTCCTGGACCACTCATAGATAAAGACGGTCTTATCCATCGGAGCTGGGAATTTCGTAGGCGATTTCAAATCTGGATCGTAGGCATACGTTGGACCTGCGCAGGCCGTGCGGCCTCCGGTGCCCAAAGCCGGGAACTCCTTGGACTCACCCCCTGGGTAGTAGATCCAGGCCGGTTGGGCGGGCGGGAGTTCCTTGAGGCCGGTGTTGAACTTCGAAAAGTTGACCGGCTTGGACGGATCGAATGCATTGCCGATCGCGCCGGAACTGAAGTCGACTTGGAGATAAGGTCGATTGTTGCCGATGAAAAGAGGCCAGCCGAAGAAGCCTGCCTTGCGAGCTTGATTGAATTCGTCGTACCCGCGTGGCCCCCGGGGACCATCGCCACCGGCATCGGGCCCGACATCCCCCCAGTAAAGAAATCCGGTGCGTTGGTCGATATTCAATCGCCATGGATTTCGGCATCCCATGACGTAGATCTCCGGATGACCGGCCGAGCCATCTTTGGGGAACAGGTTCCCTTCGGGGATACTGTAGGTCCCATCGTCGTTGGGGCGAATCCGAAGGATTTTGCCGTTGTAACTGTTGGTGTTGGCACTGGTCCGCAGCGCGTTAAAGGCACTTTTCTCTTGGCGTTCGTCGATCGGTGCAAAGCCTTGGGAATCTCCAAACGGGTTGGTGTTGTCCCCGGTGCCGATGTACAGACAGCCATCGGGACCAAATTCCATAGAGCCCGCATGGTGGCAACACTCCTGCCGCTGCTCTTGGTACTTCATCAGAAGCTTTTCGCTCTGGAGATCCAGCGAGCCATCGGCGGCGATCGTAAAGCGGCTGATGTGCTGGCCTGAAAAATCCGGGGGCGAGTATTGCAGATATACCCAGCGGTTCTGGGCAAAACGAGGATCCAAGGCGATGCCGATCAATCCGTTCTCTTGCTCGGTGGTTACTTTCAACGAGCCGATGGTCTGGACCTGCCGACTCTTGGGTTCGATCGCTTTGATCTTCCCTGCCAATTCGATCAGATAAATCGTCCCGTCTGGGGCGATCGCCATCTCCATGGGTTGGGTCAGTCCATCGACGACTACCGACTTTTCGAACCGAGCAGGGTCCATCGCGCTTTGCTGGCCGCAAGCTCTCTTGGCGCCGAGCCCGGCCCCACCGGCGGCAGTAAAGCTTGCTAGAGCCCAAAAGAAAGCTTTGCGTAACGATAGGCTCGATCGTTTCATGGTCGTTGGTTTCATGAGGAATTTTTAAGTGGAAAGCAAGTAGATGGAAAAAGGAAGTAGCTGGAAATGGATGCTCGATCAGCGCGACGTGTTGGAAGGATACCGCTGTTTGATACGGTCATAGATTCGGCTCAGTTCGGAGTCGATGGCAAGATCCCCTTCGGTCTTTTTGCACGAGTGCATGACGGTTGTGTGATCGCGCCCGGAGAAGTGGTTGCCGATGGCCTCAAAGGATTCGTCCGTCAATTGCCGCATCATGAGCATGGCCAAGCCTCGTGCGCGGACGACCCCAGATTTTCGGGAGGGTCCAGTCAGGGCATCGAGCGAAAGCTGAAACTCTTTGGCGACGAGCTTGAGCAGCTCTTTGCAGGTGACTTTCGAGGCCCCTGCGCTGACGATTTTCTCGATTTGCTTGAGGGCCGATTGACGAGGGGTGGCTGTTTTTTGGGAAGCGTTTTTTAGCAGTGGGAGTTTGGCAAGCGAATCGGCTTGGCGCTGTACGACCCAACGGTGCAATAGCCCTTTTAGCTGCACGGCCGTCGGCTGATCTTGGATCCGCGAGCAGAACTTGCGGATGTCCTCATGGGATATTTCCGGTGCGATTTCGGCCAGAAGGTTTCCGGCGATCGCTCGGCGCGCGGCCGGTCCGGGCAGTTGGACCGGAACACTCAGCCCTGCGGCCAGCAAGCTTTGGAGTCCGGGCTGGAGTCCCGAACGCAATCGAGGCAGCTCAGGGCAGGTCACGACGACCAAACGCGAGGCCTCCTCGGCGTCCTTGAGGATGGCGATCAGTTCAGCTTGCGCCGCAGGCTTGGTGGCCAACTCGTGAAGGTTATCGATCAGAAGTCCGTCGCACTGCCGATGGATCAGTCGGAAGCGAGCCATATCGTCGGCCTTGATCCCACGCTGCAAGGCCCGTCCGAATTCCGTACCGCTGGTGAGTGTGAGTTTGCGTTGGTTCCCATCGCGCGACCATCTCCATAAGAGTTCGTGGGCAAGCGTGGTTTTGCCAGCCGCGTTTGGGCCGAAAAGGACCACCGGCGAGAGGGAGCTCAAACCGGCGATCGAGAGCCCGGAAAAGAGTGCCTCGAGGGCTTGATTCTCCGGGCCGAGAAAAAACTGAGGGAGCAGCAATGCTGGGGGAGGGATGATCTGCTGGACCCCTCGACGGAGGCTCACGCGGTTTAAATCGATGGCAGTGAATTCTTGTGTTTTGGTCATCTCTGCATCGGTTCGATTCACTGA
>JAJTFB010000009.1 GCA_021300015.1 Pirellula sp. | reverse complement strand
CGAGGCTCCAAGATGCAGCCAGCCTAGAATGAAAAGCGAGCCCCCGATCGGGACGATGCTCCAGTGGATGATTTCGTCGGCAAAGACCATGCTGTAGAGTCCACCTGAGAAGCCCAGGGTGCCCATGAGCATCAGGACCGAGGCGGCCAGCGCCAGTCTCGATCGCGAGGCATAGCCGCTCAAGGTCAGGACCAGGACCCCCAAGGCATGGAACATTTGGTACCGGGTGGCCAACTCGCATTGATCGAGCTTCTTGTCGACCTGCTCTTGCGAAAAGCCTTGGGATTGGAGTTGCTTGGGCAAGCTATGGGCGCCCATGGCCCCGATGCCCACGCTGATCGCACCGGAGAGGGCCGCTAGGAAAAGGAGGATGCGAGGTAGGTTGGTCATATTCAATGGTTCAGTTGCCGAGGTCTTCGAAAGGGAGTTGGTCGGAGGATCGTTCGATGAGGCCTTCGTAGAAGTGCCTTCGGCAAACGGTGACGTATCGATCGTTTCCACCGATTTGGATTTGTTCGCCATCGCGGACCGGGCGGCCTTCGGGGTCGATCCTCAGGACCATGGTCGCTTTGCGACCGCAATGGCAGATGGTTTTGATTTCCGTCAGGCTATCGGCCCAAGCCAACAGGTACTGGCTGCCCTCGAACAAGTTGCCTTGGAAGTCGGTCCGAAGGCCATAGGCGAGCACCGGGATGGAGAGCCGGTCGGCGATATCGCCCAGTTGCCGGACCTGGGCCTTGGTCAAGAATTGGGCTTCGTCGACCAGGACGCAATGGATGCAGGAGGCTGCGTGTTCGCGCTGGGTGACTCGAAAGAGGTTATCGGCGGGTTTGAAGGGGATCGCATCGGAGGAGAGTCCAATCCGCGAGCTGACTTTTCCTTTTCCGAACCGGTCGTCGATTTCCGGTCCGAAAACCAACGTACGCATGCCCCGTTCGCGGTAGTTGTAGCTCGATTGAAGCAGGATGGTGGATTTGCCCGCATTCATCGTCGAGTAGTAGAAGTACAGCTTAGACAAGGCGATCGATTCCTGCGGGTTGACAAATTTCGGGGGTGCCGAATCCGAAAAACCTATACGAGAAAGCTAAATAGTAACGTAAAATAGGGTTCTTCAGATACCATAGTGCAGAATATTGGCTGCTCTTGGTCGTACTCGTACTCAATGAAATGGTACTCGTACTCGAAAGTCGCATCCGGTAAATGTCCCGACTGCCAATTTTCTGACGTGCTTTAAAGATGGGATTTGACGCTAGTCGATTCAAGCCATCGAGTACGAGGAGGAGTACGAGTACCGTCCGCCGCGGCGGACTGAGTACGAAAAAGCCGGAAACCAGCGATTGCCCACCCAAATTCTCGAATAGCCTAAAATGGCGGGATATGAATACAGAACCTGCGATTGAAATCTCGGACCTTACGGTGGCCTACGAGCGTAAACCGGTGCTATGGGAGATCAATTTGTCGGTAGCCCAAGGGGTCTTGGGCGGGATCGTCGGTCCCAACGGTGCTGGCAAGAGCACGTTGATCAAAGCGATTTTGGAGTTGGTGCCTAGGGTCAGCGGGTCGATCAAGGTTCTTGGCCAGCCCATCGGACCGCAGCGTCATCGCATTGCGTATGTCCCTCAGCGAGAGAGCGTCGACTGGGATTTTCCATCGACGGTCTTGGATGTGGTGCTCATGGGGATGTATCGCGAGATCGGTTGGTTTCGCAGGACCAGGCGCGAGCATCGCCAGCGAGCGATCGAGGCGCTGGAGCGCGTCGGGATTGCGGATCTGAAAGATCGGCAGATCAGTCAGTTGTCCGGTGGCCAGCAGCAGCGAACGTTCCTTGCCCGGGCCTTGGTCCAATCCTCGGACATTATGCTCTTGGATGAACCTTTTGCGGCCGTCGACGCGGCGACCGAGCAGTCGATCATTCAGGTGCTTGGCCAGCAGCGCGATCTGGGCAAGACGATCTTGGTCGTGCATCATGATTTGCATACGGTGCCGCAGTACTTTGATCACGTTCTATTGATCAATGTTCACGCGGTGGCTTGGGGGCCTATCGAGCAGGTTTTCACCGAGGAGAATCTCAAGCGGACTTATGGCGGTCGCTTGACGATCCTCGAAGAGGTTGCCGAGGCGATGCGTCGGAATGTGGCGCGGCGGTAGACGATTTGCCCTGTGCTCAGCTATTGTGATGCGCTCGTGTAGAAGACTTTCTGGACTTGGAGCCGTTTGTCGAGCAAGAGCAGGTCGGCCCGTTTGCCCGCCTCGAGGCTTCCGCGGTCTGCGGCGATTCCGGTCCTTTCGGCGGGAGTCAGGGTCGCCATGCGGACGATCTCCCAGAGCGGGATCTTGGTGACTTTCGCCATGTGACGCACGCAGTGGTCCAAGGCGACGACGGAGCTTGCAAGTCCCCCGGCCGGGCTGAGTCCAACCTTGCCCGTGCTTTCAATCCACACGTTTTCTTCTGGATGCCCAAAGGCGTATTTGCCCGGTGGCATGTCCAAGGCTCTGCTCGTATCGCTCACAAGGCAGAGCATCGACGATTTTTTCATCTGCCAAGCGAACTCGAGGAGTTCGGGTGCAAGATGGTATCCGTCGGCGATGACTTCGGTGCTCATTGTCGGGTGGGCCAGGACGAATTCGAGCATACTGCCTTGCATGGGGGTTCCAAGACGGGTGCGGACTGAGGCGACCGAGGACATCGCGCACCAGAAGTGATCGACGTGGGACATTCCGCATTTGTGGGCAGCGGCCATCTCGTTCCAGCTTGAGTTGGAGTGTCCGCAGGTGACCAAACAGCCTTGTTTTTTTGCGTAGCGGTAGAAGTTAGCGCAGCCGTCGAGTTCCGCTGCGCAGGTTGCAATCGCGACCCTACCGGCTTGGAAATACTCTTCGAACTCGGAGCGTACCGGCGCCCTGCATGCTTCCTTGCGGTGGCAACCGGATTTTTCAGGGGTGAAATAAGGTCCATAGAGATGGACGCCTTGGATTGTCGGCAAGCTTTGATCGTCAGAACGCCTCGTCGCCTCGACGGCTTGGATCATGCGAATGATCGACTCGTGCGAACCGGTCGTGGTGGTTGGGAAAATCGTGGTCGTGCCGTGCTTGAGGTGAGATCGGCAAGCCGTTTGGATCGCTTCGAGCGTTCCGTCCATGAAATCCGCCCCTGCCCCGCCGTGGACGTGGATATCGATCCAGCCAGGCGCGATGTAGGATCCGCTTGCCTCGATCGCTTCGAGCGACTTGGGGATCCGTTTGGGCATAGGACCGATGCGGGTCAAGATCCCTTCGGACCACTCGACGTAGGAGTTTTCGATGCATCGGTCTGGGAGAATCGCCGTAGCGCCGAGGATCGCATAGCGTTTCGAATCGTTGGGGCGATGGGGGTAGAGTTTGCTCATAGCCCGCGCGTGAGGATGAAGATCAGTGCGGAGGCCAAGCAGAGTGCCATGGTTGCCAAAAAGCCCAGAATCATCCACTGCCGCTTGACTTGTTTTTTCTTCTTTGCGGCGATGGCTGCTTGGTTTTTTGCAAGGGGCACAGCAGGCTGCACCGGGTCGCTGGCTACTCGGCTTGCAGGCCCGGTTGCAGGCCCGTTTGCAGGCACGGTCGGTGCGATACTTGCCGTGGGTGTTTTCGTCGTGGGTGTTTTCGTCGTCGGGCTTGTGGGCTTAGCGACCGCAGGCGGGGGGGGATCGTCGATTCCGAGAGCCGAGGAACCGCCGAAGGATTCGGGTACAAGTTCGCGGGCTGAGAGCCAGCTATCGAGTCCTTCTCGCCATAGGAGGGCATCTGCGGTGACTCGTTTTTCGGCGATCCAATCCATGAGCATTTGGGTGGTGGCCGGTCCGTATTGCCCGCCGCTCGGGGGGCGGACATACCATCGCGAATCGATCAGGGGCAGAAGGCTCGGCGGCATGCTCGGATGGCCGTTGGCCTCTGGTGCGGGCTTCGGGGTGCTTGCCAGTGGATTCTTCGTTCTTGCCTGGACCTGTGGCTTAGGTTCTGTAGCCGCCTTGGGCTTAGCCGTCGCGGCGACGATCTTCGAGTCGGATGGGGCGAGGGGTTTACCAAGGTTCGCCGGTTGGATGGAGCTTGCCGATTCATCGATTGCAAGAGAGAAGTCGGCGTCTTTGGGTGGGACTCTGAAGGCACCTTGGCATTTGGGGCATTTGCCTCGTTTGCTGGCTTGGTAGTCCTTGACGTGCAGGGGATGGTTGCAGAGGTGGCAACTGAATCGAATGCCCATGGTTTTAGCGATAGGTCTCGTGGCATTTGTTGCAGGACTGGTCGATTTTGGCGACGGCGGATCGGGCCAAATCGGGGTCCTTGTTTTTGACGGCTTTGAGTGTTTCTTTGGCGGCAGAGAGCATTGCGGCGGCGAATTGGGCGTAGGTTTCATCGTCGGCATCGGTCATTCCTTCGAGCTGAAGGATTTGACCGTAGGCGGCGACAAGTTCGGCGTATTTGGTGATTTCGTCGAGGTTATTGGTGAAGTTGTCTTCGTTGCTTGTGTGGGGAGCGAGGTTCTCGCGCAGAGCCCATTCGAGGATTTGCATGGTTGGGCCGCGGTCTGCGGTATCGGCCCAAGGGGTTTCTTCGGCGTTGCCGTTGAGTTTGGTTCCCTTGAGAAGGTCCTGAAGGTCTTGTTGCCTGAGTTTGGCTTCGTTGTAGACCGGTTGCGTTCCGACTTTGGAGTTGGCTGCTAGGCGAGCAAAAGCGGTTCGGGCGTAGGGTGCGGAGGCTTTCCAGCGGATCTCCTCGGGGTACTGAGCGATGATACCCATCAGGGAGCCTAGCAGGGTGAATTCGCGGCGAGCATCGCCGTAGCCGCCGCTTGCGAATTTCGCAGGGGTGGTGATGATCCCATCGACGCGGGATTTGGATTCTTTGACAAGGTCCTCGATCGACGGGCCGCTGATGAGTTGCTTCCAGACATCGTTTCCTTTGGCAGCAGGTTCGGCTTGGCTCGCATCGTCGCTCGAGGCCATCGCCGAGTCCGTCGAGGATGCTTGCGATCCGGACCCGAGCGAGGGTTGGCCTTGGAGTTGGGATCGGGCATCGGCGAAGAAGACGCCGGAGAATTCATTCGTTTGGAACTGAGGTGGTTTGGCTCGGTCGGGTTTACGGACGGTCTTTTGGGCAAACGCGTAGGTACCTGCGAGCGTCAGGACCGACAGGCCGAGCAAGAGGGTGCTTCTGAGGGTGGATTGAGGCATGGACCGGCGCGCTGTGGAAAAGGATCATTAGCAAGCCGATGGCTTGTGTCGAATTTTTAGTCGATCTTATCATAGCATTTTCCGATCCGTCGATAGCAGTTCGCCATCGGATTTCGGTGGATCCACGATGGTCTTATCGCTCGTGGCTTTGGGGGGCGGCAGGATGAAGGATACGATACCGCTGCACAGGAGTCCCGAGACCATGGCCCAAGCGATCCTGGAGATGTGGTAAAAAGCCATTTTGTCTACCGAGCCGATGCCTCCTGCGGCAACTCTCGTCATGGGAATAGTGGTGCGTTGGGAGTAGTTCGTTCGGAATGGGTTTTGGTAGTTCGAGACGCCGTTTGTTGTGTAAAAGGAGGTGTTGCCCGATCCATCGAGAAAGGACCTAAGGTAGGCATTCATATCGTATCCCATCACAAAGAATGCGATCATGATCGCAAACCCGATCCAGTAGGCGCGGTACTCCCGTTGGGAGACCACAGCCAGGGTTACGATCAGGGCAGCTTCGAAGGGCCAGAGGATTGCTTGTAACCAGTACGTTCTGTACGTGCCGAGGGTCAGGTAGACCAATAGCAGCAGCGGTATGGATAGGAAGAAGGCAAAGATGTTCCAGTTCAAAAGGGAGAACCAAGCGGATTTCCGTCGGGGTTTAGGGGCTGGCCGTTTCTCCACGAATCTGCGGATTTGAGCCCCTCGGGTCACTGCGATCAGGGAAATACACGAGGTTATCAAGCCGACGCCGCCGAGTATTCGAAGCAATGTCCCGAGATTCTCCCCCGAGGGGTTCTCTGCGTTGCTGATCAGTGCAGCGCCTAAGAGTGTGATTGTGAAACTCAAGGCGCCTGTGATCAAGATGATCAACAAGAGCGTTTGCTTGAAGGTTCGCGGGTTGGCCGATGGGCTTTTGGATACGGGTTCGTCGTCATCGCTATCCAGGGGGTGGACCGAAGGTGATTGGCTCATCGGATTGCCTTTGCATAGAAGGGTGGCGTTTTGTTAGCGGCAAGGTCTCAGAGACAGTATACTGAAGGGTCCCGGGCGGTTGTTGTTTTTTGCGCGACGAAGTTTCGCGAGGAACTTCCGCTAATACGAATTTCCTCTGATTTTCCCCTCCCCAAATTGCCCTCGAACAGACGGATAGGACCGATGACGCCGATGCGAGCCTTTTGGACACTGGGTTTGATTTTCCTTATCCGTGGACTCCTATCTATTGGACTCTCTTTGAGTGGACTCGTCTCGGGTGGACTCTTCGCCCAGCAAGCCGTCCAGCAAGCCGTCCAGGAAGCCGTCCAGGAGGGTCACGAGACGCCCGACCCGGCGGTCATTTCGTTGCTGGCGGGCCGCTGCCTTGAATGCCATGGCCGGAGCGAGTCTGCCGGCGGACTGGACCTGACGTCCAGCGGTGGGTTGCAGCGGGGTTCGGATTCCGGCGAGGTTTTGGGAAAGACCTGGGAGACCAGCAAGCTCTGGGAGGTTATTGCGACCGAGCAGATGCCCCCGAAGGTCAAGTTGACTGAGCGGGAAAAGGAGCTTTTGGGCAAATGGGTCTCTCAAGGGGCTCACTTGCCGGCCGAGCCGATCGATCGGCTCGGGATCAGCTCGGACTATCGCGCCGGATACGATTGGTGGTCGCTTCGAGAGCTTACTCCGAGTCCATTGCCGATCCGAATCGGTCAGGTTCAACCCGATACCGAGGGAGGTTGGCCTGTGAGGAATATGGTCGATTCGTATGTTTTGGCGAAACTTCGCGAGAGCGGATTGAAGCCCAATTCGGAGGCATCGCCCAGGTCCCTTCTGCGACGGGTCTTCAACGACTTGATCGGATTGCCTCCGAGCTTCGAACAGCTTGAGGCCTTCGAACGCAATCCAAGCGATGAGGCTTATGCGTCACTGGTCGATGAGCTTTTGAAGTCGCCTGCTTATGGGGAGCGCTGGGGAAGGCACTGGCTCGACGTGGTTCGCTTCGGGGAGAGCGATGGATTCGAGAGAAATTTTCCGAGGCTGCACAGTTGGCCTTATCGGGATTGGGTCATCGAGTCCCTCAATCAAGACATGCCTTACGATCGTTTTGTCCAGATGCAGATCGCTGGAGACCAGATGCAGGCAGGCCCAAGTGGCATCGCAGCCGCGGGTTTTTTGGTCTCTGGAGTTCACAATACAGTTGTAGGTTCAAGCGATCGGATGAAGCGCATCGCGGTCCAGGACGAGTTGGAGGAGAAGATTGGAACGCTGTCGCAAGCATTCCTGGGTTTGACGGCCCAGTGCGCACGGTGCCACGAGCACAAGTTCGATCCGATCAGCTCGGAGTCTTATTATCGGCTTGCGGCCTCGCTTCAGGGGTTCTCGCATGGGGAACGCGAGGTGATCGACGAGGAGCTCGAACGGCTTGAACGGGGCTTGGCGATCGAGCGAGCCAAGGTCTTAGTGCAGCTTCGGGAGTTCGAGCAAGGGGCCATGGAAAAAGCGTCCGCCGGTAAGCTCTCGGCCGTTGGGCTTTCTGCGGGTGGTTCGATTCCGCTTCCGGTAGCGGCTTGGGATTTTGAATCCTCAGGGATTGGAGGATCCGATGCTGAAAAGTCCGGTTCTGAAAAGTCCGGTGCTCAAGAAACCGACAGGCGACTCTTTTACGATACGGTGCGAGGACTTGCCGGACATTGGCGTGGGGGCCCAGATTGGTGCTCGATGGCAGATCGTATCTTGAGACCGACCCGATCGACTTTGGGGTCGAGGAGAAAACGTTGGCCGCTTGGGTCAAGATCGATGACTTGGATCAATCGGGGGGTGGGGTTTTGAGTTTGCAGAGTCTCGATGGCTCGGTCTTCGATGCGATTGTCTATGCGGAGCGCGAAGCGCGTCAGTGGATGGCAGGGAGCAATGGTTTTGCGAGGTCGGAATCGTTCGGTGGCCAGCAGGAGTCGGGGCAGAGGGTTCATATTGCGATTCGTTATCGAGCCGACGGGACGATCGAAGCATTTCGAAATGGGGTTCTCTATGGCCCTGGTTACCGCAGGGGATTGCAGCGTTTTGAGGCGGGCAAGTCGCAGTTTCTTTTTGGATTGCGTCATGGGCCGGCCGGTGGGAATCGCTGGCTCACCGGAGTGATCTACAAGGCCGTGTGTTTCGACCAAGCTTTGAGCGACGAGGCGATTGCCCAGTTGGCGCGCGAGCCTCGGCTCGGGTGGAACCTCGAGGAGGCTTGGCAAAATCTCGGCGAGTCGTTTGTCCAACAGAGGCAAGCTTACCGAAGCGAGCTCGAGCGGATCGATCGAGAGTTGGTCGATCTGAGGGCATCTGTCCGAAAGCGAATCTATAGCGTTGTTTCCAACCCATCGGTAGGGGCTACGAAGGTGCTCTTGCGGGGAGATGTCTATCAGGAGGGAGCCGAGGTCCGATCCGGTGGGATCGACTCGGTCGGAGGCCCCCGTGGCGATTTCGGTTTGGCGGCGGATGCTTCGGATGCTCAGCGTCGAGTGGCACTTGCGCAGTGGATCACCCAAGCCAATCGTGCGTTGCTCTCTCGTGTGATCGTCAATCGCGTATGGCATTACCATTTTGGAGTAGGGATCGTCGATACCCCAAACGACTTGGGTTTCAACGGAGCTCGTCCAACGCATCCAGAGCTTCTCGATGCGTTGGCACAAGCGTTTTTGGAGGATGGGATGAAGCTCAAATCGCTTCATCGTCGGATCGTCACTTCGAGCGTCTATCGTCAATCGAGTCGGCCTCGCGAGGATGGGTTATCCAAGGATGCGTCGAATCGTTTGCTTTGGCGTTATCCGGTCCGAAGGCTCGATGGCGAATCGGCGCGCGATGCGATGCTCTTGATCGCTGGAGTCTTGGATCGAACGATCGGTGGTCCTGGGTATGTCGATGTCGACTACAAGGACACCAATGGAACGACGTATTACGTCCCTAAATCGCAGGAGCCCCCCGAGAGTTTTCGTCGGACGGTGTACCGATTCAATCCGCGATGCGAGCGGACCTCGATGTTGGATGTCTTGGATTGTCCGGACCCCTCGGCCACGGCCCCTAAGCGGGCGATGACCACCACGCCGCTTCAGGCATTGAGTTTGCTCAATAGCGATTTTGTGTTTCAGATGACCGATGCGCTGGTCGATCGGATGGAGGATCCGCAGGAGGCCGATACGACGATCACCAAGTTGTTCCGCAGCGTTCTTTTGCGAGATCCCACCGACGAGGAGCGAGCGCAATGCCGGCAGTTGGTTGCCAAGCACGGGACCAAGGCATTGACTAGAGCGTTATGGAACTCGAGCGAATTTTTAGTACTGGATTGAGAAGCATGAACGGACTGAATCTTTGGAGTCGAAGAGGTTGGTTGCAATGGTCTCAGCGAGGACTCGGAGCGACAGCCGTTTTGGCGTTGCTTGCCCAAGAGGGCTTGCTCGGCAAGGCATCTGCGATGCCTAGGATTCCAGCTAGACCTGAGGCCAAGGCCAAGCGTGCGATTCAGATCTGTTTGGTCGGTGGGTTGAGCCATTTGGACTCCTTCGACTACAAACCGGAGTTGGAGCGGCTTCACGGCAAGACGCTCCAGACCGAAGAGAAGCCCGATATATTCTTCGGGCAGATGGGATTGCTGCGCAAGAGCGATTGGGAGTTTCGCGCACGGGGCCAGAGCGGACTACAAATCTCGGAGCTGTTTCCACAGATCGCCGCGCAGGCCGATCGATTGACTGTGTTGCGATCGATGGTCACCCAATCGGCCAACCACACACCGGCATTGTTCTTTGAGAACAGCGGTTTTGAGTTCAATGGATTTCCGTCGATGGGCAGTTGGTTGTCCTATGGCCTCGGATCGATCGCCCAGGACCTACCGGCCTATGTCGTCTTGCCCGACGGTCGCGGTGGGCCCAACGGCGGGTCTTCGAATTGGACCCATGGTTTTTTGCCCGGTCAGTATCAAGGCGTTGTTTTTCAGAGCAGCGGTCAGCCGGTCAGGGACTTGCGACCGGCCCGGGCTCTGAGCGAGCAAGAGGACCGGGACACTTGGCAGATGGTCGACTTTCTCAATCGCAAGCATCAGGCCGAGCATGGGACAGAGGATTTGTTGTCGGCTCGGATCGAGAGTTATGCGTTAGCGGCCAAGATGCAGATGTCGGTACCCAGGGTCGCCGAGCTAGAGCAAGAGACCCAATCGACCCAGCAACGCTATGGGATGGATCGGGCCGAGACGGCCGATATGGCGCGCCGATGCTTGCTCGGTCGCCGGTTGCTCGAACAAGGGGTACGCTTTGTGCAGTTGTATTCCGGAGGCCCCATCGCGGGGACACCGAGGACCAGTTGGGATGCGCACGAGAATGTCTTGGAGAACCATGCGGCCGAGGCCCGACGGATCGATCAGCCCATCGCTGCATTGCTTGAGGACCTAGAGGCGCGGGGAATGCTCGAGGATACGTTGGTCCTCTTTACGACCGAGTTTGGGCGAACCCCGTTTTCGCAGTCCGCATCGGATGTGGCAGGACCGGGGCGAGATCATAACCGCTACGCATTCAGTTGCTGGATGGCCGGTGCGGGTCTAAAACCCGGGATTGCTTATGGCGAATCCGACGATATCGGATGGAAGGTGGCTTCCAATCCGGTGACTTGGCAGGACTTTCACGCGACGGTGTTGCATTTGTTCGGGATCGATCACACCGAGCTGACCTACTATCACAATGGGATCCATCGGCGGCTGACCAACGTGCACGGTGAGGTCATTCAGGGGGTGCTGAGCTGATCGGGTGCAAGTCCGCTTGCAGGAGCACCTTAGAGAGCCTGTTTCGCAGCAGATCCATCTGGTCATGGCACAGCGATTGACCTATTTGGCTTGCGATCCACAGCGAGGCGTAAAGCAGCGCTGTGGCAATGGCGATAACCCATCCCCAAGGGAAATGGCCAATCATCCATTGCGAACCACCTAGGAGGGTCGCAAAGAAGATGCTGCAAAAGAGAGCAAGGTAAAAGATCCAGATCAAGGTCCAGAGGTTCGGTCGCGGAGCAAAGCGTCCGATCAGGGTGCAATGTCCCGAAGCTATTGCTTCATCGAGGTCGCTGGCAGTTGCGTGGCTATGCGCTTTGTCCGAGTCGATGAAGTACACCGACAGATGAGGCGACCAGAGTCTGTGCAAGTGGTCTTCGAGGTGGAACTCGCAGTACTCGCCGTGGGCCAGATACAAAGAGCGAGGGGATTGGTTCTGCATCGCAGCACCAAAACGCTCGATCGCTTCGGATTTCGAGCATGCGATCGGGACTTGGAATGTCGGACGGATCGACAAGCCAACCATAGAACCTCAGTTGGCGCTAAACGGGGGAACCTGACCGTTGGTCGAGCGAGCCGGTTGCTCTTGATTGCCGGCCGGTGATTTGTTCGAGGGTGGCCAGTGGGAGAGTTGTTCGACGAGGATTTGGTAGCGAGCCTCGACGCGGTTTTGGCTCAGTAAGTTCTGTTTGATTCCGGCCGGGAAGTTTAGGGCGTAGGCGACCACATCGGTAAGGATCCCTAGGGGGACGCGTTGGGATAGCAACTCCGACAATGCGGAGGCTTCCGAGAGGTCCTCTGGCAACGCGGGGCGAAAGAGCCTCAGGAGTTCCAAACGGGCGGCTTCTTCGGCAATTGGGTCATCCATCGGTTGGTCTTCGAGGATTTCGACTCTGGCTTTTCGAAACGGCACATCTTCGGATATTTCCTCGAGGATGCGGGCTCGTTGGATACCGGCCAACAGGATGTTGTGACGACCATCTCCGAGTGGAGTGTGCGAGACGATCCTTCCTATGCAGACGAACCGAGCGAGTTTCGGATGGAGTTCGAAGTGGGTTTCCCAGCCCGGTTCGAGGACCGCCATGGTGATCAGGTGGTCTGATTCAAGAGCTTCGCTGAGCATTTCGCAGTAGCGGGGTTCGAAGATGTGGAGGGCTTGGACCACATGCGGGAACATGACCAAGTTCGGGAGCGGAAAAAGCCGCACGGTGCCGTCAAAGTCGGCTGGCAGTCGAAGTTTTTCCCAGTGGCCCATTTCTCGAGATCGAGGTAACTCGACGCTTTCCGGTAGTTTTTGCGTTAGCTTTTCGAATGCAGAACTGTGGAATGGCAGTTCGTTTGCATTGTAGGGGGGTGTCCAGTTCCAAGAAGTGCGACCAAGCCAAATCGATCGTTAAAGGCGGAATATTTGCCTCTATTGCCGATTCGATAGGGGGTGTAGTGGGCTCGAAGTGTCTTGGATTCCAAAGCGTATCGATTCGGACGCGCGCGGGGTGTTATTGTGACGACACGGAAAAAATATGTCCATTCACCCGCTAGAATCGAAAAACTTGAGGGTACAAAGTAGAATTTGATGCACTACAATAGGGGGAATCCCTCCTAGCCTGTGGTAGCGCAAGTTCCCGAGATCCACCCGATCCGTTGCCATAGACTACATCCCACCTTTACTGCTGTGAGAACGGATCAAGTTCTTCCAGTCTTCCATCGTTAATCTGTTTAACCCGTTTTTAAACGCCCGTAGGAGTTCGATGATGAGATGCTTAGGTAACCCCATGGATCGTCGTGGATTTCTCACTGTAGGTGCCGTTGGAGGCTTGGGCCTGACGCTCGGCGATATGTTTCGCTTGCAAGCTCGAGCCGACAAGAAGCACTACGACTTCATCGAAGCCAAAGCCGAGAGTGTGATTCACATTTTCCTACCGGGTGGGATTGCCCACCAAGAAACGTTCGATCCGAAGCCTTACAGTCCGCTTGAGTATCGCGGAGAGATGAAGACCATCAAGACCAAGACTGGGGATGTGTTTTGCGAGACGGTTCCCCGTTTGGCCAGCATCTCCGACAAGTTCACGGTGATCCGATCGCTCTCTCACGGCGAGGCGGCCCACGAGCGCGGCACACACAACATGTTCACCGGATACAAGCCATCGCCGGCGTTGTCGTACCCGAGTTTTGGATCGGTTGTCAGCCACGAGTATGGCCCGCGCAACAACTTGCCTCCCTACATTGCAATCCCAAGCAATCCGAATGAGTTTTCCGGGTCTGGGTACTTGAGTTCCTCCTACGGCCCGTTCAGCCTAGGTGCGGACCCTGCGAACAAAGGTTTCAAGGTTCAGGATTTGAATCTTCAGGGTGACGTCGATATGGCTCGCTTTGGCCGTCGTCGTTCGGCGCTCCAAGCGGTCAATGAGTACTTTGAATCCAAGCAAAAGTCCGACAACCTTACGGCGATGGATACCTTTTATGAGCGAGCCTACTCGCTCATCAGCAGCGATTCGGCCCGAGAGGCATTCAATATCGAAGCCGAAGACAACGCGTTGCGTGACAAATACGGTCGCAACGCGGCCGGCCAGCGATTGCTCATGGCCCGTCGGTTGGTAGAAGCCGGTTCTCGCATGGTCTCGGTGACCTACGGTGGCTGGGACATGCACGCTCAGATTGCAGGAAGCATGCGGCGGGATATGCCTCCTTTGGATCAAGCCCTGGCGACGCTTATCGAGGACCTCGAATCCCGAGGCCTCTTGAGCAAGACCTTGGTCATGGTCAGCAGCGAATTCGGACGCACCCCGAAAATCAACAACGACGGTGGGCGAGATCACTGGCCGAAGGTTTTCAGCGTTCTCTTGGCCGGCGGTGGCATCAAGGGTGGTCTGGTTTACGGATCTTCGGATGCGACGGCTACGGAGCCCGAGTTCGATGCGGTTTCTCCCGAGGATTTGGCCACGACGATGTACCACCTGATGGGCATCGTCGCTGACAAAGAACTCATGGCTCCAGGCGATCGTCCTATCGAAATCTGTGACGGTGGCCGCGTGGTGACCGACTTGATCGCATAGCGAATCAGACCGCTTCTGGTTTGTACAGTTTGACTCCAAGATTTCAACGACGAGGTCCTAGTGATGATTTGGTCGAGAGCGATCGGTATGTCCGCAGTGTTGGCCTTCTTGGCGATGCTCATTCCAGGGGCCCATCAGGCTTGGGCGTCACAGCCCGAAGCCAACTCCTTGTCGGTCGTCGGAGTGCAGCGGGGACAGTCCGTCGAGGTTCAGATCTCTGGGGCTCGCCTTGGCGATGCCCGCGAGTTGCTGTTTTACACCCCGGGGCTGACTGCGAGCAACGTTACCAAAGTTGACGACAACAACATCAAGGTCACCATCAGCGCAGCGGTCGATGCCAAGCCCCAGTTGCATCCCTTTCGAGTCGTCACTGCGAGTGGTACAAGCAATCTGCGTCTCTTTGGCGTTTCGGCTTTACCGACGCTCGTTGAGACCGAGCCGAACAGCGAGTTTATCAAGGCTCAGGAGATCGCGATCAACACGACGATCGACGGAGTGGTTCTCAATGAAGATGTCGATTATTTTTCGGTTGAGCTCGAAGCCGGCCAACGACTGAACGTGGAGCTCGAAGGGCTGCGGCATGCCTACCTGAACAACTTCTTCGATCCTTATGTCGCGATCTACGATGCCAATCGCTTTGAGATCACCGCGAGCGATGACTCGGTCTTTTTGCAGCAGGATTGTTTGTGTTCGATGGTCGCACCGGCCAAGGGCCGATACATCATCGAAGTTCGCGAAAGCAGTTTTGGTGGGAACGATCAGTGCAAGTACCGTTTGCACGTCGGCGGGTATCCAAGACCTGTGGCGATCCTGCCTTCGGGTGGACCTGCCGGGCAACCATTGACCGCAACTTGCATTGATTTGTTAGGAAATACCTGGCAAGAGACCTTTGATATCCCTGCCGATGCTCGAACGAAATCCGCAGGGGTTTGGTCGCAACAAGGCGGCCTGATCGCACCTTCGCCAAACATGCTACGGGTCAACTCGCTGCCGAACGTCTTGGAGACCGAACCGAACTCCGATTACAACGCGATTCCCACATCGCATCCTGTTCCGGTGGCTTTCAACGGAATCCTTGAGACCGAGCAAGACCGAGACTATTGGGTGATCGAAGCTAAAAAGGATCAGCAGCTCGATATCTCGGTGCATGCGAGATCTCCCCTGCGATCCCAGGTCGATCCGGTGCTTCAGATCTTCAAGGTCGGTGGGGGCGGATTGGCTTCCAATGATGACCAAGGAGGTCCAGATAGTTATTTGAGTTTCAAAGTTCCCGAGGACGGCAAGTATGCCGTTTGTGTTTCGGATCACCTTGGACGTGGAGGCAAGCACTTTGTGTACCGCGTCGAGGTCGCAGCGGCCGAGGCGGAGATTGGAACGACCGTCAACGAGCAGGAGCGTTATGTTGCCCAAGTGGTCAATATCCCCAAGGGCGCACGAATGGCGATCGAAGCCAACTTGGCCCGCAAGAATGTCGGTGGTGAGGGTCGCATCAGCGTTCCAGATTTGCCTGCCGGGGCCACCCATTCCGACGGCTTAGTCGTCGCCGATCAAAGCTTGATCCAAATGATATTCCGAGCTCCAGGCGATGCGGCCAACGCATCGAAGCTCGTCGATCTGTCGGCCAGCTTGGTCGTCTCCCCAGAACGCACGTTGACCGGTTTTTTAAACCAACGAACTCAGCTTATCCGAGGCCAGAACAACGTCGATGTTTGGGGAATGTGGCACGATCGTTTAGCCGTCAACATTGTCGATGCAGTCCCTTTTGATATCGAACTCGTCCAGCCACAGGTCCCGATCGTACGCAACGGTTCGATGAGCTTGACGATCAATGCCAAACGCAATCCTGGGTTCGACAAGCCGATCAACTTGAGAATCCTCACGGCGCCTGCCGGGATCGGAGCATCGCCGGTGACGATTCCTGGCGATCAGTCGACGGTGCAGATGAATATTACAGCCAACAACGGTGCGGCGATTCGCAAGTCACCGATATTGGTTTTGGCGACAACCGACAGCGGTTTTGGACCCGTGACGATCGCATCGGAGTTTGTCGAGTTGGATGTGCAGGATGCTTTGTTCCAATTCAAGTTTGCCAAGACGATGGCCGAGCAGGGCAAGCCCGCTGATGTCGTCGTTGGAATCGAGCTTAAGCGACCTGCCGAGGGAACCGTGGAAGTCGAGCTGCTGGGACTCCCCCCTGGGACGACTTGCGCAACAGCGAAAATCACGGTAGCCGCAGACGCCAAGCAGTTGGTCTTCCCACTGACGATTCCGGCCGAGACCCGGGCTGGTAACTACAAGACCTTGGTATGCCGAGGGACCGTCACGAGTGACAAGGGGTTGATCTCACAGACCAATGGGAATGCCGAGGTGCAGATCGATGTGCCCGTGGCGCCCCCCCCTGCCCCGGCGGCTGCTGCCCCGATGCCGATGCCGACTCCAGCCCCTGCTGCACCTGCCGACAAACCGCTGAGCCGATTGGAGCAGCTACGTCAGCAAAAAGGTATTAAACAATAACTCGTCGCAAATTTACCCTTTCCGAATCACCGAACATGCGAACTTTTAATTTTGCGAAGTCAATGTTTTTGACTGGCAGTTTGGCCCTGTGGGCTCTTGGCGCCTGCCCATGGGTGGGTTTGGGCCAAGAGCCAGCAGCACCGGCGCCAGCAGAGCCGGCACCGGCACCAGCACCCGCGCCAGCAGTCGCCGCACCGGTGGTCTATCAATCGTTGTCCGTCTATCCGCCATCGATCAAGATCAGTGCGCAGAACGACTTGCAGCATATCGTTGCAGTCGCGACCCGAGCCGATGGGATCACGGTCGATGTGACGGATCAAGTCCAGTGGAAGCTTGAGAATCCAGCGGTTGCCAAATTGGAGAATCTGGTCCTTTATCCGCTGGCCGATGGAGCCACGCAGTTGGTCGGGACCTGGAATGGCATGGAGACACGATCGGCCTTGGAGATCACGCAAAGTCAGACCGCTCGCAAGGTTGAGTTCGAGCGCGACATTATGCCGATTTTCACCAAGGTCGGTTGCAATACCGGGTCGTGTCATGGTGCGGCGCGAGGCAAGGACGGATTTCGTTTGAGTCTATTCGGGTTTGACCCGCTTGGGGATTATCAGCGGATCACGCGTGAGATTGGGATTCGCCGCATCAACTTGGCCGTACCGGACCAAAGTTTGTTGCTTCTCAAGGCGACCGGATCGGTACAGCATTCCGGGGGCAAGAAGATCGAGCCTGGGAGCAAGCATTACCAAACCGTTTTGGCGTGGCTTCAGGCAGGTGCTCTTGCCGATGCTGCTAGGCCCCCTGCGGTGACCAAGGTCGATGTGTATCCATCCCAAGCGGTCATGGAGGGTGAGGGAGCCAAGCAGCGAATCGTCGCAGTAGCGACCTATGCCGATGGGACTCAGCGGGACGTTTGGGATCTTGCTGGTTTCACCACCAACAACGAGCGGACGGGTGCGGTCGACGCCGACGGGACCGTCACGAGCGGGGTTCGAGGCGAGGCTTTTGTGATGGCCCGTTTCGATACGCATACGGTGGGAACCCAAGTCTTAGCGCTGCCGGCTGGAATGCAGTATGAGTACAAGCCGAGTCAGGGAAGCTACATCGATGCGTTGGTCGATGCGAAACTCTTGAAGTTGCGTTTGCCAGCCAGTGGGCTTTGCACCGATGAAGAGTTTGTGCGTCGGGCTACGGTGGACATCACTGGATTGCTTCCGACCGAGGAGGAGACCGTAGGGTTTCTAGCCAATGCCGATCCGAACAAGCGGGCTGCGTTGATCGAGACCCTTTTGGGTCGCAAGGAGTTCAGCGAGATCTGGGCGATGAAGTGGGCCGACCTCTTGATGATCAAGAGCAACAATCAGGTCAGTTACAAGGCTGCTTATCTCTACTACAACTGGCTTATCAATCAGATCGCTTCGAATACCCCATTGGATAAGATCGTCCGAGAGTTGCTCACGGCCACCGGTGGGACGTTCCAAAATCCAGCGACGAACTTTTATCAAGTCGAGCAGGACCGATTGAAGATGTCCGAGAATGTGGCTCAGGTTTTCATGGGGATTCGCACCCAGTGCGCCCAGTGCCACAATCATCCCTTCGACCGATGGACGATGGACGATTACTATGGATTCGCCGCGTTCTTTTCCCAGGTAGGCCGCAAGCAGAGTGAAGATTACCGACAGATATTGGTCTTCAATGGCGGTGGTGGAGAAGTGAATCACCCGGTTGGCGGAGCGGTGGTCAAGCCCCGGTTTTTAGGCGGAGGCCCAGCAGCGACCGACGGGAAAGACCGACGGGTCGTCTTGGCCGAATGGATGACCAGCAATGAAAACCCCTTCTTCGCCAAGAGTGTATCGAACCGGATTTGGGCACACTTCACCGGCGTGGGGATCGTCAATCCTGTGGACGATTTCCGAGCAAGTAACCCTGCGAGCAACCCTGAGTTGCTCGATACGCTCGGTGCCAAGTTGATCGAGTACAAGTACGACATCAAGCAGTTGGTGCGCGACATTTGCAATTCGAAGACCTACCAGCGCACGACGATTCCGGTCCCTGGCAACGAAGAGGATTTGCGGAACTACTCGCACGCTACGGTTCGTCGAATTCCCGCAGAGAACATGCTCGATTGCATCTCTCAGGTCACCATGACCAAAGAGAAGTTCCGGGGATTGCCCGTCGGTGCACGCGCTGTGCAAATCGCTGACGGAGCTACCAGCAATTATTTCCTTACCACATTCGGCCGCAGTGCTCGAACGACGGTCTGTGCCGAGGAGGCCACAACGGACCCATCGCTTTCCCAGGCACTTCATTTGATCAATGGAGGTTCCGTCAGCGGCAAGATCAATCAGGGGCAACTCATTCCAGCCTGGAAGAAGGAAGGGCTCAGTCCCGAAGGGATCATCGAGAAGATCTACGTGCGTTGTTTATCCCGCAAACCGACCGAGGGAGAGCGAGCTAGGCTCATGCAGATGATCAGCGAGTCAGGCAACCCCGATCAAGGACTCCAAGATGTGTTCTGGGCGGTTCTCAATAGCCGCGAGTTCATTTTCAATCACTAAGTCGACACCAACCGTTGAAGATATCCGATGCGCATCGACACGAATCCGTTTATAACCGCCGTGGCTAGCCGTGCTTTGGCTCCCGTCTTGGCGGTGGCTTGTGCTTCCTCGCTTTGGGCCCAAGAGCCCGCGAAGATTACGTACGAAGACCACATCAAGCCCATCTTTCGAGAGCACTGTTCTTCTTGCCATAACAACAACGCCAAAAAGGGCGGGTTGTCGTTGGAGAACTTCCAAGCGACCATGGCCGGGGGGAGTAGCGGAGAGGTCTTGGTTTCCGGGGATCTGGATTCGTCGAGGCTTTATGCTTTGACAGCGCACAAAGAGCAGCCGACGATGCCCCCGATGCAGGACAAGATCGCTCAGGCGAAGATCGATCTTCTCAAGACCTGGATCGAGCAAGGGATGCCAGAGAACAGTGGCTCGGCGATACGAAAGCCGATGGCAAGTGCTGCCGCGATCAGCGTTGCCGCAGCCGGGAGGCCCGAGGGCCCACCCCCGATGCCATCGACGGTATTGAAGCAGACACCGCTGTACACCGCCAAGGCTTCTTCGATCTCGGCCCTAGGCGCAGCACCTTGGTCCCCTTTGATCGCCGTAGGCGGTCAGCGCCAAGTCGCCTTGTACCATTCGATGACAGGCCAACTGCTCGGTATCTTGCCTTTCCCAGAAGGAGAGCCTCAGTCGATCACCTTTTCGCGTGACGGCAAGTTGATTTTGATCGGTGGCGGTCGTCACAGCGTCGACGGCTTTGCCGTTTTATGCGAAATTTCCACCGGGAATCGGATCGCCAAGGTTGGCGATGAGCTGGATATTGTGATGGCTGCCGACATCAGTGATGACAACCGCCTGATCGCTCTTGCCGGTCCACAGAAGATGGTCCGCGTCTACGACACCCTCACCGGAGAGCTCAAGTGGGAGCAGAAGAAGCACACCGATTGGATCTACGCGGTGCGATTCAGTCCTGATGGGTTGTTGTTGGCAACGGCCGACCGTGCAGCGGGGTTGATGATTTGGGAATCGGCGACGGGCAAGATGTACGCAGACTTGCAAGCCCATAAGAACGAGATCCGCTCTTTGGCCTGGAGGCCCGATTCCGGGGCCGTCGTCAGCGCCTCGCTCGACGGGACCCTCAAGATGTGGGATATGAATGAGAGCAAGCTTTTGAAGTCCTGGGATGCGCATCCGGGTGGGGCTGCTGCAATCGCCATCTCCAATGATGGTGTGATGGTCTCGACGGGCAAGGATCGCAAGGTCAAGATTTGGGATGCCGCCGGGAATGCGGCCGGTGAGATGCCTGCCTTGGACGAGGCCGGCCAAGAAGTCGCCATCACCGTCGATTCAAAGCATGTGGTTTCTGGGGATTGGTTAGGTAACGTCCGGGTTTGGTTGCGTGCGGACCCGAAGGACGAGAAGCGCCTTGCAGCCAACCCGGTCACTCTGGAGATGTCGGTCGCTTCGAACAAAGAGCGCCATGTGCAATTGGCTGCGGTGGCCCAAGCAGCTACGGCAGAACTGACGCAGCAAGCCGCTCAAACCGCCGCGGTCCAAAAAGCCAACACCGATCATCAGAGCCTCATTGCGACTTACGTCGCACAGATCACCGAGCTGACCAATGGATCGAACCAACTGAAGGTCATGGTCGATACCTACGCAACTCAAATTGCGGCCAAGCAGGCCGAGGTTGCCAAGACCGCAGAGGGGATTGCGGCCAAGACGGCTCAAGTCACTCAAACCGCTGCTGAAAAGAAGCAGGCCGATGACGCGCTGGTCGCTTTGCAAAAGCAGAAGGAGGGCCAAGTCCCTGATCCTGCGGCCCTCGACGCTCAGATCGCCGAAGCTGGCAAAGCGGTCGAGGCCAAAGCGGCTGTAGTGACTCAACTCACCAATGAGCTCAATGCCCTCAATGCGGAGAAAGCACAAAAGGACAAAGAGATCGCCGAGCTTTCTGTAGCCAACGCGGCCAAGAGCAAAGAATATGCCGATGCGATGGCGAAGCTTGCCGAGCTCATTACGACCAAAGCTGCGGCCGACAAGCGCATGGAGGAATTGGTCGCCGAGTTGAAGGTAGCAACCGACAAGCAGGTTGCTGCACAAGCCAAGGCCGACGGCGCCAACGCAGTGGCCAATGGACTTGCCGCAGAGATCGCAGCCCTGGAGCAAGAGCTTGCTCGCTTCAACGGATTGGCGAATGAATTCGCTCTCAAGAAGACCGCTATAGAACAAGCCATCGCTCAGGTCAATGCCGAGGCACAGCCGATCCAAAACAACCTGACGGCGGTCAAATCCAAGATGGATCAGACGCAAGCGGCGATCGCTCAACTCGAGAAGCAGTTGGCGGAGCTACAGGCGATGATGGTCGCCACTCAGGAGGCCAAGAACAACTTGGCCAAGGAGATGGCACCGCAACAGCAAGCCCTCGATGCGGTGATGACGAGGCTTCAGCAAGCTCAGGCCGAGCTAGGTGGAGTGTCATCACAGCAGAAGCTCTTTGAAGAGTCCTACAAGAAATAGATAGAAGAAATCAACGCAAAGGTAGTGGATCTCCCGTAGAGATCCGGCTGCTTGGAAGAAGAGAACGCAAAGGCGCAAAGGCGCAAAGGTAGTGGATCTCCCGTAGAGATCCGGCTGCTTGGAAGAAGAGAACGCAAAGGCTCAAAGGTGCAAGGGCGCAAAGGTAGTGGATCTCCCGTAGAGATCCGGCTGCTTGGAAGAAGAGAACGCGAAGGCGCATAGGTGCAAGGGCGCAAAGGTAGTGGATCTCCCGCAGAGATCCGGCTGCTTGGTTGCTCACGGATTTCACCCATCTCCGCGTTTTTTCGCTAAAAGAAAAAACAGGGAAACACAGAGACCACAGAGACCACAGAGAGAAATGCTCTGGGCGGATCTTACTTTTTGGCCATTCGAGGTGTTTGTAGAATGTAGAGCTTTGGGTCATCGACGATCCAATCGGTGGTCCAATCCCGGCCGTTGTCGCCATTGACCACGTTGTAAAAGAAGGATCGCAGTTCTTCGCATCGGTAGCCATAGGGCATCGAGGTTGCGATGTAGTCTTCGCGACGGAGTTCTTCGACCCCTTGGCGGGCGAAGTAATGCACCAGACCGTCGGGAGTGAAAGAGAGTCCGAGGGTCCACCATCCGGTCTCGGGGATCTCAGGGCCTAGGAAATCGCCGCCGTTGCGGTCGGCACGCACACGGAAATACGCGTAGGGGACGTTTTTGCCCTCGACTTGTTTGGTGCCTCGGAGGATGAACAAACCGGGCCAGTAGACTTCATCCTTTTGGGATTTGCTCGAAAAGAGGAACTTGGATTTGTTTTCCATGATGGTCGTTTCGACGGCTGCCCGGAAGGCGAAGTGGGGGCCGTTGCGTTTTTCCCACTCGTCCAAAGGTGGGATGAAGACACGGGTGGTGACATTTGGGGATTGAGAGACTTTCAAGGTGCCCCCAAGTCGGTATTGGACGTTGCAGATAAAGTCGTCCTGGTGCATTTTGTTGCTCGGACGGTTGGGTATCCCTGTGTAAAGGGACTTCATCAACATGGAGCCTTGGCTACCGGGAAGCCCGCCAGGGGGAGTCGGGACCCGCTTGACGATGTCTGGATGTCCCCGTTTGGCCCCCTCGTACCAACGGCCATTGGTCGATTTGCCCATCGGTTGACGTTGGTTTTCATCGATATCCTCGGTGCTTTTGGGGTTGTTGGGGATAAAATCCCAAGATTCCTCCTCGAAGTCATCGCCGACTTGATTCAGTTGGACACCTGTGCCTGGCACGACGATATCGCCACGGGATTGAGCCAGGCTTGGTAGAGTCAGTGCGACGAGCAATCCTAGGGGTGCAAGTCCGAGGGTGAGGAAGCATCGGGCAATTCGATGGTCGCTGCGCATAGATATTTCTTCGGGAAAACCCGTTTTTGGGCAGAAGGATGGGGGAACGTAAAACCACTGCTGTCTGTCGGTATCGGACCGCAGAGAGCGAAAAACCGAAGTTTTCGATTCGACTCTAAAAGATTGCCTGTATTCTCTATCTCCCCATAGGCCGGTCGGCACAAATCCAGAGCTTTCGGCGGCTTGTTCGGGAAAGGGCGCATAAGACTCGGCGAAACTCGGTTGTGGAGCTATACTGTTTCCCTGGATGAGAACGTCCTTACTTCGATGAGCTTCCATGGCCTTTCCTGATCAAACCGACCAAGAACCGCAATCCGAGTCTCCTTATGCGCCGACGATGGTGCCCGGGGATGGAAATGGTGCCGGATCGATCCTTGGCCGTTTTGGCGATGGGTTCAAGTTCACTGCCGTCATCGCGGTGATGGTCATTGCGATTTGGTTTGTGTCCAAGAAGCTCAAGGGGGTGACTTGGGACGACGTTCAAAGGGGCTTTGACAATTTACCGACGTCTCACATCGTCGGTGCTTTGTTGCTTACGGCGATCAACTATTTGATATTGACCGGATACGATTGGATTGCGATTCGTTTCATGAAGAAGCAGTTATCGTTCCCGAGGATGATGGCCGGGGCGATCGTTGGCTACGCGTCAGGCAATGTCCTCGGATGGCTTTTCGGAGGGAATCTTGCAAGGTATCGGATGTATTCGAAATGGGGCTTTAGCACCATGGAGATCATCGGGCTCGTATCGATCTTATCGGTGACTTTTTGGTTGGGTTTGTTTTTGCTCGCTGGCGTCGCGTTCTTGGCGTTGCCGATCCACTTGCCTCCGTCGGTACAGGAGTTCTTCAAGATCGAGTCGAAGCTATTTGGGGATATCGAGTTGAGTCAGCACATGTTCGGAGCCATCTTTTTGGGCTGCGTGGCTGCTTACCTGGGCGCTTGCTTGTTCATTCGAAAGCCGATACGGTTCAAGGGGCTTTCGATCGCTCTGCCACCCTTTCGATTATCGGCCATGCAGTTGGTCGTTTCGGCATTGGATTTTTTGCTCGCCACAGCGACCCTATACGTGCTGCTTCCACCGGACATCGTCGGTCCGGATAAGATCAATTTTTCGACCGTCTTGATCGCTTATTTGACGGCGCAAATCGCAGCCGTCTTGACGCACGTGCCCGGTGGGTATGGGTTGCTCGAAGGGATATTGATCGCCTTTTTGGAGGGGCCGACCGACGATCGCAAGGGTTCGATCCTCTGCGCAGTGATCATGTTCCGGATCATCTACTACCTGATTCCGTTTTGTGTTGCTGGATTGCTCTATGTGATCAATGAGTACTCTCCGAGGCTCAAGCAAGCGGATATCTCCGATGGAATTTGATCGGTCACCTGGACCTGCGGCGGACGCAGGACCTGCAGGACCTGCAGCACAACCCGTTGCGACTTGGCAAACATCGCTTCGCCAAGCGGTTCGCTCTTTGGATGAGTTGCTCGGCATGCTGGGTTTGAGTAGGGAGGAATTGCCGGGTCTCGATGCGACATCTAGTTTCCCTCTTTTGGTTCCACGCGAGTACGTCCAGCGGATGGAGGTTGGGAACCCGAGGGATCCATTGCTCGCGCAGGTCTTACCCCGGGCCGAGGAGAACTTGCAGGTCGATGGATTCGGTCTGGATGCGGTAGGTGACGGTCCCTCGGCGCGTCTGCCTGGGATTCTCCACAAGTACCAATCGAGAGCTCTGCTGATTGCAACGGGCTTGTGTGCCGTGCATTGCAGGTACTGCTTTCGCCGTCATTACCCCTACGAAGATTCTCCGGCGAGTCTGGCTCAGTGGGATGAGTCGCTGAGATACCTTGAGAAAAACCCTCAGATCGATGAAGTGATCCTCTCGGGTGGAGATCCACTCTCGCTCGGGAATGCCAAGCTTTTTGGGTTGCTCGGGCGCGTTGCGAGCCTATCGCATGTTTCGCGAGTCCGAATCCACACCCGATTTCCGGTGATGATTCCAAGCAGGATCGATTCGGATTTTCTCGAACGCCTCGAAGCGATTGCCTTCGGTCCGGAGGGCAAACCGGTGTGGATCGTTTTGCATGTGAACCATGCGCGTGAGATCGATGGTCCGTTGGTCGAGGTTTGCCAGCGTCTTCGCCGCTCGGGTGCGATTTTGCTCAATCAAGCGGTACTGCTTCGAGGAGTCAACGATACGTTTGAGTCTCAACGCGATTTGTGCAAAGGCTTGGCCGATGCAGGTGTCGTGCCTTATTACTTGCACCAACTAGACCGTGTGGCCGGTACAGCCCACTTTGAGTGCGACGAGCAACTCGGTGAATCGATCGTCGCTCGATTGCGTACGGAGTTGTCCGGCTATGCGACTCCGAGGTTTGTCAGGGAGATCGCCGGAGAAGCCAGCAAGACGGTGATCCTCTAGCGGTTGCTCGATCCTTGGACTCCGGGTCGATAACCGAGCGTATAGGACTGCGAAGTGCTTGATGGATTGGCAGGATTGGTGGGTCTAGAGTGCAATCCTGAGCCGATTCGTGGCTGAGCACCCGAGAGCGTTTCCATGCGAACTTTCTGGTCTTGGAAATTCATGATCGCCACGCGGACATCGACCGGCAGTGCCGAGAGTCGGGTGTGATGGAACGCACCTGGTTTATAGACGATCGACTCGAGCCAATCGTCGGGAACATCTGGTTCGTACAATTCGAGTTTGGCTCCAAGCTTATGGAACGGCGTCGGAAAGTTTCGTTGTTGGATCGTTTTGGAGTAGAGTTTGACCGAGCGGATAAGATTCGCTTGTTGCCGTACGTACTCGGCGGCGGCTTGCGAGGCGACCGTATCGTTTTCTTGGTACAGAGCGACGACAAGCGATTGCCGTGCGATCACCGATTCGCGACGGAAATGAGGGGGTTCCATACCGACGGCTTGGAGTGTCACATCCATCAGGTCCGCGCGCCAATTCTCTGGAACGCTCAGTAGGATCCCCAGGGTTCGAGAGCCTTCGAGGGTCGTCTGGCTGTTGGGTCGCAATTTGAAGTAAACACCCCGTTGGCGTTGGATGGTTCCAGAGGCGACGGTCAGTTCCCTGGCTGGCCTTTGGAGGAATTGAACGCTTTGGGTTTGGTAATCGGATTGGTTCCAAGCTCCCGATAGTCCACCGATGGCTGGGTAAGCCCCAAAGCCTTGGAGGTTCGCATCGCGAGTCTGGTCCTTTTCTTGCATCACTTGGAGGGGACCATCGATGTCTGAATGCAGTTCAGTACGAGGGGAATAGTCGACGACGACGACTTCTTCTCTGCGACAGACGGCTTGGACCATGACCTCTTTGATCGTCTGTTCTGTGCCTGGCTGGAAGAATGTCGAGACATCGAGTTCGACGGCCACGAGCCTGGAGTTGGGTGCTCGCGAGAAAGCCGTGTGAGCACAAAGGGGGCGGACTGCAGCCGACGCATTGACATCAAAGGTGACTTGGCCTGCCGCATGGGTTCCGAGAACGGTTCCCAGCAGGACCGCTAGCAACTGCGATCGTCCTCGGATCGCATGGAGCAGCATGTAGCATGTGAAAAGAACGAGCATTATTCTTACCTCCGTGGAATTCTGTCACTTCAAGCAACCGTTGGGTGCCTGAGAACAGCTAGAAAGTGGGACTAGCCAAAGGGAGTAGCAACTGACGTTCCATCCTGGATATAAGACTCCTAAAGACGCGGTTTTTCTCAAAAGCACTGACAAAAAGGCCCTCAACGCTCGGGTTGATTGCTAGCAACACTGAGATTGCTTTGTCCGTTTTTTCAAAAACTTGCCGCGTGTTTTGTAATCCTAGGGAGCCGTTTTCCAAAGGCAAGGCAAGCGGTTAGAATCCCCATCGTTGTATCTTGTGTATTTTGACCAGTCTCACAAAGAGATATTCAGAAGAGGGAAGAAATGAGAGCTCAAGAAGTATTGAAGGCATCGTTGAAGATGTCGCAGAGGGTCTATTCGAGCTATGTCAGCGATTTGACCGATGAGGAGTTGATGCTTCGTCCCGGTCCAGGTTGCAACCACATCGCTTGGCAACTCGGGCACTTGATCAGTTCGAATACCAGCATCCTCAATGCGGTCTTGCCCGATGCGGCTCCGAGCTTGCCCGAGGGCTTTGATCAAAAGCATGGCAAGTCGAATAGTGGCAGTGACGATCCTAAGGATTTTTTGACCAAGGATCAGTACGTGGCGCTATTCAGCAAGCTCGACGATGCGATCTTTGCGGCGATCGATCGTTTGAGCGAAGCGGACCTTGACCAACCGAGTCCGGAGGCTTGGAGGGGCAAGTTCCCGACGATCGGCAGTTTGGCCGTAGTCCTGGTGGCCCACACGATGATGCATGTGGGCCAATGGGTTCCGATTCGGCGCAAGCTTCAAAAACCGGTTTTGATTTAGGCTTCTGTTGGCTCAGTATCCAACGGGCAGGAATCGCAGAAAGTCGATGCCGACCATGTAGCCCGGGACGGCATCGGCGTTCTTGCCGAGGATCTGGATCTTGAGGGTGTGCTTGCCCTGGGTCCATTCCCTGGCGGGTAGTTTGACGATGCCGGTGGTGATGACTTCCGGTGCGTTGAAACCGTCGATGGGATCGCCGAGGGGGACATCATCGACGAGCAGTTGGATGATGGCATAGTCGCGGGCTTTGGTCAGGACGATTTGGGGTTCGAACTTACCTTCTTTGGGGATTTCGAATTCTAGGCTCAGGGAGTCGTTGGGCTGTGCTCCGGTCCACCAGAGGTGGTTATTGGAGCTCCAACGATCTTTGGGGAAAGCTCGCATGTCTTGGCCCTGGGTGATTCCCCTGGACTTCTGAAGGACCTTCATCGTTTCGGCTTCGATCGCTCCGGGCACGGTTCCTTGGGGGGTGAAATCAGGTCGGGGACCGCGCAAGGGGGCTTGGGTTGGGCTGGCCAGGTACCCGATGATATCGCGGATTTCCTCGGGTTGCATTTGTTCGAGCAGGCCGTTGGGCATGAGCGAGAGTTCCGAGAGTTTGCGCTGATCGATTTCGTCTTTGGGGACGACGACGAGATCATTGATGGTTTTGAGCGTCAGTGCGCTATCGGTTTCTTTGGTGATCAATCCAGAGAGGACCCGTCCATCGTTGAGTTGCAGGAGCGTCATTTGATAGTCTTTGCCGACGACCGCGTTGGGGGCAACGAGGTTTTCGAGAATGTAGTTCAGGTCCGCCCGGTTCGAGCCAGTCAGATCGGGGCCGACTTTTTGGCCCTCGCCGAAGAGTTGATGGCATGCCATGCAGTGCTTATTGAACAGCAAGCGGCCTTGGCTCAGATCGGCTTTAGCAAGAACATTTTTTGGGAGTTGCGATTTGTATTTTTCGATCGCTTGTTTTTGTTCTTCGGAGGAGGTCCCGACTTTGCCCCAGGATTGGTTGATTCGATCGACCAGGGGCTTGTCGTTGAGGCTGACCATTTGGCGTACATGGAAAGCGTGGATATCGGATCTTGCGATTTTTCCGGAATCGACTGCGTTGAGGAGTTTTTCGGCGAAAGGTGCCCGAGAAACGAGCGTTGCGATCGCATCTTCGCGAGCCGTTTTATTGAATTGGGTGTAGAGTCCGAGCAGTGTATCGGGGGTGTTTGTATCGGCCACGGCCGAAAGGGCTCGGATGGCAGAAGACTGGAGGGCTTCGGTATCCAAGACGGCATAGAGGCTCGGTGCGAGTTCTTTGTCGCGTCCTTTGACGAGAATATCCAGGGCCTGCTTGCGTTGCTCCAGAGGTCTGGATTTGTCTACGAGTCGTTCGCGGAGTTGAGGAAAGGCGCGTTGGTCACCGAAAGCGACCGCAGCGCGGAGAGCAAGTTCCTGGATCTCTGGCGAGTCGGCTTTGGCGAGTCGCACGTAGGCATCTTTCCAATTCATGGGTTGGGGTACATTGACGCGCCCTTCCATCGATTGGAGGATTTGCTCGAGGGTATCGGCTTGCTTTGGGGCAGGCCAGTTGACCAACTCGGCAACGAGTGCTTCGAGGCCTTGAGGGTCCGAGGCGGCCCTTCGAACGATGTACTGTTCGATCTGTTCGATCTTGCTGTTGCTGGCCAATTCCAAGGCCCGCTTGGGGTCCAGAGCCACCAACGGTTCGATGCCGTACCAAGCCACTAGGGGAATGTTTTTGTCCTTGGCGTCCGCTTGGTGATCCACGAGTCCTTGGGCGATTCCCCAGCGCTCTTGAGGATCCAGTCGGTTGATTGCTGAGGCTAGATACAATCGGACGATGGGGTCGGATTGCTTGCTCGCTGCAAGTTCCGCGAAGAGTTCAAGAGCCTTTGGAGGGACTTGTTTGTCCTCACAGAGCAACTGGATAGCCCAGGCGACGGCGTAGGGGGAGGGATGGCTCAAGAGGGATTGGAGTTTTGTGTCGTCGAGCAGGCCTGTTGCGTGAGCCAACCAAATTCCGCGCAGGACTCGCGTTTCTTGATCGCTTAAAAGAAGCTTGTCGATCTGGCTTTGGACTCCAGCGGTGTCCATTTTTCCCGCAGCGGCTCGTTGCTGAAGGAGTCGGCGAGAGACCCGAACGAACCAATCGTTCTTATGCCAAGCCAGTTCGGCTAAGTCCTCGTCGGATAGTTTGGACAAGTCGACTTGTTGGCGTTGAGGGACTCCGTAAGCGATATTGTAGACACGGCCGTTGGTACGATCCCAGATTTCTGGATTGACGCGGTGGCATGCGTTTCGATCGTACCAGTCGATCAGATAGGCAGAGCCATCTGGACCGGTCCGCAGGTTGATCCCGCGGAACCACCGGTCGTTGGACATGAGTAGATCGTCGCCATGTTTTCCGACGTAGCCGCTCCCTTCACGAACCAACCGATCCATGTTGACCCGGTTTCCATGGATGTTGTTGAAGAAGATCTGGTTGCGATACCGATCGGGCCAATTGTCTCCGAGGTAGATCATCGCACCACAGTGGGCGTGTCCACCTCCTGCATCGGAGGTGTCGTCTTGAATGCCCGGTTCGTGGCCCCACCAAGCGTGGTCGCCGATACTTCCAGCGTAGTGCAGGTGATCGGCGATGGTTTTGATGTCCGAGTAGGCGTAACGGTTGAAATGCTCGCCGGCTTGACGCTGGTAGTGTGCTCCTTGGATGACATGGTACAGGTGCGGGATCACGCAGGCTGTGATGAAGGCTTGGCCGTGGTCATTGAAATCGACCCCCCATGGATTGGAGGTTCCCCAGGCGAAGACTTCGAAGCGGTGTTGGGTCGGATGGTATCTCCAGACAGCGGCGTTCATCGGTGTTCGTTGGTTCTCGGGGGTCCCGGGCTTGCCGACTTTGCTGTGCGTAAAAACACCGTGGCATCCGTAGAGCCAACCATCGGGTCCCCAGTTCAGCGCGTTGAGCGTCTCGTGGGTGTCTTGGTATCCGAATCCATCTAAGAGGATTTGAGGTTTGCCGTCGGGAACATCGTCACCGTCGGCATCGGGGATAAACATCAAGTATGGAGCTGCGCCGACCCAAACGCCACCGAAGCCGACTTCTAGGCCGCTGACGAGGTTCAGTCCTTCGATGAAGGGTTTTCGGGAATCAAAAACACCGTCTTGATCGGTGTCCTCGAGGATGACGATCTGATCGATCCCCTGCCCTTCGGGAGCGCGTTTGGGGTAGGTGTAAGCTTCGGCGACCCACAGTCGTCCTCGGTGGTCAAAGGCCATGGCGACCGGCTGGTGGACTTGGGGTTCCCCTGCGGCGAGTTGGACGTGAAAGCCTTCGGGTACGGTCATGTGTGCGGCCGCTTCGATGCCCGAGAGATCCTCTTTGAGTTCGCGGCGAGGTTTCGGCCGGGAGGCTGCGTAAGCGATTCCATCGAGTTGCTTTTGCTCGTGGCGCAGGACATGGCAACCGAGCATACCGCCGACGACGATATCGGGCGATTGATTTCCATCGACGTCTGCAATGACGATTTGACGACCGATTCCGGCCGAGTCGTCGGCTAGATGTGGGATCCACTCGACTCCGTTTTCAGAGCGGCGGAGTTCGAACCAATAGACGACGGCCCCAGCATCCCAGTCGGCGCTTTGGCGATGATGGGACCAATAGGTTTTTCCGGTGACGATGTCTTGGAGTCCATCGCCATTGATATCGGCCAATTTGACCGAGTGGAGTTCGGATACATGGATTCCGTAGGGGTTCTCGGAGGGTTTGCTTCCCATGATCAAGTGGCGTTTGAATTGCCGTTGGCCTTCTGTTCCCTTTTGTTGCTGCCACCACACGAGCCCATAGCCATGGGCATCGAGACTGGTGATCACATCGTTGAGCCCATCTGCATCGACATCGTAAGCGAACATATCGGCCCCGCCTGGGCAAAACGGGACCGCTTCAAAATCCCATAAACCCTGCTTGTCAGGGCCAGGGTTCTTGAACCAACCGTTGTTGGCCATCACATCGAGATGGCCGTCTGAGTCGACGTCACCCACGCCCAGCGCGTGCCCGAAGCGTTCGTGCGCGACGACTTCGGAGATGCGAGTAAACTTCCAAGCTTCGAAGTTCGTACCCGATGGCTCGGCGTATCCAAACATCCCGGCACGTGTGCAGACGAGTTCTGGTTTTCCGTCGCCGGTTATATCGGTGAAGGCAGGAGATTCGTTGGATACCCAATCGAAGACTTGGTGCTTGGTCCAGTGTCCATGGGATGCGATTGACTTGCCTGGGTTCTCGTAGACGAATGCTGGGGTACCTGGGAATCCGACGGTCAGCACATCGTTGAATCCGTCGGCGTTGAAATCATGGACCCAAGCAAAGAAGTGGTCTGCATAGGCGTTCATCGGTTGCGGTTTAGGCTCGTAGATTTCATGCGAAACCTTGAACTCGGGGCCTTCGAACCAGTAAGGGCCATAGACGATGTCCGGCTTTCCGTCGGCGTTGAGGTCACCGACGCCGGCTCCTTCGCTGAAATAGGTTTTGCTGAGCGCTTGGCGGTTGAAGGAGTGGACGGTTCCTTGCGAGAGTTGGTCTTGGGCAACACAAGGATTTAGCGAGCATGCTAGGTTTAGCGAGCATACCAGGAGCCAAGCCAAGCAGGCCCAGGGCCGGTGCGCAAGAGTCCCGGAGAGGTTCAAAAGCGATGGGAGGATCATGAGAGCTTGATTCGTGGAGGGTTGATTGCGTGGAAGTCCTAGAGGCCAAAGAATTGGCTTTTGCAACACCGCCGTATTCTAGTCGAAAACGCGCCGCATTGCGGCGCGTTTTGGGCGATGGTAGGTCGTTAGAATTCGGAGAGGACTTTAGACGTATCCTTGATGGACAGGTTTGATGACCAGTTCGGGGATATGGACACGCGGCGGCAGCGCGATGATCGACGCGACGACTTGGCCGACGTCGCTGGGACGAAGAATCAACTCCCTTTGCTCTTGGGATACAGGAACAGGGCGTTGTTCAAGGATGGGGGTGTCGACTTCGCCGGGGTAGATGTTCGTCACGCGGATCCCTTCGACGCCGACTTCGTTGGCCACGCAGGTACCGAGGGCCGTCATTGCAAATTTGCTGGCGGCGTAAGCGACCCCGCCGAGAGCCAACGCTCTTTTTCCAGTGACACTCGAGATGTTGATAATGGTACCGCTATGACGCGTGCGCATTTGAGGAAGCGTCGCGTAGATCATGTTGTAGGCACCGGTTGCATTGATGGCCATGACATCGTCCCATTGTTCAGGGCGCATTTGGCCGATCGTACGGTTCTTGATGTTCACTCCTGCGGCATTGACCAGGACGTCGATCGAGTCCCATTGCTTGCGCACTTGGTCGACGAAGTCTTGGACACTGGTACGGTCGGTCACATCGAGGGGCAGTCCGATGACGTCATGGTTGCCGGAGGCTCGCAATTGCGAGGCTGCTTGTTGGACGACATCATTGCGACGAGAGCCGATGGCGACTCGAAGTCCTGCTTTGGCGAGTGCTTCTGCAATTCCGAATCCGATACCGGTCGCACCGCCGGTTACAATAGCGACCTGAGGGGCTTTGGGTTCCATAGTTTCGTGGGATTGGTTTGGGTTTCGTGTTTGGGTTTCGTGGTTAGAGACGTTGCATTTCGGTCCAGGGATCATGGTAACGAGCCTGCGCCGATTCGCGAAGAGTGGGGGACTTTAAGAAAATTTCGAAAATCGACTAAGAAAAGGGGCTCCTGAGCGTTCATAGGGTGTCGGCACGGGACGACGGGCCTAGTCAGAGCCCTTACTGAATAGCAGAGTAACGGTTGCATTGTGGTATCAGAGGGACACTCCATCCAGAGCGATTCGGAATGGCTCAAATCGGTTTTCGACCGACTTGAGCGTCCTTTGCTTGCCTATTGCGGCCGTCTTGTCGGAGGCGACTTCGACCGGGCGCAGGACTGTGTCCAGGAGGCGTTTCTTCGCTTGTGCAAGGCCTCGAGAGCGCAGGTCGAGTCCTATGTCGATGCTTGGTTGTTCAAAACTTGTCGAAATATAGCGATGGACCACCATCGCCAGGAGTCCCACATGGCACATTCATCACATGAGTTGGCGACAGAGAGCATCGCATCGTTGGAAGCCGATCCGCAGATCGCGATGGCAGCCAAGGAGCAGCGCGAGTCGCTCGAAGCGAGCATCGGTCGGTTGCCGGTTTTAGAGAAAGAGGCGGTGCTTCTGAGGTTAGGACAAGGTCTTTCCTACAAGCAGATCGCACAGGTGATGGACTTGAGTGTCTCTCATGTAGGAGTGCTCTTGCATCAAGCGTTAGGGAAACTGCGAGCCGCGATGAATCCGGATCGTCAATCCCAGAGTTGACCCGGTTTGCTGAAGCTCAACGGACTCGATCCGATTCCAACTAAAAAATCCCATAGAGATCAAAATGTCAAGTAACAACAATCCAAATAAGCACCATCCGAATAATCACAATCCTGAGCCGAACCCCTCGGATCCGTCCAGTGTAACCTACGTCTTTGAGCCATGGCATCTGACGGCCTATGCACTCGATGAGCTCGACGATTCGACAAGGGCTTCGGTCGATGCTTGGTTAGTTCTGCATCCTGAGGGTCACAAGGAGGTCGAAGCGACAAGGCGTGTTGCAGACAGAGTTGAGCAAGAGCTCGGCAGGTTACCCGAGGGTTTGGAACTCGATCCGGCACGAGCTAGCAGGATTCAAGAAGCGATTGCATCGAGCCCTTCGGAAGTCGGTTTTGATGAAACCCAGAGGGCCAAGGCGACTTTGCCATCGTCCGACTCGATGCCATCGTCCGACTCGATGCTATCGACCGACTCGATACTCACGGCCGATGCTAGTGTCAGCAAGAGGAATCGCAGGAGACGATTTCTTATGGCGATGGCCACGGGGCTTGTGGCCGGATTGGGTGGCTTTGCATTTTGGGCAAGTCGTCCCATTGGGGATCGTTTTATTAGAACATTGAGTTCCAAAACTCAAACGCCTGCATCTAGCATAGAAAAATTTGAACGCTCGCTAGAGATCGTCGAGCATGATGATGGCCTAAGTCAGGTGGACCCTTTGGTAAGGGGTCGTAGCTCAGGCACGGGAGGAAATCCGGTGTTAGGTGATCCAGTGGTTTTAAGCAGCCGCGATACTTTGAATGGAGCTGCGGATAAATTTTCGTATAACGCTCCCGATAAAGCGCTTATGTCTAGGCTCCAAGAGGGGGAAGCCGCGCGGGAGCTTGTCGAACAGGTCGAACAAAAAGTCGAACAGCGAGAGAAACAGCAAGCCTCCGAATTGCGGTTCTCAAAGGATTCTTCGGGGAAGAACGCAGAAAAAACGTCGGACTTCCTGAGGATGCCTTCGGGGGGTGGACTTGGGAGTGGACTCGGGGCTGGTCTAGCTAGTCCAGCTAGTCCTAGAGGTGGTCTTGGGGTATCGCCGACGAATGACGCTAAGAGCGATTTCTATTCGCATTCTGATTTGATGGGTCTTGCCAGGGATCGGTTGGGTGAAAAAGGAAACGAAGGAATGGCTCGTGGGGATCGCGAGTTTCCAGACGAGCTTTTATCGAACGTTCCGAGTCGACGCAAAGAAAGCCTTGATGCCGATCGGGCTGCTGGGGATCGATCCGATTCGCTGCCCGAGACCCCATTTGAATCGGTGCTCAAGGAGCCTTTGTCGACGTTTTCGATCGATGTCGACACGGCGTCGTATTCGAAGTTACGGCAGTACGTTTTAGAGAACAAAGTGGTTCCACCACCCGCAACGATTCGGATCGAAGAGTGGCTCAATTATTTTGACTATGGTTACACTGGCCCTGCGGGTGACGAGCCCTTTGCAGCGCACCTGAGGATGGGCGATTGCCCTTGGAATTCCAAACATAAGCTAGTGCGAGTCGCGATTCAGGCAAAGAAGGTGGCCAATGAGGAGCGTCCGAATTCGAATCTTGTCTTTTTGATCGACGTGTCGGGATCGATGGCCGATGCGAACAAATTGCCTCTGGTGAAAAAGACCTTGGGGCTTTTGTTAGCCCAGTTGCGACCGCAGGATCGTGTGGCGATCGTCGTGTATGCGGGGGCGGCCGGATGTGTATTGCCCAGCACCGGTGGGGATCGCAAGGATCAAATTTTGGCATCGATCAACGAGCTACAGTCCGGAGGATCGACCAATGGCGGACAGGGGATCGAATTGGCTTATAAGATCGCCAAAGAAAACTTCATCCCGGGTGGTGTCAATCGCGTGGTTTTGTGCACCGACGGTGATTTCAATGTAGGAGTCACCGGGACACCGGCTTTGGTATCGATGATGCAGGAGCAAGCCAAGAGCAATGTCTTTTTGACCTGCTTGGGCTATGGGATCGGCAACTACAACGATTCGATGATGGAGCAGGTCTCCAACCAAGGCAATGGGACTTATGCGATGGTCGACAGCGAGCTTGAGGCACGTCGGGTGATGACCGAGCAGTTATCAGGCACGTTGATGACGGTGGCCAAGGATGTGAAGATTCAGGTGGAGTTCAATCCTGCGAAGGTTCATTCGTATCGGTTGATCGGATATGAGAATCGAAGGTTGGCGGCTGCGGATTTCAACAACGACAAGAAGGATGCTGGCGAGATTGGAGCCGGTCATCGGGTGACGGCTTTGTACGAAATTGTCCCGGTCGGTCAGGATGGAACGATCCCAGGCAGTGTCGACGATTTGCGATACGCCAAAGGCAATCCGGAATCGCCGCGAGCTGCCGGTGGGCTCGGCGAGGCTTCGAACGAATGGATGTTTCTGAAGATCCGATCGAAACGACCCGAGTCGAACGAAAGCACCAAGCAGGAATTCACTCTGGGGGAAGTAGCAAACCAGAGGGCTTATGAAGGCGAGCAAGGCGATTACGACTGGGCTACGAGTGTGGCCGAGTTTGGATTGCTCATGCGTCGCAGCGAGCTTGCACCGGAGATGCAATGGGAGAAGATGCTCGGGCGAGCGATGGACAGTGCTGGTCAAGACGCGTATCGCCGCGAGTGCATTTTGATCATGCAACGGGCCAGGGATTTGATGTCTAAATAGCCTTTCTAAGAGTCGGCTACTCTATAAAGCAAGACAGCCCGCACATTGCGGGCTGTCTTAGGATGTCCGAGAGACCTCAGCGTTTACAGTTCTCTTAGGGCGTACTGGATCCCGAAGGTAAAGAATGTTCCGAGGCTGAAGTTCAATATCTCTTCACTAGGTTTGAATCGCAGGACAAGAATGTCTCCAGGTTGAACTAGGATCCGTTCGCGTGGGTCGAGATTTGCTTTCGCTAAATCGACTGCGATTGTGATCTGGCCGTTGCAAGGTGTCTTGCGAAGCACGTAGAGCATTCCTGGAGGTACCTGTCCGACCATTCCGCCGATACCACCCATCATTCCACCACCACCGCCACCATTTTGCTGCCGGGAGATCCCGCCACCGGATAAGGCCATGGCCGTCAGGACGTCGAGATCGTAGTCGCGAGGGATTTTGAATTCACCGCCTGGCAACAACCCTCCAGTGTAGAAGACTTCTGCATCTCGCGATTCGATGTAGACGATGTCTCCATCCTCAAGGACCACGTTTTCAGGACCGAATTCAGGGATCGTTCCAGGGGGCAGACGCAATGGAATCTTCAGAATCGATGGGTCTTCAGGGAGCGGCGGAGGGCAACCGCACGGGTCTGGGTTGCAGTAGTACTGTTGGTAGAACTGTTGAACGAACTCGTCACGGCGGCGTTGGTCGGCTCGGGAGGCACGCAGAATTTTCACTTCGTTCTTGGCGTTGACCCCGGGCAAACCACCCGACTCCATCAAGGCGTTGAGCACGTCGTTTTGATAAGCCTTGAGCTTGAGCATTCGCCCCGTGGCGCTGTAGTCGGTAGCTCTTGTGAAGCCAGCTTGACCTGCTCCGCCTCCGCCTCCGGTGGCACCTGCGCCCATGTCCTGTCGGATGACGATGACATTGTAGGTTCGCTCCTTCATCAAGGTCACGATCGGTTGCAGTCGGCTCGATTCGCGTAGGATCTCGGAGTCGAGATAGTATTTGCGGATCAAATCCCGTGTCTGATCGATCGTCAGACCTCGGACTTTGATCGGCTCGAGATTCGGCAGTTGGATCGTTCCGTCGTTGATCACCGCGATAGGAAAACCCAACGACGGATCGAGTTGGCTCGTTGCGTCTGGGAAGTTCACCGGTGGCGGCTCAGGGGGACGGTCCGGGGGAACAAACGGCAAGATGCCTTCGATGTAGATTCCGAGGATATCGCCGTCATCGAGCAGATAATCTCGCGGAGGTTCCTGAGACAGACGTGCAGGGTCCAAAGGAACCAGGTTGTTTTTGCTCTGAGCCAGGAACTGCGGAGGAATCCGCCGTGCTGGAATTCCAGAGATCGGTTGCGTGATGGTCGAACAACCGGCGCTCAGCATTCCGAGAATCGCTAGCCCCAAGGAGCTCGCTCGCTGAAGCCAACTCATCGACCGCGTTTTGAAGTTCTTTTTGATACTCATATTCTTGTACTTCATTCGTAAGGTTGCTTACTCAATAGTCCGCCACAGGAGCCTTGTGCGTGCGACGTCTGGTCGCACTCGACAATGCCAATGTGAGTGGGCCTAAGGTTGGCCGATGGGTCCGGGGATTACCGGGTTTGGAATAACTTGGGAAGGGATCACCGATGAGGGTATCGCCTGGGATGGAAGACCCTGGACCGGTGCGATTTGTGGAGCTACGACTTCCGATTCGAGGTACTCTACCGGGGGAGTACCCTCAGGAGCAGGTGACATCAACGAGCGGTTGCGGTCGAACTGCGGAACCGGATACAGGCCGTTGTACTGGCTAGGCATCCGATTGTGCTCGACGTACTGCTTTTGGATCGCCGAGGAAGTCTGGAGTTGATTCCACATCCCGACCCCCTCCTCCTCGGCCGCTTGGGCTCCGTGAGGGAAACCAGCGAACCAAGCAGCTACCCTCGCTTGGCCCTCGGCGGACTGATAGATCCAATTCCAATACTCCACCGGTGGAAAGGCGGGTGTGCAACCACTGCCACTGTCGGCTACCTGCATGTATCCAGCTCGGAAACCACGTTGGAAGTCCTTGAGATACTTCTGATCGACGAAGCAGTGTTTTCGCGAATGCCATGACTTACCCGACATCGAGTAAGCCCGGCTGCTCATGATGTACTCGTTCATGTCGTTGTTGTACTTGAACAGGTTGCTGATCCCCGTGACAGCAGTGCAACCGCCGCTCGGTAGAATCCCTAGGCTCAAGACCACAATACAGATCAAGCGCCGGTTACTTCCCAGACGATCGGGACCCGCTTGATCATTCCTATCCACTCGTCGTTTTTGGAACATCGACGATTCCCCTTGTTTGCGTAAGTAGTGGCCAGAATGCTAGCAAGACATTTCTGGCCCGATGATGGATACCTACTACCCATCGTTCGGTTTATCGCATGGAGGGACGTTTAGAATTTAATGATTATGACGATGAAGCTTCGGAATCGGCTTTTTTGCTCTATTCCAATCGTAGGATCTCGTAATGGAACAGTTTGCATCGACTCGAGGGCACCGGATGAACGATGGATAGGCTAAAATCGGGCATGAGAATGGAAGGTGGCTGTGGCAAAGAGAACAACGACGGAAATCCCAACTGCATCGCAGTCTGATGGCCAAGAGGGCCCCGTCGGATCGGCCGTGCGCAGTGTGTCGGAGAGGTGTGCGATTGGAGCGATCCGAGTGCTTTCGCTTTTCCTACTTTGGATTTCCCCCTGGTATTATGGAGGGGCAACCTGGTCCTTCCAATACCTTTTGTTTTATCCCGCATGCGTGCTTGCGGTCGCCTTGGGGATCTTCTCGGTTGTTTCGCGGGCGAATCGTCCAGGCTCAGGGCTTCCCCCAGTTCCAGCCTGGATTCTTTTGTTCCTAGGGGTATTTGCTCAAATTCAAAGCGTTCGAACTTGGGACATCGATTCCCAGACGGCTCGAAATCTACCGTCGGTACAAATGCAGCGGATGGCTTTAGGGATCGTTTCGGATGCAACGGAGAAATGCGACCTCGATTCGATCGGCTCGGAGCACCGGAAGCTAGCCTTGAGCGTTGAGCCATTGAGCACGCAGGGAGCTTCCAGTAGCCTGTTTCTCTGCGGATTATTGATCTGGGGCGCCAGCGTCGTCTGGGGGCACCGAAAGGCCTACCCCTCGTTGCTCTTGGGATTGGTGTTGCTGGGGATTCTCGTAGGAGGATTTGGCGTTGTAGGTGCATTTTTTCGAAGCAAGCCGAATTTGCTGGGGCTCTTTTACGGATCCTCTTTTTCGGTATTTGTCTCTAAGAACTCCGCGGGTGCATTTTTGAATATCACACTGGCTGCTGCACTGGGACTGGCGGTCTGGAAAGGTGAAAAAATCTATTCTGCCGTCGATCGGCAATTGCGATCTCGCGATACGAGGCAATGGCCATGGAACGCGAAGTTCCAGTATTGCTTGAAAACTGGCTTCGAGAAACTCGATCCCTCGGCGGTTCTGAGTGTCCTGTCTGTCTTATTGCTCGCGTTCTGTGTGGCGATAAGTCTGTGCCGAGGAGCATTTATCAGCGCGATCGTCGCCTTGATGGTTTCCGTTGCGGTCGCATGGCCGGGCAGGAGGCGTTCGGCTTTGCTCTTAGGTTGCTTTGTCGCGATGGTCACAGCGGTCGTAGCCATGGCGAGCTTGCAACTGGACCAAACTTCGCTCAATCGCATCGAGAGCATCGAAAACTTCGATGTCGAATTGGAAAAACAGACCGGACGGCTCTACATATGGGGCGTCGCGAGCCGCGCGGCGATGCACTACGGTTGGCTCGGCTCTGGATTGGGAACGTTTCACGTCGCTGCCCTACCCTTCCAAGTCCCATCCTCTGAGGGCTGGTATTATCATGCTGAGAGCTTGGTGGCCGAGACGGTGGTGACTCTAGGGTTCCTCGGTTCGCTTGCCGCTTTAGTCGCATTACTCGTCTCCGTGCGATGCCTGCTTGGAATCTACCACACGCAACGGTTTCGAGAGTATTTGCCTCTCGAAGTCGCCGGTGTGTTTTTTCTAGCGAGTCAAGCCCTCCATGCCTGCATCGATTTCGCGTGGATACTACCAGGAGTCTATGTCCCAAGTGCGCTGTTCCTTGGCGCCATCCTCGGTGGCTTCTCTGAATCGCAGCGAGCCTATCGCCGTATCGAGAATATCGAAGTTCGCCAACCGAGTCGATCGGCGTTAAATCGCAACGCCCTTCTTGGGATTGGATTTGCCGCCTTGAGCTTGCTCTTTCTATTGAGCAACCAACGAGCTGTGTCCGTTCTGGCGTTCGCCGAAAGGATGGAAAAAGAACTGCGTTTCGAGGGTGCTCCTAGAACCGCCCAAGGGGATGCTCTGGACTATCGACCACTTGTTGAGCGATGGGTCGATTCCTCTGCAGAGGCATATTCATCCGACCCCAGTGCGAGGGTCTCTCAAAGTTCGACGCTTTTGAGGCTGCTTGCCAACTCGATTGTCTACGATACGCGCGTCGACCAATGGGAAAAGCGACCTGCGAATGCTCCAAGCGATCTTGCTTGGAGCCAAACCTCTCCGGTCGTCATGCGACTTGCCCTCGAATCGGCTTCTGAGCCACAGCGCGCTGCATCCGACCGAGCAAGTGTGATCGAATCGATCGGAGGCAGCATGACGCTCGATCGACTCTCGCGAGCCAACTATTGGTACACCCGAGGTCAATTGCTCTCTCCGCTGGATTGGCGATTGTCATGGGGCCGGCTCTCTACGGCCCTTGAGTGCACCCCCGAGCAACTCAAGCCGCTAGTACCTGTATTTGCCGCAACGTCCTCCCATGCTCCATCGAACTTAACCTCATGCTCCTTGCTGCTCCATTCGGTGCTGAGCGAGCAAGAGCGGCTCGATTTGTGGCAGCGCGCTGTGCGAGCCGATCGCAAAGAATCGATCCCAATTGCTAGGGTCATGACGGGAATGTATCTTGACGGACAGATTCCCATCGAGACATTTCCTGAGGATCCGCAAGTGCTGCGGAAACTCTACAACGAAGTCTTCACCCAGATGTCTTATCCGGCGACGCACGAATTGCTTGCAGATCGGTTGGTCGAAGCCAGCTCGAAAGTTCCTTGGACCGGGCTGCGAAAATCCACTTGGATGGCTGATATCGCTCGGGAGACTGGACGAAGCGACTTGGAAATTGAAAACCTTACGATTATCCTTGGGCTCGACCGAAGCAACGTGCCGTTGCTCAAACGTCTAGTGACACTTTTGATCGAAGCGGGGCAAAAGGACAAGGCACGAAGCACACTCAGGCAACTGATCCGCGCTGCGCCGAGCGATCCGGCGATCGATTCGTTCAACCAACAACTCGCCGGAATGGAACCTTGAAGCACGTTTGCATCATCAATGTTGTAGGACTCACGCGCGATTTGCTAAACCATGCACCTCGCATCGCCCAACTCGGTGCACCTCGCGTTTGGACTCCACCGGTTCCGGCCGTCACATGCACCGTCCAAGCCACCATGCTTACCGGAACGATGCCCGACGAACATGGCATCGTAGGCAATGGCTGGTACGAAAGAAGTTCTGCGGAAGTCCGATTCTGGCAGCAATCCAATCGACTGATCTCCGGGGACTTGCTCTACCACGGAGTCGATACGGCCAAGATGTTTTGGTGGTTCAACCAGCATTCGGGAGTCCGACTGAGCGTCACTCCCAAGCCTCACTACGGATGCGATGGCTCGAAAGTTTTCGATATCATCGATGATACAGGTTGCCGTTTGGTCGACCAATTAGGCCCCTTTCCATTCTTTTCCTTCTGGGGGCCAAATGCCGGCCTGCCAGCGAGCCAATGGATCGCAGAGGCAACGGCCAAGGTCATGCGGGAGCAACGCCCTGGACTGACGCTCTGTTATCTACCCCACTTGGACTACGATTTCCAACGCTACTCCAAACCGAATCTTCAACGCGTCGCAGAAATCGACCGCTGCGCCGCAATTGTCATCGACGCGGCCCAAGACATCGGTGCAATTCCGATCGTCGTCTCCGAATACGGACTCGTCAGCGTCACTCGCTCCGTTGCAATCAATCGTATCCTTCGGCAACACGGACTCCTGACGGTTCGCCAAGGTCCTTACGGCGAAATGCTCATCCCCGGCGATTGCAAAGCGTTCGCAGTAGCCGACCATCAAATCGCGCATGTGTATGTCAATGATCCGAGCCAATTCCAACGCGTCGGTCAGCTCTTAGCAGAACAACCCGGTATACAAGCTGTCGTAGCTCCGGAGGAACTCCGGCTCAAGCACCCTAGGAGCGGCGACTGGATCGCGATGGCCGAGCCCGACGCTTGGTTTTCCTACTACTACTGGAACGAGGATCGACTCGCTCCGGATTTTGCAAGAACGGTCGATATCCATCGCAAACCAGGATACGACCCTTGCGAACTTTTCATCACATCCAAACTGCGGGCGATGTTCCGAGTCGCACAAAAGAAGCTCGGTTTTCGGATGAAGATGGACGTGATTCCACTCGATGCGAGCTTGGTCGGAGGAAGCCACGGATTGGTCAACTCCCTGGAACACAATCCTGTTGTCATCGGTCCGGATGCCCCAGAGGATATCCTCGAATTCAAAAACTACATCCGAGGACTTTTGGATATCCGCTGAGCTGAGGATTCTTTAAGCCTTTAGACGAGGCGTTCGCCGCGCCCATAGCGACTCGCCGCAGATTGATACAACTGCAGAGCTTGGGGCAGCTTGGCCGACAACTCCGCAGCCCTTCGATCATCGCTCGGATGTGTCGAGGCCCACTCTGGAGGTGACTCGGATCCTGATTTTGCATTTCCAAATCGGCCCCAAAACAAAGGGGCTTCCGAGGGATCGTAACCCGCCTTGGCCATCAATTGAATTCCGATCGAGTCGGCCTCGCTCTCGTGATGGCGACTGTAAGGCAACAGGATGCCGTATTGTGTGCCTGTACCAAAAGCTCGCATCGCTAGATCGCGAGTCATCGGAGTCGTTTCACTCATCGCCCAACCGAGCATTGCCCCGGCTCCTTGCACACCGGCTTGCTGACTCATTCGCTCTGCACCATGACGAGCCAGCGCATGGGCGATCTCATGGCTCATCACCACCGCCAATCCAGCTTCGTTCTCGCATGACGGAAGGATCCCCTCGTAGATGGCCACCTTACCCCCAGGCAAACAAAACGCGTTCTGGGTTGGATCGGCCAAAAGGCGAAACTCCCACTGAAACCCTTGCGCATTGGCGACTGCCGCGATACGCTGGCCCGTTCGCTCCACGGCTTGAACCCACGAAGGATTCGCAGAAGGTTTCGATTTCGAAATGACATCTGCATAGCTCTGCTCGCCGAGCGACATCTCCATCGACTTGGGTATGAATACCAACTGCGGACGACCCGTCATCGGCGTGGACCTGCATGAGCAGCACATCGAGAGCCCCAAGCAACCCATGCTCGCGAGCATCGCGCGACGAGTCGTCAGGTGGGTATCGTATTTTTCAGGCATGGCAGGACTCCCTGGCGTTTTGACGGAACACTCCCTGGGGAAAATAACGCAAATAGATCGCTCAGACCAAGAGGGATTTCGGATACTTGAGCCCTGAATATGGCTTAAAATCTAGGGCTCCATTGGACCCTACGAACTTCCTTCCATCATCGATTGCTGTCATTCGAACGGATCCCCCTCCCCAATCTAGCACGACACCCAAGGTCGCCAGGAGCTACTCGCACACTTATGAATACACGATTGAACACACGATTCCATTCTCTTTTGATCGTATGCGTCTCTTGGCTCGGAACACTCGGGGTGGGCCAAGCCCAGGAGATCGTTTATCGCTCGGAGTTGGTTTTCCCATTGCGTGCCGACCACAACCATGCGCCGAGCATCGTCGAATTGCCAGACGGATCTTTCCTGGCCTCCTGGTACCGTGGATCCGGAGAGCGCAAGGCCGATGACGTCGCGGTCTTCGGAGCGAGGCTTCCTCGGGGTTCCCAGTCATGGTCCGATCCCTTTGTGATGATCGATACACCGGGCTTCCCCGATGGAAATACGGCCATGATGGTCGATGGCAAAGGCTCCTTGCACTTGTTTTGGCCGTTGGTACTTGCCAATACCTGGGAGTCCTGTGTCACTCAGCAATTGGTTAGCTTCGATCCCATCGGGACCGGGAGTCCGAAGTGGGACCGTAAAGAAAGCCTATGGCTCAAACCTGACGACTTCAGCACCGAGGCCAACTCCAAGCTCGATGCCTTGCTGGATACGCTTCCCAAGCCCCTTTCCAAAGAGCTTCAGGGCAAGGTCGATGAGGTACGCGGACGATTCGGCGATAAGCTCTTCCAAAGGCTCGGCTGGCAAACCCGTTGCAAACCCACGGTCTTGGAATCAGGACGGCTTTTACTTCCCCTCTACTCGGATACCTACTCTTTTTCGTTGATGGCCATCAGCGATGACCATGGACTGACTTGGCAGGCCAGCAAACCTCTCATCGGATATGGCAATATTCAACCCGCGGTGGTTCAAAAGAAGGATGGCAGTTTGGTGGCCTACATGCGTGAGAATGGATTTACTGAAAAGATTCGGACCGCCACCTCGAGCGACCAAGGCCAAAGTTGGTCCGATATCGCGAGCTCGGAACTACCCAACCCCGGATCGGGTTTGGATGCGGTTCGCTTGAGAAATGGCCACTGGATTTTGATCTACAACGACACCGACAAAGGCCGCAATCGTTTGGCTGTATCGGTATCGCTCGATGAGGGCCAAAATTGGTCGAAGCCCAAGTATCTCGAGAACGAGGCGGAAGGTTCATTTCACTATCCAGCGCTTATCCAAAGTTCCGATGGTCGCCTCCATGCAATCTACAGTTACTTCGTGACGGCCGGAAAGAGCATGAAACACGCGGAATTCGATGAAGCTTGGGTGGTTACCCCCTGAGCCATAGAACCACGGAACACACCGAACACACGGAAGTAAGAACCCAAGATTTTCCGTGTGTTCCGAGTATTCCGTGGTTAAAAAGTGGTGTGTTCCGAGTATTCCGTGGTTAAAGAGGTGTGTTCTTAGAATTCGCTGGCCAATTCATCGAGGGCCTTGTCGATGAGCACCGCAGGAGATGCCATCCGATTTGCACTGCGCCCTTCTCCTTCCGCACCGCTGCTAGCCGAGCTAGCAGGTGCGACGACTGGAGTGAAGTTCAGTTCGCTCGGTGCGGCCTGAATTCGGAACAAGTGATTGGCACCTTCTTTGGCTCGCAGCTTTACCCGTGGATCGCTCGTGGGCAGGGTTGTCGTGACGGCCTTGCTGGTCGGATCGATCGCCCGGATCGTCAACTGGTTGGCAGCTTGATTGAGAGATACCTGGATGTCCGAATAACTTCGCCAATCCTTGACCCCGTCGTGCCAAAGCGATTGCTGATTGGGTTGGACTGCCAATGTGATACCTTTACGCAGCGATTTCGAGGTGAAATCCCTCACGTCCATGAACTTGGGGTCTCGTGCACCGACGTTCAAAACGGTGCTCAAGGAATCTCCATCATTGGCTTTTGAAATGACATTGACCGAAGGTTGCGCGACGGTGAAGAATGGAAGCGTGGGCACAGAGAACTGATAAGTACCTGGGCCGACATCGGGCACCTTGACCACTTGGCCATCCTGCATGGAATTCAACATCACGGGAGTCGAGTTTGCACCCGTGCTATCGATTTGCATGGCTTGAATGGTTACGCCTTGGACCGGAGTGACCTTGGTGATCCCCACATCCCGAGGGGTGAAGTTGACGACGTTGAGTTTCACGTTTGCCGTCGAGCTCAAGCCGTTGCCATCGCTGATGGTGTAGGTGAAGTTGACTTCGCCGGTGAAGTTTGCCGACGGAGCACTGTAGAGCAAGAACTTTTTGTCTGCGGTGATCGTGACGGTTCCTTTGCCGGTTTCCGGTTGGGTAACCGACGAGATTGTGAGCGTTTCATTGGCATCGACGTTGGTATCGTTGGCCAGGACGTTCACGCTTTGGTTCGACGCGGTGGTAACCGTAAGCACGTCAGCGACGGCAACGGGGGCATCGTTGACGGAACTGATAGTGATGGTTGCCGTACCTGTGGCGGTTCCTCCGTTGCTGCTGCGGACCGTGTAGACAATCGAATCGGTTCCGACGAAATTCGCATTGGGTTTGTAAAGAATCCGGTTCTTTGCCGCGTTGGTGTTGACCGTGCCATTGCTTGCACTTGCCGATGCGATCGTCAAGGTGTTGCCGGTCTCTGCGGGCAGATCGTTGGCTAGCACATCGAACTCGGTCTCGGTGCTGTCCTCAAGGACGGTAAACGATTCCCCGACGACCGTTGGGGGTGGAACCGCGACTTGCACACTCACCGTCACATTGCCCGTAGCGCTACCACCTTTGCCATCGCTGATGGTGTAGGTAAACGACTCAGAGCCCGTGAAATTTGCTTTCGGCGTGTAGAGCACTCCGTTGCCGCCCGTGGCAACCTTGACCGAACCACCTTGGCTGGTCGCACCGACGCTCGTAACGATGAGTGTTTCGCCGGAGTCTGGACCGAGTGTATCGTTGCCAAGAACGTTGAGAAACACGTCGGTTTGATTCGACTTGACCGTATCGAAAACGTCGTTGACGGCGACGGGATTGTCGTTGACGGCTTGGACATTCATCGTCACCGTAGCGGTCGCTGAAACACCCGACTGGTCGCGAACGACGTAGGTGAATTTCTCCGCACCATTGAAGTTCGGTGCGGGGGTGTAAACCAAGCGTTTCTCTCCGGTTGCGATCGACACGGTCCCACCTTTGTCGGGCGTCGAGACCGAAACGAGACTCAGAACGGCGTTGGACCCGGAGCTGATCGTATCGTTGGCTAGCACATCGATCGAATTGTTGGTCGTGTCTTCATTGACGCTGAATGTGTCGTCAACGGCGGTGAAGCTCGAGGAGATACTCAGGGATTTTGAATCGAACAGCACTCGGTTGGCGGGTACTCCGGAGTTTGCCGTGTCGAGGAATAATCCGAAGGCCTTGTTGCCCTCGTCGGCTTCGTCCATCGAGAACTTGGCCACACCGCCGGATTTGGCCCGCATGCGAACGGTGATGAAATTCTGTGGGTCTCGACCTGGCCCAGCCGTCAGCGATGAAAACGCCCCGAGTTCGTCGATCAAGCCAGGGGTTGCTGTGCTCCCCGATTTTCCGTTTTGGAACAGGGCATCGTAGGTGATCGGGTTGGTCGCGATCGGTTCGACTTTTTGGGCGTCATAGATCAGGTCCACGTAGGCGGTGAAGACTCCCTCGCCGGTTCCGGAACCGGATGTACGGAGGTCTTGGACGACCAGCTTGACGAGAAACTCCTGATTCGCAGCGATGCTCGTCAAAGGCTGTCCAGTGAGTGTCTGCAGGAACATGTCCACTGCGATCTTGGCCGTATCGGCTACCGATATTGCAAGCGTCTGGGAATTGATGTTCCCGGCTTTGTCTTGCAACTTGAGAATGGCCGTTTGAGGCCCAAGTTGATTGGCAATTGGGGTCCAGGAGATCAATCCTGTTTGCTGATCGATGGTCATTCCTGCCGGTGCGTTGTCTAGAACATACCGCAATCCCTGGCCCTCTTCAGGATGGTTCAGGTCAAAACCAAGCGGGGTCCCAACATTGGCTCGGTTCGGCAGATTGCTCAGGGCGATGGCCGAGGGAGCAAGGGCGTCGTACTCAAGGGACAGCGTTGGCGAGGCAGCCGAAGTCGTTCCGTTGACCGTCTGAACGGCGACGATCGAGTAAACACCGCTTCCAAGTGGAGCGATTTGATTGGTCGAGATGCTCGTTGTGGTGCCTGTGGCAATCGCCGAGCCGATAACTTGGTTGCCGATCTTCAGTTGGACATTCGCCCCGGTGGTCGTTCCAGAAACCGAGAACTGCAAGTTACCAGCGTTGGTCACATTGTCCGAGTCGCTTATGCCTGTATCGCTTGCAGCCACGAGGTCGACCGCTGAGGGGGCCGAGACGACTACTGGAACATTAAAAGTCAGGAGTTGTGCATCGTCGCTGCTGCTAGCGGCGGTCGAAGACGCAGGTCGGACGCTGACTCGAACTTGAAACGGGCCGCTGAAATCGCTCGGAGCCGTCACCGAGAGCAAACCGGTTTGGTTGTTCATGTTGAACTGATAAGGAACCGAGCCTTGGCGCGTCGCGTCGTAGGCGACCGCGTCCCCCTCTTTGTCCTGGCTACCGATTTGGACTGTGACGGTCTGGCCAGCGGCGATTGGGGGTACCGTGATGTCATTGAGGAACGGTGCGCCGTTGGAATTGTCGGGAGCGGCTGTGGCGGTGAACGAACGGGAGAAAGACCCTCCTGTGCTGTTGGTCACCGTGACGGTGATCGTCGATGTTCCGCTGCTAGCTAACGACTTAAGGCGGACCAAGCCATTTTTCGTGTCATTGAAAATCTCCATCGATTTGATGACCACTTCGTTGACCGGTCGGCTGACTTCCCCAGACGATTGGCTCGTTACCTTCGTTCGGGAAATCCCTTCTCGGACCGCTTCGCCCTCGATGAGCTGGCCAAAAATCGAGTGCTTGAAATCCAAATGGCGGGTCGCTACCTCGGTGACGAAAAACTGCGAGTCGTTCGTATCTGCTCCAGCCTTGGCATATGACAATACCCCAGAACGGTTGTGCTGAAGGTTCAAATTGAATTGATCATCAAAATCACCCAGTGTGGATCCTCCGGATCCTGTCCCCGTAGGATCACCGGCTTGGATCATGAAACCATCGACCACACGGTGGAAGATGATATCGCTCGTTGCGGTTTGATTGTAAAAGCCGGAGTTGACCAACTGCTCGAACTGGTTGACCGGACGGGAAGCTTCCTCGGCAAACAAGCGATAAACCATCTCGCCATAGCCATTGACGTCCATGCGAACCGACTTGGGGTTGTTGACCAACTCGGCCGATATGACGTTGGGGTTGCTGCTGGTCACAGTGACGGTCAACGGGCCGCCGTTGGGATCGTACGTGTCGATCGGAACGTGGACCGGAGAACGGAACCGAACCGTTTGGTTGGAGACTTCTACAAACGTAGGTTGCGTTCCGGTAGGAATCGCAACTCCCGAAATCGTGGAAAGTTGCTCGAGGGTCTGCAAACCGGTCGCGACTTGCCCGTTGGCGAACTTCCAGGTCGGATAGGTCGTGATATTTTCAGCCGCTCCTGTGGCGTTTTGAGTGCGGTCCGGATTGCTCGATTCGATGAACGGAAGGTAGTTCTTGCCTTCAAGAAACAACTTCTTTTGTTCAGTGCAAACCGCACACCAGTCGGCGCCGAAGAATTTGGCACCCGAGGTGGCCAGAGCTTTGGCAAATGCGACCAGATCCGCAGCCGCGGTGGCTTCGCCCTCGGCCAGCAGGCCTGTGGCCTTTGCCCCTGGGCTCGAAACTTCTGCAGAATTGGCAGTGTACTGTTCGATCAAATAGCTTTGGGATTGCTCCGAAGCTGCCTCGTAGAAGTCCGAGGCCATCAACTCCCGGCGCTCCAGGGGCTCGAATCGGATGTGTCGGGTTGGGCGCTCGTTGGATTCGACTGCATCTCCAAGCATCCTTCGGACGAGAGCTTTTCCCTTAAAATTTCGGGATACCCAGGAAGAAGCTTGCTGATTCATTTTTGTCATCACTTTCCTTACAACGTTTCCTGACACAAGTCGCTTGGGCGTCAATTCATCCAAACAATATCGAAAACAACAGTCAATGCCGCAAATACCGGGCCTCTCAGGTCGTTTTTCCAGGAAATCCGAAAAAAACGTCCCTGCAAGACGCGGCGCTCAACGGGTCTTTAGACGTTTTTTCGGCCGTTGGGTTCCAAAACCCGCTTAAAAGGTCCCTTTTCTCCGAGTTGAGCTAGCCAACCGGGCAATCGATTTGCATAATACGCATCCTTCACACCCTTTCGCGATCCATTCGAAGCGAGTCTGGAATAGCCATGGCCAAGAGCAAGAAAAAGAAAGAAACAACCTACTTGGTTTGCCAAGAAACCGGCGACATCAATTATGTGTTGTATCGCAAACCCGGAGCAGAAAAACTGCAACTCAAGAAGTACTCCCCGAGACTTCGCCGAATCACGCTCCATACCGAGAAACGCAAGTAGCAGCGAGAATCGCAAGTAATATCGACCGGTAGCGAAATGAGATGTCGCGAAATGAGACATTTCAAACGATGGTCCAAGGCCTGAGGTTGGTGCTCCGGTCAGTGGGTACTCTCTGCCCTCATCTTTAGTTCGATCGGCACCAGAAATCTTGCGAGACGCTAGATTTCGTCTGCGCGTCTCTTGTCCGCGTAGATCCATTTGATCCATAACCCATCGAAACCCGCCGTGGAACCAAACCCGCGGTGGAAATCCTAAGCGGTTTTAGCTACAGTGAAGGGGTAACCCCCCCCTTTACCCCCGCCTCGAACCATAGGAAATCGTACGGATGGAAATCAGTACACCCCTGGGCCTTCGGTCATCTCTCCGGAACACCCTGCTTGCTTGGTCTTTTTTGCTGCTGATTCCAGCAGCTTTCGCCCAAGACCTGTTCCCCGACAAAGCCCTGGAAGCTGCCGTCAGGCGCGAGGTTTTCGAGAAGCGTTACAACGCCGAACCCCTGACCCTCGACGATGTCAAAAGCATCTCTCAGGTCGTCGCCAAAGGCAAAGGGATCAAGTCCCTTGAGGGGCTCCAAAACTGCAAAGCGTTGATGAAGCTCGACCTGGAAAAAAACGAGATCGTCGACCTTGGTCCCATCCGGGACCTGAAACTCCTGCAATCGGTCGACTTGGCCTCTAACCAGATCCAATCCCTCGAACCGCTGACGGGCCTGATCGCGATTCAGTATCTCCATATCGCCAACAACAGCATCGAGGATCTTGGACCACTGCGAGGATTGGTCAAGATGCAATCGTTTTATGCCTCAGGGAACAAAATCAAAAAACTTGAGCCCATCTTTGCACTCAAGAAACTCTGGACGCTCGATGTTGCAGCAAGCCCCATCGAAGACCTTAACGGCATCGCGGAACTGCGAGGTCTCCAGACGATCAATCTTAAAGGCTGTAACGTCAAAACACTTGAGTTCGCTAAATCGATGCGGGAGGTGCGACTGCTGATCCTTCAGGAGAACCCAGAAGTCGACCTCACTGCTTTGATTGAGGCTTGCCAAGCCGACGCGAAGGAAAACCGCCGCTTTGCCCCTTTCCTAAGACTCTACGTCGATGACAGCTTGGTCCAAAACGCCTCCAAGGCCGCTTGGTTCGAAGAGCTCAAAGCCATCGGAGTTCGAATCAACCCACCCGTGAAGTAACTCGCTTGAGCTGCCTCTTGCACCCGAGTTAGGAGTGATCGATGAAATCCCAACGTATTGCGATCCTCAGTTGCGCTGCGATCTTGTTCGGAGGAAACCTTC
>JAJTFB010000097.1 GCA_021300015.1 Pirellula sp. | reverse complement strand
CGTTGATTACACCTCTGAGAGAAGTCACTGCGAAAGCCGTATGCGGGAAATCTGCACGTACGGTTTGACGAGGAGGAGGGCGCGGCCAGTCCGCCCCTCCTTACTCTACTGTTTAAAAAAAGAGGCTTGAAACACAGAGGCACAGAGGGCACGGAGAAGGAAGAAAGGGCTGGAGGGGGAGATAGGAAGGGGAGATGTGGAGGGGAAAAGATATAGAGAGGGGGTTGCCCAAGCTGGATTGGATTCGTAGCGTTGTCGGGAGGCTCTATTTGGGAAACGCTGTGGTTTCTATCGCCTCTGCGTTTTAAGAAAAGGAACTCATCCATGGAGCTGAATGAACTGAGCCACTCGCTCATCGGAGCTGCGATCGAAGTGCATCGACGCTTGGGACCAGGTCTACTGGAATCTGCCTACCGAGCTTGTTTAGCTTATGAGCTCAACAAGCGTGGTTTTCGGGTCATCAAAGAGCATCCCGTTCCGCTGGTTTACGACGATATAAAACTCGAATGCGGTTTCCGGGCCGATCTGATTGTCAATGAATCTGTCGTCGTGGAATTGAAGGCCAAATCGGTACTCCATCCTGTAGATGAAGCTCAAGTGTTGTCTCATCTGCGCTTGCTGAAGTTGAGGTTGGGACTGCTGATCAATTTTCATGAGGTGAAACTTGCCGACGGGGTCCGGAGGGTGATCCATGGGTACTAATGGACTCCCGGATATGTAGGGTTTGAAACACAGAGGCACAGAGGACACGGAGGGGGGAAGAAAGAGGTGGAGGGGGGAATGGATCGCACTGAAAGTCGCTAGAATGTTCGGTGTGGGGAATCGATGGTGGCTTGGTCTTCGAGGAAAGGAAAACAGACGCGAATGCAATTAAGAATAAGAATATTGTTACCGGTGTTCGCGATCTGCTCGGCCTTGACTTGCTGCGCGTCGCAGGCTCAGGAACGAGTCGACTTCGATACGTATTTTCAGGATCAGGCGTTGCGTTTTGAGTTCTTTTTATTCGGAAACAAGTCTGAGAACCAAGTGGTTCAGGGGCCAGTGGTGCAGGAGTCGAGTTGGCCGGGGCCTCGCAAGCAACTGGTCTTTCCGTTCCTTTACGGCAAGAATGCCGTTCGGGTATACGATCAGGCAAGCGATACGCTGATCTATTCGTACGGTTTCGATACGCTGTTGAGCGAGTATGCGACGACTCCCCCTGCGGCGCAGGGCAAGTGGCGGTCGTTTCCGATCTCGGTACGAATCCCAAAGCCCAAGGCCAGGTTTCGGATCGAGATTCTCGAGCGACTTAAGGACAACCGTTGGGCTACGCTTTGGAGTGAGGAAATCAAGACGTCGGATCGAGGTATTCTTCGCGAATCGGCGGATCAACGGGGGGCGGTGTTCGAGTTGCACAAGACCGGAGAGCCTAAAGACCGATTGGATCTGGTTTTTTTGGCTGAGGGGTACACCGCAAGCGAGCAGGAGAAGTTTCATGCCGATGCGGAGCGGATGACTCGGTTCATGTTCGAGCATGAGCCTTTTAGGAAGCACCGAGCTAGGATAAATGTCTCTGGAGTGTTTCGAGCCTCCTTCGAGTCGGGTGTCGACGAGCCTGATAAACGAGTGTATCGCAACAGTGCGCTGAACGCTTCGTTCAACAGTTTGGGGATCGATCGTTATCTGTTGACCGAGGATGGTCATGCGCTCAAGCGGTACGCGGCGCAGGTTCCTTATGACACCATCGTCGTGTTGGTCAACTCGAAGAGATACGGTGGGGGCGCTATCTGTTTGGACTACTGTCTCTCAACGGTCGACGATCCTCGGAGCGAAGCGGTTTTTTTGCATGAATTCGCACACTCGTTAGCTTACCTTGCGGACGAGTACATTGGCGCGGTGACTTACAACGATATCTATCCTGAGGGAGTCGAGCCGGTCGAGCCGAATATCACAAGGGAGTTGGACCGAGAGAAGATCAAATGGAGGTCCCTGTTGAGCAAAGAAGTTCCCTTACCGACACCGAAGGATTTTTCTGGTCCGATCCAAGGGCAGGCTCCTGTGGTAGGAGCCTTCGAGGGAGGCGGTTATTTGCGAACCGGGATGTACCGACCGCAGAGGTCCTGTGCGATGGGCGATGGACTTGAGCCGTTCCAATTTTGTGTCGTCTGCCAAGAGGCCATCGAGCGGATGATCGAGTACTATGCGCCGTCTCAGGGCGAGTAGTCGGTGGGAGGGGAACTATTCCAAGGGGAGTCGGATGGTGAAGCTCGTACCTTGGTCGACAACGCTTGAGACCGAGATGTCTCCACCGTGTTCTCGGATGATTTTTTGACTTACGGGTAACCCAAGTCCGGTTCCTCGATTCCCTTTGGTCGATTCGAACAGAGAGAAGATCGTTTGGAGTTGGGATTGGGGGATTCCGACTCCGTTGTCTTCGATTTCGATCCGCGTTGAGTCTTGGGTGCAGAGCAGCGCGATGGAGACTTTGGCATCGGGTCTACCGCTGGTCGCATCGATTGCGTTGAGGATGAGGTTAAGCACCGCGCGGTGGATACCTTCGGGATCGACGCAAGCGGTTTGTGGATCTGCCGGTGGGTTCCAGACGAGTTGGACATTGGCATCCCTGGCGGGGGCTTGAGCGATCGACAGGGCGTCTTGGATCAGGAGCACTAGGTTGGTCGATTCGCGTTTTGGTTCGCGTTCTTTGCTCATCGTCAGCATATCGAGAACGAGCGATTCGATACGGTTGTGCGTTTTCTCACAGATTTCCCAACCGGCCCGGATGGGTTCGAGTTCGTTGCGTTTGAGGCCTTCATGGACCATGAAGCCGCCACCCTTGAGACCTTGTAGGATGTTTTTGACGTGGTGCGAGAGGTTGGCGATGGTCTGACCGACGGCAGCTAATTTTTCGGTTTGGATCGTGGTTTGGTAGAAGTGGGTATCTTCGATGGCCAGGGCTGCTTGATGTCCGATGGTGACCATCATTTTAAGGTGTTCTTCGTCGAAGACATGCAGTTGGGTTTGCGAGGATCGGTTGGGAGTTTCCGATTGCACGGTGGCATTGACCATGGTATCGATGTAGAGGACACCGACGACGCCGTAGCGACCTTTCATGGGGACGCAGATCGCTTCGCACACACCGCTGGCTTCGATGCTTGCGCTGGTATTCCATCGTCGGTCGTCTTTTGCGTTGCTCGTCAGTACCCCTTCCTCGTTTTTCAGGACGAAGTCAAGGATGGTTCTGCTGATAGTGATTTGGTGGTTGGACTGCGGTTTGCGGTTCTTTCGGTAGACGGGTTTGAGTTCGTTGGAGACCGAATCGGTGAGCATGACGCAGGCATGATCGCATTGGACCCATTGGAAGATCAGGTCGACGATTTGTTCGAGGAGTTGGTTGATATCTAGGGTTCGGCTGACAGCCAAACTGGTTCGGTACATGATTTCCCAAGGGGATTTGTTGACCGAAAGGGGGTTAGCGACTTGGGGGTCGAAGAATTCGGTTTCGCCGACAGGATCGCTCAGATCGGCCCGGCTGATGATTTGGGAGTTTTCCAGGTCATGGTCTGGGACGATCGAAACGCTTCGTTGTAGGTAGTCTTTGTCCGTGGCGCTTGGAATGGCCTCGCGGAGTCGAAAAACAAGGATTTGTTTTCCGATCTGGACACGATCCCCATCGAGGAGAGTTTTGGTTTCAATGGTTTGGCCGTTGACGACAGTGCCGTTGCTGCTCTTGAGGTCAGTAAGGACGTAGGAGTCACCTACCAGTTCGATTTCGGCGTGTTTGCGGGAGGTTTCGGTGTCGTCGAAGTGGATTTCGCAACGTGAGTCTCTTCCGATTCTCACCGTGGACTTGTTTAAGGGGTAGCGAGCGCCCAGGTTTGGTCCCGACACGACGACAAAAGCCGGCATAGCAGATCACCTCGATGCATCAGAGAGTCGCTTGGCAGTGGGGATCTTAAGCATGGTTTGCATCAAGGGTTCGAGCCGAGCGAGCGTTGGGTTGTGTGGAGTTTAGGATAGCGCCAAGGGGCCATCATTGCAGTGATTTGCGTTTCCGAATTGGGAGATGGAGTGACCGAAGCCGTGCGCGAGGCTCAGGAGCAGTCGGTTGTGTGGGACGTTTTTGAACTTGAGGGATCTACCCATTTGGAAGCCGAGACCGCCGCCGATGAGGACAAACGGGATGTTCTCGAGGGTATGGGAGTTTCCTTTTCCGAGTTCGTTGGTCCAGAGGATGGTGGTATTGTCGAGGAGCGAGCCGTTTCCATCGGATTCTGGTGTGTCGGCGAGCTTTTGGGCGAGGTAGGCAATTTGCTCGCAGTACCAGGTGTTGATTTTGGTGAGCTTCTCGACGGCTTGTTCGTTCGAATCCGGTTCGTGGGAAAGTCCGTGGTGATCCTCTTCGATTCCCAGCCATCGCATTTTGGCTTGGCCGACCGAGTTGGTGAATTGGAAGGTGAAGATACGTGCGAAGTCGGCTTGGATTGCATGGAGCATCAAGTCGGTCTGCATGCGGGTCAGGGTTGGGATGTTGTCGTTGCTATCTTCGACTTTCGGATCCAGCGAGGGAACTGCATGGTTATCGGTGGCACTGGGGGTAAGCTGTTTTTCAAATTCGCGGACGAGGGCTTCGTGTTCGTCGAGCAAGCGTCGATCGTCTTGGCTTACATTCGTGCGAAGTTTCGCAAGATCGGACTGCAGGTCGTCGAGGATGCTTCGGACACTCTCTTGGTCTTTGCGTTGTCCGTAGAGTTTGTTGAACATCGCGTAGGGGTCATCGACTGGGGTGATGGGTCGGTTGGGACCTTCGTAGACCATACGTGTCCAGGTGTCGGCTCGACTTGGAACACCGACACCGAATTCGAGGGAGCCGAAACGTGTTTGCGTTTCGGGTCGTGCTTGGAGGTGTTTTTTGATTTCTTGGTCGATGGAGATTCCGCTGGCCCAGCCTGCCGGGGTATCCGAACCCCCTTGGATATTTCCTGGGTAGAGTTCGATGCCTGTCAGCAGGCAGCCCATTCCCCTCATGTGGTTATCGCCATCGCCTCGAATTTTATCGCTGACACCGTGGAGGGTAAGCAATCGATTTTTGAAGGGAGCCAGGGGAGCCATGATCGGTTTGAGATCGAATTGATCTCCTTCCTGGTCGGGCCAGAAATTCGTTGGGATCACGCCGTTGGGGCTGAACACGACGATCAGCCGTTGTTTTCGGGCCGTGGGGCTAGCAAGCCCGAGGCTGCTGAGGTTCAGTAGGAAGGGTAGAGCGCTTGCGCTGATACCGATTTTTTTGGCAAAGTCGCGTCGGGAATAAAGGGAGGTCATGATCGGTGATTGGAGGGTGGGTGATTCGGGTCGGTCAGTGATTCAGGTCGGTGATTCAGGTCGGTGATCGAAGAGCCAGTGATCCACAAGTATAGTCATCTAGGTGCGTCGGGTCGCATCGGAGGGGTTTGGTTTGCTGGGATCTTAGGGATTCTCTGAGTTTGCAACGGTCGGGTTCGATGGCGGTTTGGGGATTGATGGGGGCTGGCAGATCAGGAGCCCGATGTCACGCATGAGGGGTCGGACTTTGAATCCATGGTTTTGGAAGGATTTGGTCAGGGAGTCGGATTGATCGAGTCCGTAGGCCGGGAGGGGTTGTTTGACAAAGAACTGGAAGAGTTGCTTGACGATCGCTTGGTGGACTTCGGGGGAAGCGGCCAGGAAGTCGCCGAGTTGTTTGGAGCTATTGAACTCGACTTGGTCCCCGAGGCTAGTGACGTAGGCCCCGGCAGCATCGATGGGGGTGCCGTTTTCCTCGGTGCGAAAGCGACCGATGGCATCGTAGTTTTCGAAGGCGAATCCGAGGGGATTGATGATCCGGTGGCAGGATTGGCACATTGCGCCGGAGGTCTGTTTCGCGACGCGTTGGCGTGTCGTCAGGCCCGGATCGGTTTCTTCGGACGCGGGGATGATCGCATCGATAGGTGGTCGGAGCGAACGGCCGAGGACTCTTCGGGCAAGAAACACACCGCGGTGGATCGGAGAGCCCGAATCGTGGTAGGCGTAGTAAGCTTGGACGAAGGGGTGAGAGAGGACACCTGCTGCGCGTTCGGTGGGCATAGCGACTTTTTGGAAAGGTGCATCGGGTGGGAGTCCACCGCCGAAGACGCTTGAGAGTTTTCCGTTGAGGTAGATCGCATCGGAGTTTAGGAGTCCGCGGATATCGACATCGTCTTGGGCGTAGTCATTGAGGATTCGCTGGAGGCTCTGCCTTAGGTCCGATTGGAGGGATTCGTCGAAGGCTTCGAAGCGATCTTTGGTTTTTGTGAGGTCTTTGGCCGAGTGCAGGCCGAGCCATTCGAGGTAGAAGCGGGTCAATTTTTGTTCGAAGCGTCGATCGCGGATCATGCGATCGATGATCGGTCGAAGTTGATCGGGAAGGTGGCATTCTTGTTTGGCAGCCAGTTCGATCATCCATGGGTCGGGCAGAGAGTCCCAGAGGGCCAGGGCCAAGCGAGCGATATTTTTTTCATCTTCGGAGCCCGAGAACCCAGGGTATTGGAATTCCGGGGAGGTCAGCGTCATGAGGCAAACTTTTTTGATCCCCACGGCAATGGTCGATTCGTTATCGAAATGGGCTTCGACGAAGCGTTGGGTGTCGTCTGGGGTCAGGGGCCGTCGCAGTGCCGCGGAGACCCAAAGGGCGCACCATTTTTTGATGTGCTCAAGGTTTGATGGGTCATTGGCTTGTTTGGGCATCCAGCGTTTTGGATCGTCGGTGATTTGGTTTCCCACTTCGATGGCCGAGGCGATTAGGGCTTCGAACCAATCGCGGGAGATGCTCGTTCCGCGTTCGTATCCGACGCTTGCATCGTCGGGTGGGAATGGGGTTTCGACCAGGAGGGTTTGCGGGGCCCAGGTGGGGGAAAGGAGCGAATCTGGGATAGGCTCAAGGACTCCGGTGGGAGGTTTCCACTGGAGGCTCAATCGAGCTTTTGGCTCTTTGTTTTTGGATGCATCCAGGACGAAGCGGTAGACTTGGCCTGCGACTAGGAAGATGCTCGCTGAGTTGGTGCTTTTCTCGTAGGAGACGACACTTGCATCGATCAGTGGCGTTCGTTCGTCGTTGACGAAGAGTTTGGTGTTGATGGTCGAATCCAGGAGGAATTCGTAGCGACCCGAGGTGGGGGCAAGGAGGGTACCGGACCAACGGATTTGCCATTTTTCGTGGTCGACTTCTGGGAGCGGTTTGTTTTCGGGCCAGTCCCAGACCAGTTTCCCGTCTACTTTCTTTTCGACATCCTTTCGATCTTTGTTCCACTCGCCTTGGGTGATCAGTCGCTGGAGTCCACGTTCTTGATTCCAAGCTTGGGGTTGTCCGTTGCTGATAGCCATCAGGTCCGAGACACTGCGGCGGTACTGATCTGCAGTCAGTCGGCTGAAGGCGATTTTTGGTGGGGAGTTACGGAGTTGTGCGTAGGGGGAGTAGAATTCGTGATGGACGAACTGCGCGAGGGCTTGGGCCTGTGGATCGGTGAGGCTTTTCGGGGCGTCTTCGGGCATTGTCGCCTGGATGACTTCGGCGAGTTCTTTGATCGATAGGTCACCGGTTAGCGGGTCGGCGAAGTGGTTCTCGACCCCCTGCCCTGTCGAACCGTGGCACGAGGCGCACTGGGTTGCCCAGAGGGCTTTTCCTTGTTCGAAGTCTTGAGCATTGGCAAGGTGGCACAGCGCGAAGGCGACGCATGAGGCGGAAACCACGCCGGGGCTGACGGCGAGGATTTGCGCGGTGAGGTGTCGGAGGAAAACGGCGAATGAGGGCCGTTGGGCATGCCGCATGGGCTTACTCGGGGGAATTTCGAGGTTGGGAGAATCGAGATTGCGGGTTGGGCGGGATTTTCTGCGAGCCAATTTGGGGAGGAAAACGTGGCTCTGCTGGGGAGGGTTCTAAATGCTACGCAGGCAGGGTGGTGGCTGTCAAGCAACCGGCTTGGATTCGTTTCGGCACCAAAGCTAGCAAAAGCCCAGTCGAAAAACCAAACGAAGCCTGGGGAGTGGGGGTTGAAAAGTCCTCCGGATCGGCAATCTTTGGCTATCCGTCAAGGTCTGCTCAAGTTGCCAAAAATCGGGGTCGATGGAACGCGATATGGGAACAACTCGGAAAACAGGGCGGGATTCGCTTGCGGGTCGAATGAGTGATGGTTTTGGCAAGGTGGCCAATGCTTGGGGGAGTGTCGTGATTCAGGGGATCAACACCTTGGGGGACATTTCCTTGTTTTCTTGTCGGATGTTGATGTGGATGGTGTCTTCGAGGCCACGGAGTGGAACGTTGATGCCGAATTTTTATGCGGTAGGGGTATTGAGTTTACCGGTGGTGGCATTGACAGGGACGTTCATTGGGATGGTCCTGGCCTTGCAGAGTTACCATCAGTTCAAGACGATGGGATTGGAGTCAAAGTTAGGGGCGGTCATAACGATGTCGCTGGTACGGGAGTTAGGTCCGGTACTGGCGGCGACGATGTTAGCGGGTCGGGTTGGCAGTGCGATGGCAGCGGTGATAGGTACGATGCGGGTGACCGAGCAGATCGACGCATTGGTTGCGATGGGAGCCAATCCGATCCATTACTTGGTAGTACCTCGATTTTTGGCCTGTGTGTTATTGATACCGGCCTTGACGATCATGGCAGACTTCATGGGGATTGTCGGAGGGTACTTTTTCAGTGTGATTGTTTTTGGGATCGACCATGCGCAGTACTTGAAGAACAGCCGGGACTTTGTGGGCGGTTTTGATTTTTTCACCGGGATATTCAAGAGTGTGTTTTTTGGGGCGATCATCGCGATTGTCAGTTGTTATCGCGGGTTTCATTGCCAGGCTGGTGCTGAGGGTGTGGGACGCGCAGCGACCTCGGCTTTTGTCGAGAGTTTCGTGATGATACTGGCCTTTGACATTGTATTGAACATGTTCCTCGATGGGGTTCACTCGACGTTTTGGCCGACGAGTGGCTCGAAGCTTTTGTGAGAGGGGAGTTCGGGGTGCATCGATGGTAACGACAGTGATTTCCAAGAGTCTGCCGAGTGACACTGCGATCATTCAGACGCAGGGTTTGAGCATTCGGTTTGGACGGCAGATCGTACTGCATCAGATCGATCTATCGATCCCAAGGGGTCAGACCGTAGCCATCATTGGGGAGAGTGGATGTGGCAAGACGATGCTGCTCAAGTCGCTTGTGGGGTTGCTGCCGGCGACGGAGGGAACGGTAAGGTTTGATGGTTGCGATTTGAAATCTCTTTCGGAAGCGGAGTTGACCAAGTTGCGACGGAGATTTGGCTTTGTGTTTCAGAATGCGGCGTTGTTTGACAGCATGAGCATCCAGCAGAACATCGCCTTTCCGTTGGATCAGCATGGGGTTCCGCCTGGTGCTACGGCCCAGACGTTGATCGAGCAGCGGCTCATGGAGGTAGGTTTACCGACGAGTGTTTTGTCCAAGCGTCCCTCGCAGTTATCGGGGGGGATGCGTAAGCGGGTGGGTTTGGCCCGAGCATTGATTTTGCAGCCTGAGCTTTTGCTTTACGACGAGCCGACGACAGGGTTGGATCCGATCATGAGCGACGTGATCAACGAGTTGATTCTGCGATCGCAGCGAAGGTATTCGGTCACGAGTATCGTCGTGACGCACGACATGCATTCGGCGCGGAAGATCGCCGACCGGGTGATCATGCTTTATCCTTACAGCCGTCTTTTGCCTGGAGAGTCCCAGGTGTTATTTGATGGTCCACCCGAGGGGCTCGAGGAGTCCAAGGATCGGCGGGTTCGTCAGTTCGTGCGAGGCGAGGCCGGCGAGCGTTTGATGGAGTTGCTATCGAGTTCGAACGTGTCGCACGTCGATGAGACACCACGGCTGCATGACACGATTGCGCGAAGGGAGGCCGAGTAAGGACCATGGACGACAACGGATATCGTTTTGGTGTAGGTGTATTGGTATTGGCCTCTGCGATCATCGGGGTACTGCTGATTGCATTTTTTGGAGCGGTGCCTAAGTTTTGGGTGGATCGGTACCGTTTTACGGTCAATTTTCCCAGTGCACCGAATGTGGGAGTCGACACACCCGTGCGCAAAAACGGGGTGTTGATCGGTCGAGTGGCCAAGGTGGAGTTGCGCAAGCAGCGAGGGGGCGGTGTCGACTTGCTATTCGAAATCGATCGGTCCTGCGAGTTGCTCGTCGGTGAGGTTCCCCGGATCAAGACCGGGTCGCTTATCAGTGGCGACTCGATCATCGAGTTTATCGATCCGGACCCCAAGGAGTTGCTTGCCCGTTTCGATGGTTTTTCAGGATCGCCTCGGGATGGCGTTTTGGATGAGCGGGAGATGCAAGCTTCCCAGCAGGTCATCGGCCAGCAGGACTTCATTGCCAAGGGGGAGGTGGTCCCTGATCCTTTAGAGGCGTTTGGCGATATGGCTGGTTTAGCGAATTCCTTACAGCGTGTAGCGCAGAAGCTCGATAACATCCTTTCGGTGGCTCAGGATACTTTTGGTGGGGACACCGCATCGATCAAGGATGTCACGGGAAGGATGCAAACGACGCTCGACAACATCAATGTGACGGTAGGGACGATCAATCGGATCGGCACACAGGTCGAGAGGGCCAACATTCCCAATTTGATCGCCGAGGCGCTGACGACCTTACCGGGGTTGATCAAGAACGCCGAAGGAACCTTGACGCAGTTGCAACGAACTCTCAAAGGCTTCGAGGAGTTCAGCGATAGTCTCGAGAGTATCGGAGGGGAGTTTACGGGGATTGGCGAGACGGTGCGATCGGCGTTGACCAATGCCGACGAGGCGATTGCCAATTTGGCCGAGATCACCGAGCCGATCAGTCAGCGCAGCGACCAGATTGCAGCGAATCTTGGGAATGCCTTGGCGAACATCGAGGGCTTGGCCGCTGACTTGAAGGTTTTTGCAAGGAGGCTTAACAGCAGCCAAGGGACCTTGGCGCGGTTGATCGATGATCCTGCGATGTATGGCAAGCTCAACGATACGTTGGACAATATCCGGTTGGTATCGGGGAATGTGGAGTTGATTACGCGACGTTTGCAGCCGGTGATTGAGGATGTGCGTGTGACGGCCGACAAGTTGGCCAGGGATCCGGCGCAGATGGGGGTCCGAGGGATCTTGAGTCCGCGCCCCAATGGGCTTGGGGTCAAGTAGCGGATGTGGGGGGGCGTTTGGATGAGCCGATTGGAGTGATTGTAGGGATTGCGAAGATTTTGTCGGTGGGTTTGGTCGGAAACTATTCCGCGAAATCCGTTGGCTCGCTGGGGATAGCAGGCGAGAATTCGGATCGATTTTGAGTATGCTAGAGCATCGGATCGACCCGAAGATCGCGGCGTGCTTTTTGCATTTTATGCGGATATTCCATCATGAAACTACACTGCCTGGGAACGGCGGGGTATCACCCGAGCGAGGCTAGGCATACGGCTTGTTTTTTTCTGCCAGAGCCGGGCATTGCGTTCGATGCGGGTAGTTCGCTGTTTCGTTTGCATGGGCTCATCGCGACCGAGTCGATCTCGGTACTTTTGTCGCATACGCATTTGGACCATGTGATGGGACTAACGTTCTTTTGGGATCTTTTGGGGGGTAACACGCCGCTCGAGAGAATTCACATCTATGCACAGCGGGAGAAGATCGAGGCGATTCGTGAGCATTTATTTCATCCTGCGTTGTTTCCGGTGATTCCGCCGTTTGAGTGGCATGTGTTGGAGGAATTAGGGCCAAGATTCGAGCTCGGTGGGGCTAGGTGCTCTTGGTTTCCGCTGGAGCATCCGGGGGGTGCGGTAGGATACCGGTTGGATTTCCCAGGCCTTTCGTTGGCTTATGT
>JAJTFB010000096.1 GCA_021300015.1 Pirellula sp. | reverse complement strand
CTATCCCTTTTCTCAGCTACTGTAGCCAAAGCCGTATGCCAAACGGTTCCAGTGTACCCATGGGACCAAGAACTCCAACCCGATCCAATGCTAGCCTGGGTCACTTGATGCCCAAAGCTAACCGTTAGCCCAAGATCGCTCGCAGAGCTCACCGAGGTCCCATTGTTTCCTAAATTTCTAGCCATCGGGGTCATCGTATACCCCCCCAAAACGCTCGGCGGCGCGTCGTAACCAGCCGATACATCGATGATCACCGCCGCATCAAGCTCGGAAGAACCCAAGCCCCACCCCGCGATCGCAAATAAACCAAAAACGAAGTTTCGTGCGATCTCTTTAATTCTTATATTCATGAGCCTCTCCTCAACCCCTGGCTGGCCTTGCCGACGAGCCTCGGGAATCCATTGTTTTTCGGGCCATTCGATTCTAAATCGATTGAGGGAATCCTTCCCTCATGAGGATTGGCGATAGCAAGTAGAAGATACCATCAGGGAAAAAGGAATTTCCGGTGGTTTTTACTCAAGTTTTATAAAGCCGCCCTTGCCGCAACAGATATCCGGCACCGATGTGAGCGGATTGGCGATAGCAATCAGAAGATACCATCAGGGGAAATCAGCGGTGCCCAGTGAACTTCGGGCCGAAATTTTCCGCCCGCTTGCGCTGCTGATGCCTCTCCCTGATCTCTCCAGACCGCGAATCCGAACCGACGGCCACTCGGACAGTGCTCCTGCCGCTAGCAAAACGAACCGCCGATGCCGAGGACTCTTCTGGCTGCTTGCCCAAATGCGAAACAGGCTCAAGAGCCAAAACAGCTAATGTCTCAGGCCTCGAATCCGGCCTCTTGAATCGGACCGGTTCGTTCAAATCCTTGGCCAATTGCTCGTCCTTATCGTCCAGAACTTCCGCTCGGTAACCCGAATCCAAGGCCCCCGAATTCAAGGCACCTGTGTCGCTTCCGGTCCGAACCGCATCGAGTAGCCCCCTGCCCGATAACGGATTTCCCGATAACAAATCGCCAGGAAGCGAACGATCCTGAAGCACATAGCTAGGGCGAACGCCACTGGGTTGCTCCCACCGCATCGGCTCGTCCAAAGCGTCGCATTGCACTCTTGGCACCCCAATCGAGGTCGGCTTGGACGATTGCCAATGGCTAGCCCAATGCGCCTCAAGGCGATCTCCAGCTTGGCTCAGCGGCATCATGATGAGCGTCTGCAATGATGGCAAACAAAAACCTTGCGACGCTTCATCGCACTGCCCTTGGACGTTTCCAGCCAAGCAGACCAAGCCACCGAAACCCGCACAGATCGTCCGGGCCAACTGCATCCGGGTACATAGCATCGAGGTTAAACGCATCGCAGAAGGGCCCTTACGTGTTCTCAAAGAAATTGACTATTCCTACGGTAGATCGTACCGGGAAAGCCCCCGCAATCAGCACGACTCAAACAAACCGCAAAGTCCCCTTAAACCGCCAGCCTTCTGACGCATGTCGATAAATCCAAGCCGTTTCAGGTCTTCGAATCGGTTGAGCTCATGAGCACTAGAGCTCATGGACGATCCAACGCAACAGTTGGAGCAGTTGAAGCGATCGTATCGAATGTAACGTTCGCGTTATTCCGGGCAGACTCGTGCAGGATTGCGGCAATCGTGATGAATCGTTCTGATAGAAAACCATCAAGGGAAAATCTCGCCGACTTTGGAATCGTCACTCCAGAAATGATCGATCTCCGATCGACGATTTTAAAAACCCAAGATCTCAGACCGTATGTCTTGCGTCGGGTCCTATCGACGTTGGTTATAGCCAAGAAATTGGGCGTTCAACTCCGGATCGGGTTGCTCGTGAGCGTCGCTTCAGGCTCGATTGCTGGCTGCCAAACTCCGAATTGGTGGGCTTACCGCTCCTTGCAGTGCGTACCGACCTCGGCCGATAACGTGGCGACCGAGTATCTAAAAACCTGCGGCGAATCGAACCTGCCGCCTAACGAAGCTTCGGCCTCGTCTGATCCTCTGAAACTTCCTCCGGAATTGCCTGGCAGTCAGACGGCCGATTTGATCGCGCCGATGCGCCAGAAACTCGACCCGCAGTCGCAGCGCCAGGAACTCGAGCGTTTGTATCCGGATCTCGAAGCCGTAGCGGCCGATCCGATGGCCATGCCCGACCGTTCGCTCAGCGTAACGACTTTGGAATCCCTTCACGAACTGGCGCGGCAGAACCATCCTGGCCTCAAGGCCGCATCGGCGAGTATCGAAGCGGCCCGCGGATTGATGGTCCAAGCAGGGTTGCCGCCGAATCCCTCGGTGGGATACCAGTCCGACACGGTTAGGACCGTCAATACACCGGGTTATCACGGTGCTTATCTTCAACAAACGATTGTCACGGCCCGCAAACTTGGGCTAGGCGCCGAGGCCGCCGCCGTCGACTTTGCCAACGCGACCGTCGCCCAACGGAAAGCTTGGGTTTCAGTGATGACGGAAATCAGGCGAGCCTACTTCGATGTGTTGGCTGCCCGTCAACGCATGGTTTTGGCCAGCGCGTTCTATGATCTGACACATCGGGCTTATAATGCCCAAATCCAACTGGTTACAGCGGGCGAAGCAGCCCCTTACGAACCTTTGCAACTGCGGGTGATCTTGACCCAAGCCCGAGCATCGGTGGTCAAAGCTCAGCAGGAATCGATCGCCGCTTGGCGGCGACTGGCCGTTGCCGTCGGTTGTCCTAACCTACCGGCTAGCGCGATCGATGGCCGAATCGATTGCAGCGTCCCTGCGATCGGTTTTGACGAAGCTCTAGCGCGCATGACGGCCGTCCATACCGACTTGGAAATCGCAGAAAATGCGGTCCGCAAGCAACAGACACTCGTGGAGCTTGCAGATCGCCAAGTCATCCCAGATGTCAATGTGGGGTTCGTCTTGCAGCAAGACTACACCTTCGAGCCCGGCACGACGACTTACAATCTGACCCTAGGCGGAGATCTGCCCGTGCTCAATCGCAACCAAGGCAATCGCATCGCAACGCGAGCCGAAGTCGTCCGCGCCAGCCAGCAGGTCCAGCACACTCGCAATGCATTGACCGCAGAGCTAGCGACCGCATTCGGAAACTACGAGGCGAATCGTCAGTTGGCCGAATCGTTCCAAGCCGATGCGCTGCGGGATCAAGTCCGAGCCTACCGCGGGGTCTACCAACGCTACCTGACGGATCCCTCGAGCGTGAGTTTCAACGACGTGATCGTCGCACAGCAGACCGTCGCGCAAGTACTCAACCAGTACCTCGATATCCTTCAGTCTCAATGGCAGAGCCTCGTCGATATCGGTGAATTGCTTCAAGTCGACGATTTGATGGAACTCGGTCCTCTCTCGGTAGTCGCCACCGTTCCAGATCTTGGCGAAATTCAAACGCCGTAGTACTCACGGTACCAACGCACAAACTCCGCGATGCCAGCCTGGATATCGGTTTTGGGTCGAAAGCCTACGGCGTTTGCCAAGGAATCGACATCGGCATAAGTCGAGAGCACATCGCCGGGCTGCATCGGCAGGTACTTCAAGTCGGCTTTCTTGCCGATCGCTTGCTCGAGCACCTCGATGAAATGCGAAAGCTCCGTCGGTTGGTTGTTGCCGATATTGAAGAGACGATAAGGAGCCGAACTGGTCGAGGGATCGGGATGAGCGTTATTCCAATTCGGATCCGACTGGGGGATCTGATCCATCAGAGGAATCATCGCATCGATGATGTCATCGACGTAGGTAAAGTCTCTTTTCATCTTGCCGTGGTTATAGACCTCCACCGGCCGCCCCTCGAAGATCGCTTTGGTAAATTTAAACAATGCCATATCGGGACGTCCCCAAGGCCCATAGACGGTGAAGAACCGCAGACCGGTGCATGGCAGGTTGTACAAGTGTGCATAGCTGTGGGCGAACATCTCGTTGGACTTCTTGGTCGCTGCGTACAAGCTCACCGGATGATCGGTATGATGCTGGGTCGAAAAAGGTTGCTGAGTGTTCAGTCCATAAACGCTCGAGCTGCTGGCAAAGACCAAGTGCTCGACTTGCTGATGCCGGCAGCCTTCAAGAATCGTCAGCGTTCCGTCGATGTTCGATTGCGTATACGCGAAAGGATTCTCAAGCGAGTAACGCACTCCGGCTTGGGCGGCCAAATGCACGACGCGATCGAAGCGGTGCGTTCGAAACAGCATCGCGATTCGCTCGCGGTCCTCCAAATGCATTTGGTGAAACTCAAAATTCGCCTGCGCTGTCAAAAGCTTCAGCCGGCTCTTCTTAAGCTCCACATCGTAGTAATCGTTCACGCTGTCGACGCTGATGACACGGTGGCCTAGACTCAAGCAACGTTGAGCAAAATGGTAGCCGATAAAACCCGCAGCCCCCGTCACGAGGATCGTTTTGTTTGCCATCAGAGTGTTGCTACTTCGATCGGAAGCGATCTGGAACCCAAAGCTAAATGCCACTTGCCAAGCCGCAGGCTCTGACGAACCCACACTTGTAACGATGCAAGATTGTAAACAACACCGGTGGCCATCCAAGGTGTAACGGCAAGAAATTCACGCCAATTCGGTTCGTTCCAACACCAAAGAACCCTCAGCGAACCTGGATCTCTAGCCATTCGGGGCCCGATCTGACTCGACCAAACCCCGACGTCGATCCACTCGATTTGCCCGCTGGTTTGCCCGATGAGGTCCGTTTCGGTCCCTTGGGTGCCTGCGTCGAACTCCCGGCTCGCTCGCCAAAGGATGCGATGACCCGGCTCTTTCGATTTTTCCAACTCGGCCAAAACGATCCGATAGACCAACGCCCGATGCATGGGCTCAAGACCGATACAATGCCAGTGCTGCTCCCAGCGGTTCGGACCAGCAATCGCCCGAGCGACGATTCTCGAAAGTGGGCTCATCCTACCAATCCAAAAAACGGCTCGGCAGCAAGCACGGTTGTATCTGAGCCGACGACAAGGCTCGCTTGTGAACAAGCTTGCGGAATCAGCGCCGAATCCCCCGCGCTCAGTTCGATGCTCCCGTAACCCGTCTCGATCGTCGCAGTCCCCTTGGGTACCGTCACGATCCGACAAGTTGGCAAATCCAGCACATAACGGGATGGTCGGTCAAAACGGACCAATCGAAACTTGTCGCAATCGACCAACTCCTGCGGCCCTATCTCTGAGACGCTTAGCTCTGAGAAGCTCCGCTCTGGCGAATCGCGCTGTGGAATCTGTCGTGCCGATACTCGCTCGATAGGACCTTGTTCAAAGTCGATCACCTCGAGCGCTTGGTCGATGTGCAACGGGCGAGACTTGCCCGCAACATCGAGACGATTCCAATCGTAGAGACGAAAAGTGCAGTCGCTGGCCTGTTGGATTTCCGCGACGAGCAACCCGGCTCCAAGAGCATGGACCGTACCGGCCGGAATGAAAATGCAATCGCCCGCCTGCGGGCAAATCGCGTGCAAGCACTCCTCGGTCTTGCCAGCCTGAATCGCGTCGGCCAAGTCCTTTCGCGAAACGTTGGGTTTGAGCCCTGCGTACAACACCGAGCCTGGTTCCGCATCAATGATGTACCAAGCTTCGGTTTTGCCTAAGTCCGGACTGGCCATTTGGAGCCCATACGCGTCGTCGGGATGAACTTGGACACTCAAGACGTTTTGGCAATCGAGGTACTTGAGCAACAGCGGGAAGCGGGAAACGTGCGGCCTCCCCTCAGGGCCTTCCGAGCACACTTGGCTGTTCCGGCCCAAAATCGCTTCTCGATGCTCGCTGAGCAATCGACCCAGTGTCCAGCCTTGCCAAGGCCCATTTTTCACGACCGATTGCCCCTGGGGATGATCGACGATTTCCCAACTCTCGGCCCAAATGCCCTCGGCAGGCAGGTTTTTTCCCAGTTTTGAGGCTAGTCCGCGTCCCCCCCAAAGGTACGACCGGTAAAGTGGTTCAAAGACCAGCGGAGGAAATGCCGGAAACATGGATTGCCAAATTGAGGGATTGCATCGAAGCTGATTAGAATTCTAGGCAGATTATAATCGCGATTTTTCCGCAAGAGAGGGGATCCGCACCCAATGAAAGGTGACGATCTTTTTGAAAAAAGTTCGATGACGTTCGGCGAGCATCTCGAGGAGCTTCGCATCGCGCTTGTCAAATCCTCGATTTGGCTCGGCCTTGGCATGATCCTCGGACTGATGCTTGCCACCCAAGTGGTGACCTACATGCAGGGACCGCTGGAAAAGTCCCTCGAGAACTTCTACAAAAAGAAGTCTCTCCGGGAAATGGCTGCCTCCTCAGGAACTCCAGTCCCTGCAGATCTAGAGACTTGGATGAAAGACAACAAGGTCGTCAGCCAATACGTTTGGATCGATCCGCACAGGCTCTCGTTTAAAAACCTCCCAGCACCGGCAGTTGCCGAGGCTCCTGAGACCGCGTCGAACGACAGCCCCCCGGTCGCACAGTACATGGCCGATGCCGACTCCGAAGGCTTGCCCGACCCATCGAAAATGATCAAACTTCGAATGTTCGTCGGGGTCAAAGCAAGCACCGAAGCGTTGGGTTTGCAGGAGCCGTTTATGATCTGGCTCAAGGCTGCCTTTGTCGTCGCCGCCGTAGTGGCCAGCCCCGGCATTTTCTACCACCTCTGGCAGTTCATTTCCTCGGGGCTCTATCCGCACGAACGTCGCTATGTCTATTTCTTCTTGCCCACGAGCTTGATCCTGTTTTGGTCCGGAGCTTGCCTTGCCTTCTTCGTGATCTTCCAACTGGTCATCGACTTCCTATTGGACTTCAACGCCAATATGGGTATCGGGGCCTCCCCTCGACTGACAGACTACATGTCCTTTGCACTATTCTTACCCCTTGGATTTGGAGTCGCTTTTCAATTGCCTCTGGCCATGCTCGTCCTGGAACGATTAGGGATTTTCTCCTATGAGACCTACCTGAGCCAATGGCGCATCGCCGTCCTTGCAATCGCTTTTATCTCGATGATCGGGATGGGGGTCCCGCTGGTAGCCTTGTACTTCCTGGGAATCGCCATGTGCAAGTACCTACCGAGAGCCGCAATGCAAAACCCAACGGTCGGCGAACCGACCTAAAGCGAATCCGCGATGAGCTCGAACGATCTACAAAAAAAGTTCCGAGAATTCCCTCTCTCGGTCCGTGTTGCACAACGCTCGTGGATCACCGCAGTAGCGATTCCCCTACTCTTGATCCGAGTCATCGCCAAGATGAAAATCCCCTGGGTCGTGCAAAGTATTTTCGGCGTCTCAGGTCTCTTTGCCCTCATCGGCTATGTCTCAACCTGCTGGGTCCTGGTCCGCTACCCGTACATCGGAATGGTCGACTCCTCCGACGGCGACTTGTACTCCAAGTACGTCGATCAACTCGGAGCATTCGTCAAAAAACTCCTCGGTCTCTGCGCCGTTGTATGCCTGGTCTTTGCCCTCTTTGCCCCACTGCGAGACGGCAAACTCACCGGCCTTGAAATTCTTTGGCTCCTCTACGGTGGATCGACACTGCTCTTTTTGCTTTTCATCCTGTTCCGATTCAACCGCTTCGACCACCCGGCCGTCGCAACACTCCTGCGATGCACGCTCGGATTCGGTATCCCCCTCTTCCCGCTCTTTGTGCCGGCATTGCTCGTCGGCTCCCAACGCGCCAAACGACTCCTGGACGAAGCCCAAGAACAAATCGGCTAGCCCTGGAACCTACCAGTTGAAGTCGAACCGCATGGCCAAAAGGTCCGACTCGGTCGCTCCATAAAGCGTTTGCTCAGTGGTGATCGGATGGATCCAATCGAACATCCATCGCGTCCGATCGCTCCAGTACCAGTTCACCCCCACCGTCAAGTCGTCGTACTGGCCAGCCTGCAACGGATTCATGTCCAAGTGCGACCAGCGGGCTTTGAGCTCCACGGCCCCAGGCTGAAATTCACCCCGCTTGAATCGGAAATTCGCCCTTGGTGCATTTCGCCCAAACTGGGCCCCATGCTGTCCAAAACGATCAAAAACCCGACTCTCACCCGTGATAAACCAACTCGTATGCACATAAGCCCCACTCAACGTGGGGTTCTCCCCGTCGAGCATCTGCACAGACCCAAGAAACGCCTCGGATTGAACCGCAAAGCGACCCATGACAATCGCCCCCTCCAGATTGCCCGATGTCATGCTATCGGCCCTGAGCACTCCCGAATCGATCAACCGAGGCCCCTCGGAAACCTGCGGCCTTGTCCGAATCCTCATCCGATCATCGCTGTCGTCCGTAAACAAAACCCCCAAACCCGTATGCACCAAACGCCTGCCTTTGGGCTGGTCGTTATCGTAAGGCAACCAAGTAAGCCTGCCACTGACTCGGTAACCCTGGTTGTCATCCAAACGCTTCTTGAACCCCTCGCTGATGCTATCGATGAAGCAACCGGTGGTCCACGTCAACCTCTCATCTTGAGAACAATTGTAAAATGCGAACCCAACCTCGCGGTCGGCCGCAAATACCGTCTGCGTCGGTATCGAACGCTCCAAAAAGATGTTGTTCGTGTCGTTCGTGACCTGCTCAAGACTATACGGCACGAAAAAATTACCCACCCGAAATCGACCCAAATAAGGGATCTGATTCATCGTGAAATAGGCGTCCTTGACCTGTGGCGTCAGGTTGGCTTCAGGAAGGGCGTCCCCAAATGGCTCCGGCTCGAGCGTCATCTGCAAACGAAAATCGCAAACGTCATAGCCCGTCCCGTCGGCTACCAAACGCAAGCGTCGGAAATTGAAGTAGTTGTTCGTATTGGGAATCGATTCGCTCGCATTGGCCCAAAGCACATAGTCCATCTGCACATGGCCGCCAAGCTTGACGTTCCACTTCTCGGGTTCCGACTTGGTACTAACCTCTTTGGGTATCTCTGCTTTGGCGACGGCTTGCTCGGGAACATCAGCCTTCAAAACTTCAGCACGGGTCGCTTCAGCACGGGTCGCTTCGATCTCCAAATCCTGCGCCCTGAGCCCAACAGGCAAGAACCCCGAACTCAAGCCCACCAAGAAACAAGCCAACCAACGGCCACCCAATCGCAGCCTGAGGCCTGCGGATTTCTCTAGTTGGTTTGCTAGCATTGGAACCGATTGGCTTAGCGTTAAGAGTCGGGCGAATTCGGATCTTACGCCCCGGCCGATACCTCTTCGGTATCTCTTCGGCAATCAGCAAGGCTTACTCAAGCCTCAAACTCAAACTCGGCCTAAAAACCCAAGGATTCGGTCATTTCTGCAATTGCTCCCATTGAAGATCGACCCAAACAAGCCGATGATCCGACGCGCTCACCAAAGCGTTCGCCTCAGCGGATTGACTCTTCGAGGGCCAGTACACGCCGCTTGCCAAGACCTTGACGTTTGCCGAAGGGAGCACAAAGTCGATCCTTAGGTTGCCCGGGTTGCGGTCGTTGAAGTCTCCGGTGTCGGTCGCCGGATCGGCTTGATGCTTGAGATTGGCCCCCTTGGAATTCTCGGAAGCTTCTACACCCCCTAGGCTCTTGGGCGCGGGGGACTTGGCCAATCTGGGGTGTTCAAGCAGTTTTCGGATCGCCTCGGCGCGACCATCTCCGTCGATCGGATCGGAGTTCAAATCGCCTGCGATGACAAACGATGCATCGGTCGCAAGTGGCCCAGTCCGCCCGTTATCGTCGACGACGTAAGCTCCCGAGGAATCCCCCGCGACATAGTCCATCAGCAAGCGGATTTCGTCGTGATTGCGGCATCCGTTTCGGTCTTCCGGTCCGTCGAATACCGGCGGAGTCGGATGACTTGCAATCAAATGCAATGTTTTGCCCCCGATGAGGATCGGAACGTCCCAATGGGATTTCGAACTGAGTCGGAGTTGATCCCAAACCGCATCGGGGTAATACGATTCGAGTTCTGTGGACCCTGGGTTCGATCGCATGGGTCGAAGCGCACCTGGCATTCGACTCCAGCGAAAGTTTTGAAACGTACGAATCGCCTCCTTCTGGATTTCATGGCGACTGAAAACCGCCATGCCATACTGGCCCGGATACGTTCCGAATCCCCATGCGTCGTTGGGCTCATGCAGTTTCCCGTTCCCATCCAGATCGAGTCCGGAATCGACCCCTGTGTTGACCGGCCCAGCAAAGAAGTACTTCCATGGCGGTTGCTCGGTTGGCTCTTGGCTATCTTGCCGCTCTTGGCTCGCAAGGTATCGGTTCAAGAACACTTCGGCCGAACGCTCGTCGTAGTCGATTTCGTTCAGCAGAAACACATCGGGCGAAACGGCTCGCAGGATCTCAGCGATTTTCGCGGCCTGTGGATCCCCCTTTTGCAATCCCTCGGTCAACTCGCCAGCCGACTTGCGATTCATCGCGGCATTGAACGTCGCGACGCGTAGGACCATCGCCCCAGCGACGGTGGGCTCGGAACGGGGAACCTGAGCTCTAGCTTGTGGGCTCATCGTTAAAAACACAGCTACTATCCAACTAGAGAGCAGGATGCCGATGCGTAGCTCCGATGGACTCTCAATCGCCGTACTCATGATCTGCCACTTTCTTTTCGATCGCGCGGACTAAATCCGCGGCTTCCTGAAGCGTAATCAAAATTCGCTGCAACTTCCCCTCGGTATCGGCGAAATGGTCGTTGATAAACCTCTCGGCGGTGGAATCCTTCCAGTGCTCGGTGACCTCTGCAAGCGATTCTCGCCAATCGTTCAACGCGTTTTGAACGCGTCCTTTAGCGCCCACTAAGTCGTTGCGGGATCGTGTACCCATGGATCTTATACCCCTAAAGGACCTAGAGGATCTAAGGCTTAAGCCCTTGGACCTGCTCACTCAGTCCATCGAGATTCTCCTGGAGCCGAACCCGCGCATCGAGGTCGGTGTGATTGAGGATTCCAACGGGTCCATCGAAGTTCATTTGCCCGATGAGTTTCAGCACCTGCTTGTCCTGGCTTCCTTGTCCAATCGGCAAAATCTTCTTACCGACCCGCTCGCCGTCGATCTCCATTCCGTTGAGGTTGATCGCCAGGAGATAAGGTTGGATTTTCGCAAGGATCGATTCGAGTCGATCGAGTTGATGGTGCGCGTGATGGAGATTGTAGACAATCCCGACGTTGGGAAGTCCGATCGCTTGGATGAGCCGAATCTGGTTCTCAGGTTCGCCATACCAACCACCATGGTTGTACAGAGCGACCTTGCAACCGACATCCTGGGCCGCCAGAGCGATCTCACGGATTCGCCGCGACTCGGACTCGATGAAGGCTTGGGTCTGCTGGGCATCCATCGCGATATCTCCCCCCCCGCTGACCCACAACTGCGGATGGATTTGATGCTTTTTCACAAGGCTCAGAATCGCTTTGGCTTCGTCGTTTAGCACGGTGGGGAACCACCACGCGGTAAACTCGATACCATGCTTCTTCATCGTCGTGATCTCTTCTTCGAAACTCGCGACATGCTCGGCCCGGTAATCGTAAGCCAGCCGCTTGATCCCCAGCTCATCGAGCATCGTAGCCCTTTGCTCCGGCGTTCTTTTCTTCGAATCGAAAGGGACAATGCACCAAGCCACCAAATTCGACTTGTCGAACTTCGACCCGCGAAAGACCCCAGCGACCGCAGGCTCTTGAGCCAGAGCCAAAGCGCCAAACCTCGCCGATAGAAAACCAGCCGGTAAGACACAAAGGCCCAAAAGCCCAAGAACGATCAAAACACAAATCCGGGACATTGGACTCTTCATAAGTCGGTGGTGCCTAAGGAGACAGTGGCTCTGTGAAACGAGGGGGATGAAACAGAGGGGAAATCGACGGAAACAACATTGTAAGCCAAAGACCTCCAGGACGCACGGGAAACTTAGGCCCTGTTTTTGAGAGGAAAATGCATCTGCAGTTGTATTTCCAGGGGCTGGTGAATACATTTTCTAATTCGTTTCTCTCCAAATTCCCCGCACTCAACCCCCCTTTCTAATCATGGCATCAGCAACCCCCATCACAGTCGCCTACGGTGACGGTATCGGCCCCGAAATCATGGAAGCCACTCTTCACATCATCGAAGAGGCTGGCGCAAGGCTCGAGAAACACATCATCGAGATCGGGGAAAAGCAGTACCTCAAAGGGAACATGGCAGGGATCGAACCCAGCGCTTTTGAAAACCTCCGATCCACCCGAGTGTTCCTCAAAGCACCGATCACCACACCCCAAGGGGGTGGGTTCAAGTCCCTCAACGTGACGACCCGAAAAGCCTTCGGCCTATATGCCAACATCCGTCCATGCTTGAGCTACGATCCGTTCATTCGGACCAAACACCCCAAAATGGACGTGGTCATCGTTCGCGAAAACGAAGAAGATCTCTATGCGGGCATCGAACACCGCCAAACCCTCGACGTGATGCAGTGCCTGAAACTCATCTCCCGTCCAGGAACCGAAAAAATCGTCCGCTACGCCTTCGAGTACGCTCGAGCCTACGGTCGCAAAAAAGTCACCTGCTTTACCAAAGACAATATCATGAAACTCACCGACGGGCTGTTTCATAAAGTCTTCGACGAAATCGCCGCCGAATACAAAGACATCGAAAACGAACATTGGATCGTCGATATCGGTGCCGCAAAACTCGCCGATACCCCAGAAGCCTTCGACGTGGTCGTCATGCCCAACCTCTACGGCGATATCCTCTCGGACGTCGCTGCCCAAATCGCAGGATCGGTCGGACTCGCCGGCAGCGCCAATATCGGCGATGGATGCGCCATGTTCGAAGCCATCCACGGTTCGGCTCCTCGCCGCGCCGGCCAAAACCTCGCCAACCCCTCCGGCCTGTTCCTCGGTGCTATCCAAATGCTTGTCCATATCGGCCAAGCTGAAATCGCCGAACTAGCCCACAACGCTTGGCTCAAAACCATCGAAGATGGCGTTCACACCTACGATATCTTCAAGGAAGGCATCTCCAAAGAAAAAGTGGGGACCAAGGAATTCGCCAAAGCCGTCGTCGCGCGACTCGGCAAAAAACCTGAAATCCTTCGAGCGGTCAACTACAGCAACGCTCCTAAACGACCCCTGACGACCCGCCCACCCTACGTCCGTTCCTCAGAAAAACGAGAACTCGTCGGCGCCGACGTCTTTGTCGCTTGGACCGATACCATCGACGCGCTTGCCGCCAAACTCCAACCCCTCGCCGCCGACGGCATGGTCCTGGAGATGATCTCCAACCGAGGTATGAAAGTCTGGCCAGACGGATTCAAAGAAACCTTCACCGTCGATGTCAACCGCTGCCGTTTCGCTCTGCCCGAAGGCTCCGGGAAATCGACCAACCACGACGCGATCCTGGCTCTCCTGAGCCGAATCACCAAAGCAGGTATCGAATTCGTGAAACTCGAAGGCCTCTACAACTTCGACGGCAAACCTGGCTTCTCCCGAGGCCAAGGTCAGTAGCCCTCCCGAGCATGCTCCCGATCCGCGTTCGAAAGGAACTCCAACGGCTCGGTCTGGATCTTCAAAGCCAATCTTTGATCCCCCAGACCGGACTTTCGGGCGCGGCAGTCTACCGAGTCGGGAACTATGCCATCAAATCCCACCCCCTGGCAAGCTTCGATCGACTTGCCATTCTCCACCGACAGCAACAACGCTGGGCGCAATGCGTCCAAGGTTGGATTCCCCGCCTGCAAGCTTGGCCCAGCTTGCTGAGTTCCCCTGCCCCAACCGTCTTGGTCGCTGAACTCGATGCACCTCTGCTGCAACAACCTGCCGCCGACGCGCTCTACTCCTGCTGGGAGTGCATGGACTGGCTACCCGGAATCCACTTGGAGACGATCCAAGAGGTCACGCGCGGACAGCAAACCGCCGTCGCACACGCTCTGGGAACCCTGCACGCATTGGCCCAACAGGCACTAAGCCCTCCAAATGGCTCGCGCGACGATCGCATGACCGAGCGAAACCGCTTGCTCCAAGAACTCCTGCAATCGAACTTCCAAAAACCGTATCGCGATCTGGACCGCCTAGCAACCCAACCGATTCCTCTGGATCTTCTCGAATCCCTTCCGAACGCTTTAAAGTCTGCCAAACTGATCGCATTGGATTGCCATCGAGCGATGCTCAAACTCGCATCCCAAAACTACACCCGGCACTGGATGCACGGAGATGCCTGGAGAGGCAATTGGCTCTTTGACGCAGACGGCGTAAGCGGCTTGATCGACTTTAGCCAAGCCGATCTTCGCTGGCCAGGTTTCGATTTAGCCCGCGCGCTCGGATCGATGATCCAAGGCCCGATGCGGGCCTGGATCGATCCCTGGGAATCCTATTGCCAAGCCCTTTCAGATCGCGGTTTGCAACCCGCGTTTCGCCTCGACGAAGCCTACGTCATGCACCGTGTCTCGAGCGTTCTGACCCTGGCGCGCTACCTCGGAGAGCACCACCTGCTCGCGTCCCCAAACAGCCCTTCGATCAGCCGCTTGAGAGAAGTTTGTCAGCAACTTGCCGATGGAACCGACGGCGACTGACCCCTATGGACGTTACTGCTTGCTGAGCGTCTCGTCGAGGTTGAGGATCACCCGGGCAGCGAGCGTCCAAGCCGCTGCATCCTGGGGATTGATCCCCTGAGGCAAATCCTTGAGCTTACCCGGATCACCCGTGAGAATCTCACGCGGATTGAGCCAACCTTCGGCCAGACGCTTTCTCTGCTGCTCGAGGAACTTGAGCAACTCAGCTTTCTCCACTTCCGTCGCACTCCGCGACGTGGCCAACTGATAAGCTCTCTCGATGCGCTCTGCATCGGATCCTGCGGATTCTCGCAAGATCCGTATCGCCAAGCCCCCGGCGGCTTCGACAAAGATCGGCTCGTTGAGACTGGTCAAGGCCGCTAAGGGTGTGTTGGATCGAATCCGTCGAGCACATGCCGCATCGCCGTTGGGTGCATCGAACACACTGAGAACCGGGTCGGGCATCGACCGCTTGCGAAACATATAGATCGCTCGCCGGTAACGCTCTGGCCCCTCGGCCGCTTTCCAATAGCCAGGATAAGTGTAATTGTAATCGAGCACGTTCTGCGGCACCGGAGGGATCACGCTCGGACCTCCGAGTTTCTGATGCATCAAACCCGAGATGCTCAAGACCACATCGCGCACCGTCTCCGCATCGCACCGGAATCGCGGTCCGCGCGTCAGCCATCGGTTCTTCGGGTCGACCTCAAGCATCATCTTTGTCGCATGCGAACTGCGCTGGTATGTGTCGCTCAGTACAATCGTCCGCACCAGCTTCTTGAGACTCCAATTCGTGTCCATGAACTCAACGGCCAACGTATCGAGCACCCCTTGATACTCAGGGACCGATGCGCGGGTCCCAAAGTCCTCGGACGTCTCGACTAAACCTTGGCCAAAGATCTCCTGCCATACTCGGTTGACCGCCACGCGGGCAGTCAGCGGGTTGGACCGATCGACCATCCATCGGGCCAATCGCAAACGGGCCGGCTCGGCGGTCTGAATCGGCGGATGCAAACTGGCCAAGAACTGAGGCTCGATCGCCACATCAGGCTGGTCCCAATTGCCTCGCTGCAGCTTGTACGTCGTTCGCGATTTACGAGGCTCTCGCTCGGTCATGTGCAGCACGCTGGTCTTGGCGCCAGGAAATCGCTTCCATTCGTTGTCGATCGCCATAAGCAGATCCTTGGTCTCCTGACGCGTTGCCATCCATGCCTGAAAGGCGATCTGAGAAGGCTCAGAAGTCTCGGGCGATTCGATCAGGTCAAGCACTGCATCGTGGTCGATCGCTGGAGCCGTCGGTGCTGGTGTGTCCGTCACGCTGATGCGGCACGAACCGACCATGTCACCCTGACGCCACACAATTTTCAACTTGTGGGCTTGGACATTCTCAAGCGGTTTTTCAAGTTGCAGGACAGCCACCGAAGATCGATTGCGACGACCTAACCCTCGATCCGATTTCCAAACCGTTTCATCCTTGCCGTCGATGAGAAACGAGACGGGACCTGATGCATTCTTGCCATCGGCAGACTTCTCCTCAGGATTGCTAAAGTCGCAACTCGCTGCAGAAAACTTTTGCTTCTCCCAGTCCTTGCTATCGGGCTTTTGCACAAACAATTCAACCTCCCGCAGGTCCCACATGCCGACCCCGTTGCGGCCTGGACCTCGGAATGGCAACTCACCGTGCGTGAGTACCTCGAACTGTATGCCCGTGATCGTCGATAAAGTCGCCGGTGCGATCATAAACACGTCATTGCTGGTGTGGCCGACCATCAAGATCGAATCGTCGGACTCCTGGACCGGATGGTTCAAGCCGCTGACCGTCTCGAGAAGCTCAGCGCGCAACGCCTGCCATTTCGGACGCGATCCGAGGACCTGATCTCGCCAAGACTGAAAGTTTGCCCGCCAATCGGGATTCGATTCGCGAACCTTTTGCTCCGAGGCGGCAATGCTCGCACGGATCTGGCCAATAAGCGCCTGCTGCTCAGGTGTATAAACCCACGAGCGAGATTCGTAGGTGTTATTCAAGAACGCGAAGATCCCAAAGTATTCGTCATGCGTGATCGGATCGAATTTGTGGGTATGGCATTGCGCGCACTGAAGCGACATGCCCAATACCCCCTTGCCGATGCAGTCGATCCGATCGAACATTTCTACCATGCGGAACTGCTCGGGAACAATCGCTCCCTCCTCGTTGATCATGCTGTTGCGCAGGAAACCCGTCGCGATGATCTGCTCCTGAGTCGGCTGCTCGAATAGATCACCCGCAAGCTGCTCAATGATGAAACGATCATAAGGCATATCCGTTCGGATCGCGTCGAGCACCCAATCGCGCCATGCCCATTGCTCGCGCTGCAAATCCTTTTCGTAACCATTGGTGTCCGAATAACGGGCCACATCGAGCCACGAACGCGCCCACTTTTCCGCAAATCGATCGTCGACCAAAAGCTTCTCGACCGTCGCTTCTATCCCCTGTTGATGAAACTCCGCAAGCTGCTCAGGCGTCGGCGGGACTCCTACCAAGTCCAAATAGACGCGACGACACAATTCCCATGCCTTGGCTTGGCCTGTGCTCGGCCATCCCTTGGTGTGCAATGTATCGGTCACAAGCCAATCGATCGTATGCTGCACCTTGCGACCATGAATGGGCTTGGACAAGTCCACTTCGGTCCGCACCGGAGGAATAAATGCCCAGTGCTTGTCGTACTGGGCACCTTGGTCGATCCATCGTCGCAGCAATTCAACCTGCTCGGGACTCAATGGCTTGTTCAAACTCGGTGGAGGCATCACCTCATCGGGGTCCTTCGACTCAATCCGACGAACCAGATGGCTCTCGGCTGCCTTGCCAGGAACGATCGCTCCTTGGGCCGATTCCCCGCCGGCCAACGCCGACTCACGCAGATCCAACCGCAAACCACCCTCCCGAGTCGACTCGTCGACCCCATGGCACTGCGCGCAGTGCTCCGATAGGATCGGCTGAATCTGCCTCCGGAAATCAACTCCCTCGGCACCCTGAGCACTCTTGGCAAAAGGCCAAAACGCAGAAGGAGCAACCGCAAGCAAGATAGCCCAGCCCGTAAGGACGAATGTCAACCTAGAGACTCCTAGGGGTTTGGCAAGCATGATCCAGCTCATAGAAAATCAAGTGGGTTCGGTGGGAAGGAGGGCGTGGTCAAGCAAATCGCTTGAGCGCTCCATTATCCATGAAAATCCCGAACCGAAAAGCGAAATGCCCCCGGATTAGGAAACGGTCGGATCGGCAACGGACCCCCTAAAATCGTATCGGCTAGCATCGGCCCGTAGTGCTTGCGGTACCCAAGGTAACTCGATGTGAGTCGCGCGTTGATCTCCAAGGCGACCCAAGGACCCTCGGGAACGATCAGGAAATCGATCCCAATCCAACCCGCCCTCGACCCAGGCACGGAGCGGAGTAACCCCTGTGCAAACCGCTTGAGCTCCTGCGGGTCAACCGCCACCGGGCCATTTCCCCCCACATAACTACCACCCGAGGCGCTGTCGGTCATGCTGCCGGTTCCAAAAAGCTGCTCGGTCGGACCGATCACCTCAGGCATCATTGCACCGTCGAGTTCAAGCGATTTTCCATCCGGAAGAGATCGCCCTTGGGGTACCCCCCAAGCTCCCGTCAGAGCCAGACTCACCGATCGACCACGGATCCAAGGTTGAACGATCCACTCGCTCAGATCCAAAAGCGTGCCCAATCGACCGATCAACCGCTCGCCATCGGCGAATCGCTCCATGTCGGTCCCACCAGCCCCCCGACGCCGTTTGAGAACCCATCCGTCGGCCTGCACGTTTTTGAGTTCACCGCCTAGAGCTCCCCACCCTCGAAGTCCGTCCCCTCGAAGTCCGTCCCCTCGAAGTCCGTCCGATCGAAGACCATCCGAAATCGCGAGCCAATCGCCGGCCAACCACGTCGGTGCAGTGATTTGCTTCGCAGAGATCCAGCATTGGTGCGTTTCCCATTTGTCCGTAGCTCGACCCAGAAAATTCCCATCTGGAGCACTCACCGAGCACCCCTTTTGACGCATGGATTCGATAAGCTCGGGCAAAAGTCCTTCGAGCTCCGGGGCGATGACGATCGATGTATCGCAAGAGCTTGCGATACGCGCCCACTGCGTTGCAATCGCTTCGATGTCAGGAACCGAATCGGGGCGCGCCGTGGGCACCCCATGGACTTCGAGTCGATCCAACCGAGCCGATTTCAAGCGGCAGGATTTCCAAGCGGCTTGAATCGAGGGCTCCAAAGCGACCAAGACGCGATGGCCGCAGGCCTCAAGGTCGCTCGAGAGAGCAAGGAGCATAGCAGCCCCTTCGTCCAACAGCGGCGCAAAAGGCCCAGCAGGACCATCGTCTCGATAAAGGCCGCTCGAGCAGAGAAATTCAAATACTGCAACGCGCAAGAAACAATCGCCCCAAGGA
>JAJTFB010000008.1 GCA_021300015.1 Pirellula sp. | reverse complement strand
TTAACCCAGGATCGATCAACCAAAATACCGTCGCACCCCCCAAACCGCTTGGCTCCCCCTCGCCTCCAGGGCTTTGGCTCGGGGAGGAAGGGGCGGGGGGGGGAGGGGGAAGACCGCGCGCACGGCTTGTTGGAAGAAAGGAACGCAAAGACGCGAAGGTGCAAAGACGCAAAGGTAGTGGATCTTGGGTAAAGATCAGAGAAAACTTGGCCGAAACGGCCTTGCCAGCGGCCCGGGATTTGCATCCAATAAAGCCCCGATGATCGCCACGAGTCCCAATCGCCGAAGTCGAGTGCCACTATGGGTTTAGAAAGTCTTTTTTCGTTGGAAAACCGCGTCGCTGTGGTCGTCGGTGGGACCGGTGCCCTCGGCGGAGCGATGGCCAATGCGCTCGCCTCGGCAGGCGCAAGCGTAGCGGTCTTGGGGCGCAACGCCCAACGGGGCATGGAGCGGGCCGAAGACATCCGCCGCGAGGGTGGCGAGGGGATCTTCGTCTCGGCCGATGCCCTGGATCGCGACTCGCTGACCAAGGCCCGCGACCATATCGAAAACTCGATGGGACCGGTCGATATTCTCGTCAACGCCGCCGGGGGAAATCAAGCCGCTGCGACGCTTCAGCCCGGAGAAGATTTTTGCGAACTTTCGCTCGATGCCTGGAAGGATGTCTTTGACCTGAACCTTATCGGGGGCACGGTTTTGCCGAGTCAAGTCTTCGGCGAATCGATGCTGCTGAGGAACACGGGAAGCATCATCAACATCGCCTCGATGTCGGGAATCGTACCCCTCTCGCGTGTGGTGGCCTACTCGGCGGCCAAAGCTGCCGTCATCAACTTCACCCAGTTCCTAGCACGCGAATGGGCTCCACGCGGGATCCGCGTCAACTGCATCAGCCCAGGCTTTTTCCCAGCAGACCAAAACAAGAACTTGCTCTACAACGCCGACGGAAGTCTCGCTCCTCGCGGACAACAGATCATTTCCCACACCCCTATCGCACGATTCGGCTACGCGCACGAACTCGCAGGACCGACGGTCTTTCTCGCCTCAGCGTCCGCATCATCGTTCGTCACCGGACATAACCTCGTGGTCGATGGCGGCTTCTCGGCGACGACGATCTAAACGAAACTTTTTTCTTTTCCAAGTAACCCTCATTCAGGGTAACCCTCATTCAGGAGATCGATATTCACTATGGCGAAACTCGCGATTCGTAAGGACAACTGTGCACTGGATTTTCTCTCGCTCGGGGCTCTGGTCCATCGACTCGACCCTGGAATCATCCCCTTTCGAAAGGCTCGCGGTTTCGATGTGCATGTCTCTGGTGGTGAGTACAACGTCGCGGCAAACCTCTCGGACTGCTTCGGCTTGAATACTGCCGTCGCCACCGCGATGGTCAACTACGGTATCGGCGAGTTGGTCCAAACCCGCGTCAAAGAGATGGGGGTCAAAACCTTTTACAAGCACTTTGAGCACGACGGAGTTCGTGGTCCCAACATCGCTACGGTCTACAGCGATCGAGGCCAAGGCGTCCGTCCCCCGGTGGTCTATTACAACCGCGCCAACGAAGCTGGAGCAATGCTCAAGCCAGGCGATTTCGATTGGAAGTCCATCTTCGCAAGCGGGGTGCGATGGTTCCATTCCGGCGGTATCTTCGCCGCACTTTCGCCTACCACCTCGGAATTGATCATCGAGGGGATGCAGGCGGCCAAGGCGGCCGGATGCGTGACCTCCTTCGATCTGAACTACCGAGCTAAAATCTGGGCGGCGATCGGTGGACTTGCCAAAGGCCAGGAAATGGTCAGCAAGATCGTCCAACACGTCGATGTCTTGGTGGGCAACGAAGAGGACCTTCAAAAGAGCCTCGGAATCCAAGGCCAAGATGTCGAACACAAATCGGAACTCGACCCCGATGCGTTCTTCAACATGATCGACCGGACCATCGAGAAGTTCCCCAATGTCAAAATGGTCGCGACGACACTCCGAGAAGTTCGATCCACCAATCGACACGATTGGGCCGCAGTCCTCTGGTACGACGGAAAACGCTACGTCAGCCCCACCATGCAACTCGACGTCATCGACCGTATCGGCGGGGGCGATGGATTCGCCGCTGGCCTGATCTACGGAATGCTCTCGGGAAGTGAACCCGAACAAGCCCTCCGTCTCGGATGGGCCCACGGTGCCTTGCTGACGACCTTCCCAGGCGATACGACCATGGCCAAGCTGCCCGAAGTCGAAACACTGGCCAAAGGCGGATCGGCCCGCGTCCAACGCTAAGCGAGGATCGGCTCGACGATCTTGCCGGCCACATCGGTCAACCGAAATGGCCGGCCATGGTGATCGTAAGTCAATCGCTCGTGATCGAGCCCCATCAAGTGCAGGATCGTCGCGTGCAGGTCATTGATATGCACCCGACCGTCGACTCCGTAGTATCCAAAGTCGTCGGTCGCTCCGTAGGTCATTCCACCGCGGACTCCACCTCCGGCCATCCACATGGTAAATCCATGGTGGTTGTGCTCTCGGCCATCACCATTCTGCGCGTGCGGTGTGCGACCGAATTCTCCACCCCAGAGCACGAGTGTCTCGGATAGCAACCCGCGCCGCTTCAAATCTGTCAAAAGACCAGCGATCGGCTTGTCGCTGACCCGGCAGCGATCCTTCAGACCGTTGGCGATCCCGTTGTGGTGGTCCCAGCCTCCGAGCGAGACTTGGACGAACCGAACCCCTGCTTGACTAAATCTCCGAGCCAGCAAGCATTGGCGACCGAATTCATCCGTTCCGGGTTGACCGATCCCGTAAAGATCGAGCGTTTCTTGAGACTCCCCGGATAGATCCACCAACTTAGGGGTCTCGGTCTGCATCCGAAACGCAAGCTCGAACGATTCGATCACCCCTTCCATCTGCTGGTCGCTTTGAAGTCGTGCGAGTTGTCGCCGATTCATGGCTTGGATCCAATCGATCCGCCGCCGCTGGATCTCGGGCGACGAGTGCAGGTCCGATAGGTGTCGAATCGGGGACTTCGAGCCCGACCCGATATCCTGAATCGCAGTCCCCTGGTGGATCGCCGGTAGAAACGCGCTCGAGTAGTTGCGATCACCTTCTTGGGGTAAGAGGGTGATGTACGATGGCAGTTGTTGGTTCTCCGTTCCTAGTCCATAGGACAACCACGAGCCCATCGAGGGGACGACATCGAAGAGATTGCCAGTGTGCATTTGCCGGATCGCCAAAGGATGGTTCGGACTGTCGGCATGGACGGCCCTCAGGATGCACAGATCGTCGGCGTGCTGACCCGTCAGGGGGAGCAGTTGGCTGACCATTAGCCCGCTTTGGCCATGTGGCTCAAACCCTGCGATCGGACCGAGCAGCTTGGTCTGATCCAAGCCGACGGTCGCCTCGGTGTCCGGGAGCTTATAGGGCAGGGCCTGCCCGGTCCGTTTGAGAAGTTCGAGTTTGGGATCGAAAAGATCCATCTGCGACGGACCGCCGGACATAAAGAGAAACAGCACCCGCTTGGCCTTGGCCAAATGATGCGTTGGTTTCGGTGCGAGTGGACCGCCAGAATGCCCTGAGGACCCATCCCCTGAGGCTTGCGCATGGGCCTGCGAATCTTGCAGGATCGCTCGGAGCGCTAAGCTCCCGAAGCCGCAGCAGGTCGATTGCAAAAGTTTTCTTCGAGAGAGGCTATTCATAGAACATAAACTCATTCGAGCCGAGGATCGCATGGCACAACTCAGACCAGGCCGCAAGCGTCGCTTGCTCTTGGCTTCGATCGCCCGAAGCCATCATCGAGTCCTTGCAGAATTTCAAAAACTCCATCGCTGAAGTCAGCTCGTCGAGCTCGGATCGCGTCGCATCGTTAGTGGCCAAGCCATGGTCTACGGAACGTGAATAAGCAGCTAGAATCAACTGCCGATAACGCTCGGCGTCATCCTCGGGGACTCTGGCTATCCAATGCTCAGCCATCTTGAGGGCCTGCTCTTTGATCATCGGCGCATTGATCAGAAACAACGCTTGGGTCGCGACCGTCGAGTTCGAACGCTGACCTGTAATGTCGTTCGGATGCGGAAAATCAAAGACGCTCAAAATCTCCAATTCCCCCGAAGGCCGCTCCCGCTTGAGGGGTAAATACACCGAGCGGCGATTGCGTACCTGCGGATCGATTTTCCCCACCCAGGTAGGAGGATTGACGTTTCCACCTAGCCCGGCGATGTTCCCCTCGAGATGCAAACCTAAGCTGGGTCCACCTCGACTTGGATCCAACTGACCACTGAGCGTCAGGATCGAATCGCGGATCGATTCGGCCGTCATGCGACGCCGAGGCATATGCCACAGGAGTCGATTGTCCGGGTCGATCGATGCTGCCTTTGGGTCGTGAGTCGAGGACATCCTATAGGTCTGCGAAAGCACCAGGCGCTCGATCGTTTTTTTGATCGACCAAGCGTCATCGAACTGCAAGCGATTGGCGAGGAAATCCAGCAGTTCTCGGTGCGAGGGTTGCTCCCCATGCACGCCGAAGTAATCGACCGTACGCACGAGTCCTTGGCCGAATAGCTCCTTCCAAATGCGATTGACCATGACCCGCGAGGTCAGCGGATTCGACGGATCGGTCAGCCACTGAGCCAATTGCAATCGACCGCTTTGTCCCTTGGTGATCCCGTATTGGGTCGAGACCGGAACCGCCCCGACAAAGCCGCGAGGGATTCTATCGCCGAGCGATTGAAAGTCCCCACGCTGGTAGATTCGGCAATCGGCAGGTTCAGGCAAATCGGCCAGCGCGATGGCTCGCTGCTGATCGGGACGAGCGTCCTGAAGCCTCTGGTCCAGGGCGAGAAGTTCACGTTCGATCTGCCCTGCGCGAGGATCAGCCGTGGCCCGTGGGCTGCCGCTGTACAACTGGATTGCGATATTCGGCTCTTGCTCGGTCCCGCAATCGACCGCATGCGAATGGTTGATCCCGTTGCCGGTCCAACGAGGGATCGAGCACTTCGCATAGACCCTTTTGCCCGTATGGGCCTGGAGTCCCTGGGCCGAGCCGAGTTGGCAATCGGAAAAATCCTCTTGGAAGATAGACTTGCCATCGGAGGTCGACGCGATCGAAAGGTCATCGATCGCCCCGCCAAACCGTCCTGTGTAAGCCATCGAGATCAGATGGAGCTTGATAGGTCCGGTCCCATCTCCTTGGTATTCAAAAGCTATGGGTTGGAACGTCTGCGAATTTTCTTGGGACGACCAAGTCCCAGGCTGTGCCGTGTGGTAGGCAAGTACGGTTCCGTCGGAGCGAAGGACTTGAAGCAGAACGCCATCGGAAGCTTGCGTCGCTTGGCTCGCATCGGCCCAAACCGACGGGCCGACGGAGAACGAAACCCGATATCGCTTTCCTTCTTGGTTGGCGTCCAGGCCGTTTTCCAACGTGATCGCATTGGCTTGATCGTCCTCAAGGCGTTGCGTGAATCGCGTGGAAGCATCCTGCTTGTGCAGACGTTCGAGTTCGATCGACAACTGTTTTTTTCTCTGATCGAGTTCCACCGTTAGCCGATCAAAGGCCGTTTGGTCGGCGGGCGTGACCGGGAGGATGGCATGGGAAATCTGACTCCAGACCCCTGGCCCGTCGTAGCTGGTGGTTTTGGTGCTATGAAAAATCCCTGCCAGCGCGTAGTAATCGGCCGTCGGGACCGGATCGAATTTATGATCGTGGCATCGAGCGCACGCGAGTGTTTGTCCCAAAAAGGTCTTGCCGATCTTATCGATCTGATGGTCCACCACATCGGCAGCCAATTGTCCTTTGATGTAGTTTTGCAGAGTCCAAGGTCCGATCGCGAGGAACCCCGTCGCAACGATCTGCTCGCGGTGCTGCTGTTCGTCGGCATAGTCGAGCAAATCGCCTGCGATCTGCTCGCGGATAAAGCGATCCAGAGGTTTATCCTTGTTGAATGCTTCGATCACATAATCGCGGTATCGCCAGGCATCTCGGATCAAGACATCCCCTTGGATGTCCGCCAGGTCGGCATAGCAGGCCAAGTCGAGCCAGTGCCTACCCCAATGGTCGCCAAAGGCCTGGGATGCGAGCAATCGATGGACCACGGTTTCTTCGGCCCGATCTGAAGCGTCCGAGGCAAAGGCCTCGAGCTCCGATGCCGTCGGTAGCAAGCCAGTCAAATCGAGTGTAACGCGGCGGAGCCACAGGTTGCGAGGTGATTCCACCGCGGGGGTTAAACCTGCGCGATCGAGCTTCTCAAGGACAAACGCATCGGCGTGGTCCAAGCACCATGCGGGATTCGAGGGGGTCGGAACGGCAGGGAGCTCGATCGGTCGCAAAGCCCAAAGTTTCGCAGGATCGGTTTCCGCCCGTTGGGTTTGGCGGTGGTCGGCAGCTCCGCTTGCGATCCATCGGACGAGAATTTCGATTTCTTCGTCGGGAAGCTTTTGGTCTGGGGGCATTTCATGTCCCTCGTATCGGATCGCTGAGACGAGCAAGCTCTCCTCGGGCTTGGTGGCAACGATTGCCGGGCCGCTCGAGCCACCGATCTGCCAACCCGATTTCGAGTCGAGGACCAGTCCCCCTTTGGCTTTGCCTGCGGCATGGCTGTGGCATCCCAGGCAACGTTGCTCGAGGATGGGTAGGACACGCTCGACAAAGAACGCGTCGGGTTCCTCTGCCCGCGCGGGGCTCGGAGAGCACAGGCTCAAGACCAGCGAGACGATTCCAGCACTCAATGGGCCCAGGAGAGATACTTGGGCCTGAGTTGCGACGCGACACGCTGCGATACGATACGCTGCCATGCGGTGAGCTGCCATGCGGTTAGCTGCCATACGGTTAGGAGCTCAGCGATTCAAAGACGCTGTGGTTCTCGAGCATGGCAGCAGGGATGTCGGGGGGGGTTGCGCCGTCCTCCATCAGGCACCAGCCGGTGAAACCTTTGGCTTCGGAGGCTTTGAGTTTCTTGAAGAGGGCAGGCCAGGGGTAATCGACTTTTCCGGGGCGCAGGTCGTGGATGTGGACTGTACCGAGCCAGGGAGCGAGGGCATCGAAATTCGCATCGAAACCTGGTCCTATCAAGTCGGTTGGATTGCAGTTCCAGCAGACGACGACATTGGGATGATCTGCAACTTCCATGATGCGTTTCATGTTGGGGATTTCCTGCGTCCCTTTTCCATGGACCTCGAGGCGAATTTGTTGGTTGGCTTTAGCGGCGTATTGACCGACGATTTGCAGGGACTTGCCGATCTGTTCGAGCGTTTTCTCGACGGGGACTTCCGAGGGGAGTCCATTCGGGCGAACTTTCACACCGCTGCCTCCGAGCTCGGCTGAAAGGTCGATGAAGGCTTTGGTCTCGTCGATGTTCTTTTCTACGACCGAGGGGCTGACTGCATGGTATTCGCAAGCGCTGCCTAGCCCCACGAGCGCGACGGGTGAGTCGGCGAAGCGTTTTTTGGCCTCCGATCGTTGTGCAGCGTTCATGCTCGGTTCGATCCCGTGTCGGTGGGTGCTGCGCAGTTCGACCCCCGCGTAGTGGGTTCGCTTGCAGACATCGAGCAAGTCGACCAGCGAGAGATCTTTGCCCCATTGGTACGTCACCAATCCGAGCTTGAGCGGCACGGCGGCGTAGCCAGCGGCTCGAGCCTCATGGGAGTCCCAGATCGGAGCGATGGTTCCTAACGAGGAGGCGATCGCTAGGTTCAGAAAGTCTCGACGGGACGATTGAGACCGAGATTCTGTCGCGTTGAATTCAAGCATAGCGAGTAGGCTCCGAAGCAAAAGGGAGGATGGCAACCAAGGGGGCGGGGTATGTCGAGCCAAGCCTCGATGAGACACTGCGGATGGGACACCACCGATGAGACATTGCCAATGAGACGAATTTACCCAAGTCGGTTGGCACAATCAAGCAAGGAATCCCAGAGGCGTTGTTTTTGGTGACGCCCCCTTTTGCACGATGGGTGAGCCAATGTCGAGACAAAAGTGGCCTTTTGGAGTATGCTCTAGGGGCGTTTTGCGGTTCGATCGGTCGACGTTGTTTTTCCTAGGCCCCATGCATGAGCGAGTTGGATTTCGAGTCGATTCTCGGACCCGGGGGAAGCATCTCCAGGCGGATCTCCAATTACGAACTGCGCCGAGAACAACTTCAAATGGCGCATGCAGTCTCGCAAGCCCTGGCAAGCCGCAAGCATTTGATTGTCGAAGCCGGCACCGGGGTGGGTAAAAGTTTCGGGTATCTCGTCCCGGCCATCCTGTTTGCGACCTCCGACGAAGCAGCTCTGGAAGCCCAGGGGCAAGAGCCAACCGCCGGAGCGAAGGGGTCCAACGAGGACGAGGATCCCAAAGTCCGCCGCGTCGTGATCAGCACGCACACGATCAGCCTTCAGGAGCAGTTGATCGGCAAGGATCTGCCGCTACTGAACGCCGTGATCCCCCGCGAATTCACGTCGGTCTTGGTCAAAGGACGCAGCAATTATCTATCGCGACGGCGGATGAAGGTAGCCGATTCGCGACTCGCGAGCTTGCTCTATGACGATCGCGACTTCGAGCAGTACGAGGAAATTCAGCGTTGGGTCGGATCGACCGCTGATGGGAGTTTATCGAGCTTGCCGTTTCGTCCGAGTGGAATTCTCTGGGACGAGTTGTCCAGCGATTCGGGCAACTGCATGGGGCGCAAATGCCCGACCTTCGATAGCTGCTTTTACTACGCGGCCCGCCGCCGGGTGGCCAATGCGAAGATCTTGGTAGTCAACCACGCCCTCTTTTTCAGCGACCTTGCCGTGCGAGCCCAGGGGGGGAGTTTTCTGCCGAACTACCACGCGGTGATCTTCGACGAGTGCCACACGATGGAGAGCGTCGCCGGGGAGCATTTAGGTTTGACCATAAGCAACTCACAGATCGATTACACGCTGCGCAAGCTCTACAACCCTCGCAACGACAAAGGGACCTTGGTCTCCCTGGGTTTGCGGCAGTTGATGCAACTGAGTTTTGGGTGCATGGAGTCGCTCGATGATTTCGTCGGAGCCTTTCTGGCCTGGGCCGAGGTCCGATCGCCTCAGAACGGGCGGCTTCGGACCCCTGTTTCGGTAGAGACGGACTTGTGCAAGAAATTGCGCGAGCTATCGGCTGAACTGGAGCGTTATGGAAAGGACCTTAAGGACACCAACGTCAAACTGGACATGATGTCCGCATCGAACCGTTTGGCTGGATTGGCCAACAGTTTGGAAACATGGCTTCTCCAAAAAGAGACCGGATCGGTCTACTGGTTCGAGAAAAAAGAGACCCGCGGCACTGGCCGGATCTTTACCCGTTTGACACTCCGATGCAGCCCGTTGGATGTCGGCAATTACCTGCGCGAACATCTGTTTCAGAAAGTCCCGAGCGTCATCATGACCAGCGCGACGATCGCAACCAAACAAACCGCTTCGACCGAGCCGACCCAAACCAAAAAAGACGACCCGGCTTTTGGGTTCTATCAGCGACGCATCGGTGCCCAAGGAGCACCCACTCTGCAGGTCGGTTCGCCATTCGATTACCCGAGACTTGCTCAACTGCACATGCTGTCCGATCTGCCCGATCCGTCCGCAGAGAAGATCAAATACGAGGACGCCATCATCCCCGCTTTGAAGCACTACATCGGGCGATTCGATGGACATGCCTTTGTACTTTTTACCTCTTACGATTCCTTGCGTCGCTGCAGTCAGGCCCTCGGCCCCTGGATGAGCCAACAAGGACTAGCGACGTATTCGCAAGCCGATGGAACACCCCGAACCGAACTCCTCAGAGCCTTCAAAGAGCATCCTCGCGGGGTCCTTTTCGGTGCCGAGAGCTTTTGGCAAGGAGTCGATGTGCCCGGCGATGCGCTCAAATTGGTCGTCATAACCAAGTTGCCTTTTAGCGTCCCAGACCATCCGCTGCTCGAAGCGCGCCTCGAATCGATCCGACAGGCTGGCGGCAACCCCTTTCGCGACTTCCAACTGCCCGAGGCCGTCATCAAATTCCGGCAGGGCTTCGGACGCTTGATTCGAACCGCCACCGACTCGGGAATCGTATTGGTCACCGATCCTCGCATGTCCACCAAACCCTACGGATCGACGTTCGCCTCCTCGCTGCCTGATTGCCCGAAGAAAACCATTTCGGCCAAGCAATTCAAGGCCTAGAGGATCGCTAGCGATTCTCTAGCGATTCGAGTCTGGCATAAGCCGCGATCAGATCGCTCTCAAGAGACTCCATCCGCTTGGCGTCCTGGGCCAACTCGCTTGCCGGTAGCTTGAAATACTCCGGAGTCGACATTTTTTCGTGCAAGGAGTCCTTCTGGAGTTCGATCGCCTCGATTTTGCTCGGAAGGGTCTCGAGCTCGAGCTTTTCTTTGTAGCTGAGTCTCGATGCGGCGGATTTTTCGGCTGCTTTTGCAGGGGCGTTTGCTGTGACTTTCTCTGGAACTTTTTCTGGGGCTTTCTCTGCTGACTTTCCAGGGTTCTTTTCGGCTGGGGTGCGGGGTGACGATCCTCCGGATTTCTTGGATCCTTTGCCGCTCGAAGTGCTTTCCTTTTGGACTTTGCTCTGCCTGAGCCAATCATCGTATCCGCCGACGTATTCGCGGATCCCGTCTGGTTCAAAAACGATCATGCTTGTGACGACATTGTTGAGAAACGCTCGGTCGTGGCTTACGACCAGTAAAGTTCCCTCGTAGTCGACGAGTCGATCTTCGAGGATCTCTAGGGATTCGGCGTCCAAGTCGTTCGTCGGCTCATCCATTACCAGCAGGTTGGCTGGTTGAGCGAAGAGTTTTGCAAGCAGCAATCGATTCCGTTGACCACCTGAGAAGAACTGGATCTTTGAGCGAGCTTCCTCGGGAGTGAACAGAAACTCCTGAAGGTAGCCGATCACATGCTTGTTCCTTCCGTTGACCGTCACGGTCGTTCTCCCGACACCGACGTTTTCTTCGGCCGTAAGATTTGGATCGAGCACATCGCGGTTCTGATCGAAGTAAGCGATCTGGAGGTTGGTACCTAGGCGGACGTTTCCGCTGGTGGAAGCAAGTTCTCCGAGGATTCCTTTGAGGAGAGTGGATTTGCCGGCCCCGTTGCGACCGAGGATTCCAATTTTGTCACCCCGCATGATGGTCAGGTCCAGAGACTTGACCATCGTGCGATCGCCGTATCCGAACGAGGCTTCTTGCAGATCGCAAACCAGCATGCCGCTTCGGTCTCCCGAATCGATCGATAGTCCCATCGAACCGGACTTTCGAGGCCGCCCGACGCGCTCTTTGCGCATCGCCTCGAGCCGCCTGACGCGGCCTTCGTTGCGCGTTCGACGCGCTTTGATCCCGGTGCGAATCCAAGCCTCTTCGATCGCGAGCTTTTTGTCGAACAGTGCGTCTTGTTTTTCCTGAGCCAACAACGCCTGTTCTTTGCGTTTGAGAAACGTCTCGTAATCGCATTCCCAATCGAAGAGTTTGCCCCGATCGATCTCGAGGATCCGATTGGCGATTTTGGTCAAAAAAGCGCGATCGTGCGTGATGAAGATCAGCGTCTCGGAGAAGCCAGCCAAAAACGTTTCGAGCCATAGAATCGAGTCGATGTCCAGGTGGTTTGTCGGCTCGTCGAGCAGCAATACATCCGGGGAGCCGACGACCGCTTTGCCCAAAAGCGTGCGTCGTTTCAGGCCGATCGATAAACTGCTGAAATCCGCATCGGGGTCCAAATGAAGTTGCTCGAAGACACGTTCGAGAGCTTGATCTTTCATCCACTCATTTTCGGGCAGCGCATAGTCTTCGGGTAGTCCACTCGATACGATCTCAAGGACGGTTCCGCTGGTTCCAGCCGGAACGTCTTGAGGGACCGAAGCGATCTTCAAACCGGCTTCCAACTCGATCCTGCCACTCTCGGGCCGCTCGAGTCCCAAGAGCATTCTCAGCAGGGTCGTTTTGCCCGAGCCGTTGCGACCCAACAACCCGATCTTGTCCCCTCGCTCGACGCGTGCCGACACCTGGTCCAAAAGCAATGGACCACGGAACCCGATCGAAATATTTTCCAACGCAATCTGCGACATGCAAAACCCTTTTCGTCGTAGGCCCCGTAGGGGTTAGTTCGGTTCGGCGAGCAAGGAACTGTGGTCGTGCACAATTTTCCACTCACCATCGATCCTTTTCCATACCAAGGAAAAGTTACCGCGTGCCGGTTTGTCCTTGTCCAATTTCCAATTCCCAAGCGTCAATGCAGCTTGCTCATCGATCTGGCTTGTTTCCAATGCATCAAACGTCAACTGGCCCATCGCGGCCCGGTCTGGATATTTGCTTTTGTAACGCTCGTAAGTCGCTTGCCAACCGCGGGTTGTCTTGCCACCGGACGAGAAGGTCAAGGCCTCGTCGTTCCAGTAGGCATCCATGAAATGGCGGATGTCCCCCTGATTCCAAGCTTTCTGCTGGACCGCTAGGATTCCGTGCAAGCGATCCCTGAGTTGGTCGTTCGGGCGAGCGGGCATAGGAGCCGACACAGCGTAGATAGCCGACCGGTTCACGAGAGGCCCATTCTGCGAGGGCCCATTCTGCATTTCAAAGAGCCAAAAAACCATCGCAAAAAAAACTGCTAAGGAGAGCAGAGATTTTGAAATCACTTGAAATAATCGAGGTTTTTGGTTCACCATGTGTTTCTCGCTCATCATGCTTACCCTCGCAGCCCCCGGCGAGGCCCTCGGATCTCCAAAATCGTAGAATCCAGCACGCTAAAACCTCCGCTCCCATCCCGTGCCCGATGTTGTAACCTTCGTCGATCGCATCAGGAAGGGGCGGAAACTCCGCTGCATCGGCTGGTCTTCGACGATATTCTTGGATTCCTTGGGAAGATTGCCCAAAGAACTGAGCTCCTTGCGACTTTCGATTTCGCCGAAAGCAGATACACTTAAGGCCGCAAATCGGTGTGGCACAGGGGCTTTTCGCACCTAGCCATCGTTTCCTTTCGATCGCAATCAGTTTAAATCGGAGAATTCTTCAGTGGCATCTGGAAAGTATGTTTTTACCAGCGAATCGGTCTCGATGGGGCACCCGGATAAACTAGCTGACCGGATCTCCGATAGTGTATTGGATGCCCTGCTGGCTCAAGATCCCATGAGCCGTGTGGCTTGTGAAACGGTCGTGACGACCGGTCTTGCGCTGATCGTCGGCGAGATCACCACCAAAGCGATCGTCAACTACGCCGACATCGTTCGCCAGGCGATCGTGGATGTCGGGTACACCGATGACGAATGGGGAATCAACGGCAGGACCTGCAACGTCATGGTCGCCCTCGACGGTCAAAGTCCGGATATCAAGCAAGGAGTCGATGAAAACAACGCGGCTGGGAAAGACATCGGTGCGGGCGATCAAGGACTCATGTTCGGATACGCTTGCAACGACACCCCCGAATTGATGCCACTGCCGATCGCCCTTGCGCACCGCATCACCAACCGACTGACCGAAGCTCGCTTCAACAAGGACGTCAACTGGTTGCGTCCGGACTCCAAGAGCCAAGTCTCGATTGTCTACGATGAGTACCAGCCTATCGGGATCAACAACGTCGTCGTTTCGACCCAACACTCGCCTGATGTGACCCACTCCCAAATCAAAGAGTATGTCATCGAGAAAATCATCAAGCCGTGCTTGCCACCCAAGATGATCACTCCAGATATCGTTTACCACATCAACCCCACCGGTAATTTCGTCGTCGGTGGTCCCCACGGCGATAGCGGTCTGACCGGTCGCAAGATCATCGTCGATACCTACGGCGGATGGGGCCGTCACGGCGGCGGAGCATTCTCCGGCAAGGATCCGACCAAGGTCGATCGAAGCGCCGCTTACATGGCCCGCCATGTCGCCAAAACGATCGTCGCCTCAGGCTTGGCCGATCGCTGCGAAGTCCAGTTGGCGTACGCCATCGGAGTGAGCGAACCGGTCAGCGTCCGGGTCGATACCCAAGGCTCCGGCAAGGTCAGCGACGAGAGAATCTGCCAGGTCGTCAAGGAATTCTTCAAGCTGACCCCTCGCGGGATCATCGAGTACCTCGACCTACGTCGCCCGATCTACGTCAAAACCTCCTCGGGTGGCCACTTCGGACGCAACGAACCAGAGTTCACTTGGGAAAACACCAAGAAAGCTGTCGAGTTCGCCAAAGCCGTCGTCGGCTAGTCCCCGAGCCCTCTAGGTCCATTGCAACCTCGGTCACCCCTCTAGGGCACCGAGGTTTTTTATTGCAGTCATGGCAACTCAAAACAGCTCGATCCAACGCGCAATCGAAGGCCTCAAGTGGCTCGCCCTTTGCGCTATTGTCGTTTGGGTTGTCGGCAAGTTCCCCAAAAAAGACTGGGACCTTCTGGTTCAACAGCCTAAAAACTGGTCGCTCCTGCTGCTGGCACTTGCCATGGTCCTGCTTGCCAACATCATCAGTTTTTGGAGATGGCAACGCCTCCTGTTGGCATTGCAAGTCCCTATCTCTTTGTTTGAAACTATCCGGCTCGGATTCCTCGGTGTGGCTTTCAATACCGTCAGCGCAGGAAGTGTCGGCGGGGATCTTTTTAAAGCCATCGCGGCGGCCAACCGAAGCAAAGATCGCAAGACCGAGGTGATCACCAGCGTGCTGGTCGATCGCGCTATCGGACTGCTCGGACTCGTCATGGTCGCTGCGATCAGTACGAGCCTTGCTCTGGACCTATCGCCTCAATTGACCACCATTCGAAACGCTGCCTGGATCCTGAGTCTCATCGGACTTGTGGGGCTCTTTGGGATCGTAGGGTTCGGCAAATCGATGCCTCTGGTGCTCGTGCAAAGGATCCCTTGGGTCGGTGACAAACTGCATCGAATAGCCAAAGCCTGCCTGATCTTTCAAAATCGACCTCAACTCGCCCTGGCCATGATCGCCCAATCCCTAGCCGTCCATGCTTCGCTGACGGCAAGTTGCTGGCTGATCTCCTCGGCCCTCTATTCGAGTTCCTCGACTCGACCGACCTTGCTCGAACACTTCCTAGCGATTCCACCGGCACTCTTGGCCGGGACATTGCCCATCACCCCAGGAGGGCTCGGGCTCCAAGAGGTTTGGATCGACCTGTTGTTCAAGCAGATCCCGAGCGTCTCGAGCGAATTCTCAGGACTCATCGTCGCGACGATGTACAGAGCGATCCTGCTGCTCATTGCCCTGATCGGAGGTCTTGTGTATCTCTCGAGCCGAACGGAGGTCCAACCCGTGGACGAGCCTCCGAGAGGGTCTTAAACTACATCCTCCTAGATACCAAGTCCACGTGCCAACAGGAACACCAGCTATGCTCAAACTCATGCTCGCTTTTTGCACCTTACTCGTAGGATCCCATGCGATGGCTCAGCAATCTGCTCAGGACAATCTCAAAGCCTATCCGGCTCCCACCGACGGGATGAAAAGGCTCGTCGTGTATCTTGAACCCAAGGAGGAAGAGGAAGACTATCGGGTCGAACTCATGGTCGGAAAAACGGTCGAGGTCGATGCTTCCAACCGATTTTTTTTCGCCGGTAGCCTCGAAGAGGAAACCATCGAGGGCTGGGGGTTCCCTAAGTACCTCGTCAAGCAGATCGGGCCCATGGCAGGGACACGCATCGGCGTCGATCCCGATGCCCCGAAAGTCAAACGCTTTGTGCGTTTGGGGGGCGAACCGAAGCTTCTCCGATACAACAGCAAACTTCCTCTGGTCGTCTACGTCCCGAAGGACGCCGAAGTCCGGATGCGTGTATGGGTTGCTACCCCGCAACCCCTGACAATCAACGAGGGCTGATTGCCTAAGCGGCTTGGACCAAGCGCGAATGCTTGGACCACTCGATCCATGAGAGAACCCTATCGCGGTCGGGCGGATTGCCCCCGCGAAGGAATCGAAGGCCTTGTTTGGTGCTCGCAACGCGTGCAATCGCTTCAACGAGCGCCTCGGCAGAGGCTTGTGCAATCGACTCAGCGGTGGAATATCCGGCTGCCACGAGCAATTGAGCGTCCTGGCCCCTGAGGTTCGGTATGCGACAGACGAGCATCGACTGGCTCTTCCAGATCTCAACGGTCGCCGCTGTGACCCCCTTTTCGCCCATCGCATGAGCGACGTCTCCCGATTCGGCCGCAAGCAGATCACCGATGCTTTTCACCCGAATCGATTCGAGCTTCTCGGCCATCTTCGGACCAATCGTCGGTGCGTCGACCACAGGGCTGGCCAAGTCGAGATAGAACTTCCATGTCGAATCGGACTTGCCCGCATACACATTGAACTTCGCTACGGCTTGTCCTGCATCCTCTCGAAAATCCGGATCGTTCTCTGTGAGATCGTCCTGGGTTGGATCGTACTGGTTTCGATAACCTGCATTGGGTGCTGGACGAACGCTCCTCTTGGAGCCTCGCTCGATCCGATCCCAATCGAAATCCACAGCGGTTCCTACCGTGTCGATCGACAAACCATGTTGCTGATAGACGGTTTGAATCCAGCGTTGAAGCCTTGGCAACTCACCTTGCTGAGAGGTTTTTCGCAGCATACGACCGGCTTGGGTTCCGAGGAACCGATGAAGCTTCTTTGCGATCGTCAACGGTTCGGTGCTCGCAAGTTGTTTCGACGAGTAGACTCCACAGGAGACCAATACTCTTGCGTCGAAGACTCGCATCTGTGGGACGTTGCACATCAACTCGGCGACCCCAAGGGTGTTTTGCAACCATTCGGAACGCAATCCGGTAACGCTTGCCAATTTGGGCAAACTCGTCGAGACAAAGTCCCCAACACGATGAACGCCCACGGACCGAAGCCGTCGGATGGTCTCGGAGCCGAGTCCAGGAATCGAATCGACAAGACTCTCCTTGGTCAAATAGTAAGTCTTTCCATGCCGTTGATGCACCACCGGCTCGATGCGCTGCGGAACTTGCGAATCCTCTTGCTGAGCTAACCAATCAAGCTGGCGATTGACCTCGCTGAAGTCGGTCGAAGCCGTGCCGGAGTACTGGACCACCGGCGCTCGATCCAATACCGGATGGAGCCCCAAATCGGTGTCCGAATCGATGACATATTGCGGTTTGGCATACCGCAGATTCTCATGCATTCTCGCAACGGTTCCTCCGTGTCCAGCGATACGTCTTGCGACAAACTCGTCGGCAGTCGTCAGCAGCAATTGCCACCCATCTCGCGAAAAATTCGAAACGACATGGAGGATTTGCTCCAACGGTTCGCCTCGGAAACCATCGAGCGAATTCTCAAGTACAAACGGTATGCGTCCGATCCGCGATCTGGCTGCCTGTGCCAGGGCCAACCGAATCGCAAGGTCGACAAGTCGCCGTTGACGCGTCTCCCCCGAGGGCACCTGCGCGTCCAAAACGTCATAACGAAGGCCCGCATTGTAAGCTTCCGAATGCAGGTAAGAGGCCTCGACGGCCCAGGTCGGAAGCTGACGGACCGCTCCGGCGGTCAACTCCGACAAAATCCGCTCGGCCGATGGGATCAACGAGCCGCTCGTCGTCTTGCGATAGACCGATCGAGTCAATAGTGACGACTGCACTTGGGATAATCGCTGATGCCAACCCCATCGCTGATTCCATCGCTCGATCATCATCTCGGCATGTGCAAGCTGCTGATGAATCTGTGAATCATCCCATACCCCTTTCGGGGAGGCTGGGTTCTGTACGTCCTGAGCAGGCCCTTGGGCTACCGGTTCGGTGCTGGTGCCTACTCCCAATGTTTGCTGCAAATTGTGATGCGCGACCTGTTGCAATTGCCCACGGAGTCGATCCCGCTCGGCAATCCACCAAGTGCGATCGTGATCCACCGGATCGGAACTCCTGAGGCGTTCGAGAAGTTGCGTCTCTTCGTCCTTGAGCGATTTATAACCCTCATCCAACTCCATCTTCGCAGGGCTATGGACCCCTAATCTACCTGCCGCCCACCAAAGTTTCTCCGGTGAGACCGATCCCAAGGGGGAACAGAAAACCATCCCCAAAATGTCAGCTCGGAGCTCGTCCCAGCGACCGTCGGAGACCTCCCCCTCCCAAAACATGTTTCCCCGACCACCGATCCGCTCGTCGTCCTCTTGATAAGTCGCTCCGCTGGAGGTGGGTACCGAATGGGATGCGTGCGCAAAAAGTGGCTTGCCGCCCACGCAATCAATCATCCGCAAATGTCCGGAAGCGTCGACCCAGGTGACCGACCCATCGATCGAAGCAAACTCGGAATCGTCGAGCTCGCCGAGCGTCTGGCCACGAAAAAGCAGGCTTTTGGTAAATCTTGTCAATAACGTGCTGTTGGAAACCAGCGGGGAATAGACGGCATTGAGTCCCGCACCCAACGGGCCTACATGATACTGCGACGCAGCGTTTTTCTTGTCGATATCCAAACGTACCAAATGCATGGCCTAGACTCCTCCATGAATCCTCCTTGCCAACCAACAACGACGAATGGGTACCGTAGCATAAACAGTCAATTTGGGTAAATAGCAGAATTTCGAACCTGGCCAGGGGGATTCGAACCACGGAATACTCGGAACACACAGAAAAAGAAAGCAGGTCCTCCCTGGTCTTCCTTCTGTGTGTTCGGTGTGTTCCGTGGTTCCCCTCCGAGGCTGTTGGTGGTTGACCACCAAGGGCCTAGCGATCAACGTGAACCAAAGATTGCTGCGATAATGCCCAGCAGAATGACTCCGATGAGAAGGAACAAAAAGATCCAGACGATGATCGATGTCCGATATCGAATGTGCGGGGTCGCCTGAATGACCTCCTTGTAGGCACTCGAGAAGACCATCGTTCCTTTGGAAGACACCAATAGGTACAACAGGTAGCCGGAAATCATTGTTCCACACGGAAATTGTAGCATACCAATCGCCGCTACGATGATCGCGAGAGTCTTCCCAGAGGGGTTGAGCGTTTGCATCGAACGGCCCGCGAACAACTGAGCGACGGCGATCGCAAGAAAAACAACTCCTACCAAAGTAGTGATGATCCCAGCAACCGTCGGATCGCCATCCGCGCCGAAGACCATGGCTTGCAAGTCTTCGGATACTACGCCACCGGCCATGACGAAAATCCCAATCCCGATATAGAAGATCGCACCTAGGATCCCCATGATCCCCCCCAATGTATACAAACAGCCAAAACTCTGAATGTTTGCCTCATGATTCAAGTGGCTCTTACGGATCAACTCCGCTTGACTCAAATCAAAATTCGCATCCAAAGAAGCGTCGCCGTAAGAAGATCCCGAGGGGGCGTATGGATTGTCTGACATCAAATAAGCTCCATTTGGACAAAGGGAAACTGAAGTAAATCGTATATCGGCGTGATCATTGTAATTGATTCGCAAGGGGTAGATTTACGCTCTAAACCCAAAAATAATTTACCGGTCTAGATTCATCTCAGAACCGGAAATCCTCGCTCGTCTGCCCATAGACTGGCAAATAGCGATAGTAAACCTCAAGGATCAAACAAGCCATGCAGGTCGAATAGAATCGACCTCCTACCTTATTGGAATGGTCCCCCTCGAACATCCAGCTCCCCCGCAAATGGCCGCTAGGAGACTGTGTCTTGACCAGCAGATCCCTCATATAGTAATTCCAATTTTTCCAGCTCCTCCCGCCGATCTGAAACAACGCTTGGGTCGCATAGTAGTTGTAATACATGTCCACGCCCGATGGACCTTGATTTGATAAATACTCGATCCCATTGGCCACACTCCGAGCATCCTTGGTCTTGCCCCGAAAAATCTGCAGCAAAACACCTATGGCCGTCATGCTCTTGGTCGGTTTCCCACCCCGATAGCGAAACATGAATTCCCCAGCGCGATTCGAATCCAAAAATCGATCCACTCCCTGGACTGCCTCGACAGGAACAACCAAATCCGTCGCCGCGGCACTCTTTAACGCCAAGACCTGCCAGCCAGCAATCGAAAGGTCTCCAGGTCGACCCGGATGGTAATCCCACCCCCCATCGCGATACTGCGCCTTGAGGATGAAATTGATCGCAAGCTGGCAGCTCTCCTTCAACTCCCCGGCCTGGGTCATCTGATAAGCCTCACACAGAGCGAGTGTCGCGATCCCATGCTCGTACATCTGCGCCGATCCTACCGTGTCGACCCAATACCCCGAATCGGAAGTCCGACGCAAACTCTGCTGCAAAAAATAAATCCCCTTGGTCACCACCTCGCCATATTGCTCGTCATTCTGCGTGTGACCCGCACCCAAAAAACACATCAACGCCAATCCCGTTGCGCCAAATCGATAAGGATCCTTGCCATCGCATCCGGGCACGCAATTCCCATCGCACGAATCCTCAAAGCTCATGCTCCAAGACCCATCGTTGAGCTGATGCCGAGCCAAATAATCCAGCGCCCAGGCCACGGCCTGCTCGCTCTGCTCGTTGCCCCCATTCTGCTGGACCAACGCCGAACGATTCGTCTTGGATCGACCCGCTAAGGACGTCTGAGCGAAGCCTAAGCCACCTCCAGCAGCCGAGGAACTCGCAGCCGTCGCAGCCTGCTGGGCGATTTCCAGGGACCCACTTAAGCCGCTGGTCGTTTCGTCGTTCTGCTCGACATACTCCGAAAGCCTCTCCTCGAGCGACCGACTCTTGAGCGAACTGCTCTCCTGCACCGAATCGACCGGGGCCTCTTGGATCTGGCTCGAATCGATCTGAAAACTCTCAAACTCACTTCCGCTGCTCTGGCCCGATTCAATCGTTAGCCCCTGGCCCCGGCCTGCCCCAAGCCCCACACACCATATCGCCAAAATCAACAGCAAACCAAGATGGACGATGAAACTCACAAGCACCGAAATGCCAACCCGTCGGCCTTGTACCTGAGCATTAGCATCCAAGCCCCCGTCCTGACCAGTCGGCTCGCTGTCGATCATCGCGACAAAACCCCCTCAATGGGCAACTCATGTTCCAACCCTAGCCAACGGACCCCACTCGATCCGTCTTTCTTTCGACCATTCCCTATCCAAATCTCTATGCAAGCTTATTTGCTAGCAAACTCAATGGGGATAATTCACTCGAAAAATCGGGTTTTAACCCAGCTCTAGGTCGGAGGTTTCCCAAAAAGCTCCACGGCAAACCCGACCATCGCCAACGAGTTGAACAATCCGTGCATCAGAATACACGGAAGAATGCTTCGCTGAAGTTGGTACACGCGCGCTAGGACCGTTCCGAGAACGACCAAGGGTACCCAACTGACCCCGTACTCAAAATGCGCCAAACCAAAGATCAAGCCGCTGAGGATCGCAATCCACCAAGGCGGGAAACACTCGGCCAACTCCTGAGACGATGCTTCTGGAACCTCGATCGGACTTGGCCCACCGACAGCCACTTGGCCATCAGCCTCTGGGTGACTCGTCAGGCCATCGGCCTGGGGTCGAAATCCGAAGAGAATTCGATTCCAATCGAATCCATGATGCCGAATGGTGTCGAGCCAATTGACCAATAGAAAGCGAAACGCGTACTCTTCCCAAATCGGAGCGAAGATCGCGGCGCTGGTAAAGAGAAGAGGAAAGGCCCAAGCCCTTTCTCGCAACGAGTCGATCACAGGATGCTTGTACTCGATCTGCGTGGCTTGGGTCACGGCGATGTTGACGGCCAGAACCAGCGGAATAACCCATAGAAAGACCAGCGAGCCGACGAACAAATCTCTCGGGATCAAGCCCGACCAGATCCCGAGTCGCTTGGGCGTTTCCCGAGTGCGAAAGCAGGTCCAAATCGCCGATAGAACACACCCTAGGACCAGGGAAAAAGAGACAGCGAACATGAACCAGGGAGATTCGGGAAGCAAAGTCTTGAGGTCTCCTTGGATCTCTTGGACTTGGGCCTCTTGCGCCAAGGCCTTGGTTTTGACTTCGTAGAAAAACAGTCCTGCTATGACGATCTGAGATATCGCGATGCAAGCAAAACATCCCAGCAGGTCGACGAGTCCGATGCGGTCATGAATCCGATCTCTGAGCCATCCTTGCCATACCATGACGCGATTCCAAGCGACCAACACCCAAGCATGAATAAACAAGGTGCCGGCAAACAAACCGGAAAAGAACAATCCCGCGATTGCGGTAATGAGCAATTGAATCGGCGTCAGTTCATCAGGATTCATCAGAAGGCTTGTCCGGCTTGTGTCACACAGTCTTTGGTTTTGCGCTGCGAAGAATCACCAGGATGTATTCAATCGCCGAGAGCACCGTCAGGAGGATCGAGCCCCAGATACAGATCGGAACGAGGGCTTTGAGCCAATCGGGAACCTCAGGCAGGGCTCTTAGGTACAGCAACGATGCGATCACAGCGGCGCACTGGAGAACCATCTTCCACTTGCCTAACTGCTTTGCCGAGAAGTCCCCCCCTTGGCCTTCGACCATCCCTCGCAAGCTCGTCACCAACAACTCGCGAGCGACAACCAAGGTGGCCATCCAGGGTGCCATGGGTGAATCTTTGGCACCTGCCAAAGCGATCATCGCCCCGCAGATGATGACTTTATCGACGAAGGGGTCGAGGATCCGCCCGAGCTTGGTGACCTGCTGGTATTTCCGAGCCCACCAGCCGTCGATCCAATCGGTCGATGCTGCGACCACAAATAGGATCAGGGCCGTCGTCCAAGATTGCATTTCAATGCAGGCGCAAACCGCGATGGCCATCAGCAGGCGCACCGAGGAAAGGGCATTCGGAACGTTCCATGGATTCGTCGAAAGCGGAGCGACGCCCGGGGTCATTCGATCACCCGGGTGGCGACTGCGACAAGATCATAAGCATTCGAAGAAACGATCTCGCACTCGACCAAATCGCCCGCCTGAAGTACCACATCGTCCGAGGGGGTGACAAAGACACACGCATCGACATCCGGAGCGTCGGCATACGATCGACCGATCCATGAGTTCGAGACTCCCTCGACGGGCTTATCAACGGGCTTATCGAGCAGCACCTCCAAGCGTTTCCCTTGTTGCTTGGCGCACCATTCGAAGGCGTTCTTCTGCTGGACTTCCATAAGCCGTTTGCGGCGTTCCTTCTTGATCCGCTCAGGAAGATGTTCGTCCAAGCGTGAGGCTGGGGTGTCCGACTCGACTGAGTAAGTGAATACACCGAGCCGTTCGAAATGCATTTCGTCTACGAATTCGACGAGCTCTTCGAACTGCTCGTCGGTCTCGCCAGGAAAACCGGTGATCATCGTGGTGCGGAGCACGAGCTCTGGAATGGTCTGACGCATCATCGAAACCATTTCGATGGTCGACTCACGCGTCACTCTGCGCGACATGCGCTTGAGCACCGGGTTGCTCGCATGCTGGAGCGGCATGTCGATGTAGGGCAAGATCCGCTTGGACTGCCCGATGGTCTCCAAGAGTGCCCGGTCAATGTACATAGGGTAGAAATACATCAGCCGAATCCAGTCGAGCCCCTCGACCTGATCGAGCTCTTCGAGAAGTTGTCTGAGTCGGGGTTCGCCGAACATGTCGATGCCATAGTAAGTCGTGTCTTGGGCCACGACGATCAATTCCCGGACCCCGGAGTCGGCCAAGCGACGCGCCTCGATGAGGATATCTTCCATGGGCTTGCTGGCATGCTTGCCCCGCATCTTCGGGATCGCACAGAATGTGCAAAGCCGATCGCAGCCCTCGGAGATTTTCAAATAAGCAAAATGCTTGGGGGTGACCTGCAATCGCATGTGGTCGGACAAAGCCCGAATAGGAGCGGGTCGAAAGATCGAGCGCTGCTCGTCTAGACCGTCCATGATGCGATCGACAAGATTCCCAATTTCATCGCGACCGAAGACCCCTACAAGCCCATCGATCTCGGGACGTTCGGTCAAAAGCGAATCGTTTTGGCGTTCGGCCAAGCAGCCGGTGATGACGACCCCTCGGATCTTCCCGGAACGCTTGAGCTCAAGCATTTGGTCGATGGCTTCGAAGGATTCTTTCCTGGCGTTTTCGATGAATCCGCAGGTGTTGATGACCACAAAGTCCGATTCCTCGGGATTTTGGACCAACTGGTAGCCACGCTGCTGGAGGATCCCGAGCATCTGCTCGCTATCGACGAGATTTTTCGGACACCCCAAACTGATAAACGCGTAAGCCCCCCGTTTCCCCTGAATGCTTTCCGATTGGCCTAGGGGCGACTGAGAATCAGGGATTTGTACGATCGGGAGGCTTTGCATGGGTAACAGATAGACAGAGGCAGTCGAGGGCCAGGGGCAGTATATGCGAAAACGACGATGGTTCGACCGGGACGAGCCCGGTCGGCACATAGCGATGATAGCAATCTGTTTAAGGACTACTAGGCGAAAAACATTGGAAATCCTTCGCCGAGTGGCCCCCCAGCGGCCAGACTACCGGGCGAGCTATACGGCTTGCTCGCTCGGCAGGCTGTACGGTGCGCGGTACTCGCGGGTGAGCCAATGGTTGGGGGCATCGTTTCCGACGAAGGTTTCGGCGATGGGGTCGAGAGCCAAGGAGCGGCCCATCCAAATCGAGTAGTCTTTGATGGAGTTCTCGCCGAGGTGTTCGGCGGTTCGCTTCCAAGTCTCGACGACCGAATCTCCGCCCCCTTGGGATGCGATCGCACCGGCGACTTCGGCACCCGGGATTTGGTTCCCGAGCCTCAAGGAGATATTTCCGAGGTGGCACAGGGCGCTCGAAAGGTGTCCTTGTTCGATATCGGCATTGAGGGTTCGATAATCTCGGTTTCGCATCGCGTCGGTGAAATTCTTGTAATGGCGATCATCGCCACCACCGGTGAACTGCTTGATGGGTTTGCCATCGAGGTCGAAGGCCGTGCCGCTTGCGTATGAGGTCATGACCAAGTACCCCTTGGTACCTTCGACGATGATGCCGACGTTGGCACCCTTGTAGTCCGGGGTCGGTAGCCCACGGACTTCGAAAATGAGTTTGCGTTTCCCGTAGTCGTGGACGACGACTTGGGTGTTGGCCGTTTCGCCGGCATCTTCGTAGCCAAGACGTCCGCCGAAGGACAAGACACGCTCGCTGAGTCGATCTTCGCCGAGCGCCCATCGGCACAGGTCCATTTGATGGATCCCTTGGTTCCCGAGGTCACCGTTTCCGTATTCCCATTGCCAGTGCCAATCGTAGTGGAAGTTCTTACGGGTCATGGGTAGGATTCTCGCGGGGCCGGACCACAGGTCGTAGTCGACTTCTTTGGGGACATCGTAGGTCCCCTTGGGTCCGATCGAGTTGCGTCGTTTGTAGCATAGACCTCGTGAGATGAGGACATCCCCGATTCCGCCGGAGTGGACAAACTCCATCGCCTCGCGCATGCCGGGATTCGAGCGGCTTTGGGTGCCGGTTTGCACCATCCGCTGATGCTTGCGGGCTGCTTGGACCACCCGTCGACCTTCGAGAACATTGTGGGAAACAGGTTTCTCGACGTAAACATCCTTGCCGGCTTGGATGGCCCAAATGGCACCCAGGGAGTGCCAATGATTCGGGGTGGCGATGCTCACGGCATTGATCGATTTGTCTTCGAGAAGCTTGCGAACGTCTTTGACCCAGACAGGCTTTTTGCCTCCCTGTTTTTCGGCTGCTTTATCGCAGCTACGTTGGCCGGCTCGTTCGTCGCAATCGCAGATATGCGTGACGACCGATCCACTTTTTCCGGCAAAGCCGTCGATGTGAGATTGGCCCCGGCCACCCGCACCGATGACTGCGACCTGAATCGTATCGTTGGGACCGATCGATGGGGGTTGTTGAACCGGCTCGGTGGCTTGCGCTCTTTGGGCTTGGATCGCCAAAGCAGCAGCGGTGGTGAACATCGATTGTTCGAGGAAACGGCGGCGGGACAACGAGCTCATTGCAAGGATCCTTCTTCGAGGCGGTTTAGGTGGTGGGAAAATCGTTGGACGTCGAGTCTTGAATATCGGCCTGTCCAAAGATTGTAGAGGATCCAAAGTGAGAATGCAGCGCGTCAAAGCTGTCCAAAGGGAAGGAAATCCCCCGAAGGCTGCCAGGGGAAGTCCAGGGGAAGTCCGGGGGGGGGCTGGGATCGATCCGTCCGCCCCAAAGGGGCAAAAGGAGATAGCCCAGGGCAGAGCGAAGCGCCGCCCTGGGTACGCTTGCGCGACGGGAGCATTGGATCGTTCGCCCTAGGCGAACCGTTCGGCCCAAATCTTGGGCGGTTTTCGAGGACGCTAGGCGGCTCACGGGGGCGCGCCTGCGGCGTGTGGCGATCGGACCGGTGGCTTACGCACTAAAGTCAGTGCCATTAGAGCCTGGCCCCGGGCATTACAAAAACCAACCGCTAGGGGGTCAGTCCGATGGGAGTCCTAACCACTGTGCAGCATTGGTTTTGAACAATTTATCGATCCGCTCGGAAGACCAGGAAAGCTGCGATTCGCAGAGATTCCGCATACGACCGAGCGTGGCCCCCGACCCTACGAAGTGCGTTTGGTCGGCGCTTCGAGGAACTCCGTCTGCACCAACGGCGACCTTTTGCGCGCCCAGCTGGTAGATGCCTGGAGCTAGACCCGCGGCGCTGATCGCATCGGAGACAATCGCCACGCGATCCTCTCCGAACCAATCGACCCAGCTATCGAGCAACCAAAGAGGCAGATGGAATCCATCAGCGATCAGGGTGACGCGAAGGGAGTCTCGCAGCGCCAAGACTCGGTGGATGATATTCTCGTGCCTAGGGATCGACGCTGGGCAAGCGTTCCCCAGATGGGTAAAGAGACTCAGTCCCGAGTCGATCGCGCATCGAAGTTGATCGATCGATGGGTTGCAGTGTCCTGCGGCGATCAGAATATCCTCTTGTGCTAGATACTCGATGCCTCGGCCCTTCGGGTCGCATTCCGGAGCCAACGTCACCAAACGGATCCATCCGTTGGCAGCATCGACAAGCCGTTTCAGAGTATCCAACTCCAGAGGCCTGGCGTGTTGCTTCGGATGGGCCCCGATATAGCCAACCTGGTCACTAAGAAAAGGACCCTCAAGATGGATCCCGACGGCTTTGCTAGAGCCGAGTGGCTTTTGAATGCTCGCTTCGCACAGACTTGAAAGATTCGCAAGTTTTAAACAGAGCGAATCGACGCTATCGGTGATGAGCGTCGGCAGGAATTCGGTTGTTCCGTCTTGAGCGAGCCATTCAAGGGCTCGCTCCCAGGACAAGGCTGAGAGGTTCGACTCGTTGAAGTCGATTCCTCCGATACCGTTGATTTGCAGATCGACGTAGCCACGCTGTCGGGTCATCTTAGAGTATCGGTCATGTTGGAGAGTAGGGGTTTCGGAGTCGGATTGGAAAACAAAAAACCGGCTGGTTTAGCGGCAAACCAGCCGGTTTTTTTATCGTATCGTCTGCCGATTCTCGACGCTTAGATCAAGCCGTTGGCGAACAGGTCGTCGACCAGTCCATCGACCGTTTGGTCTTGGTCTTCTTCGGCGCTGTAAACGGCCAGCAAGTTATCGACATCGGAGGTGTTGACGTTGGAGTTGGCAACCCAAGCCGGGGTCTTAGGACGCGAGACCCAGTTGGAGGGTGCTGCCAAGGGGATATCGACAAGCGTCCCGGGATCGCTGGTCGAAACCTCGATCGCTGGGGCTGCTTGCATGGGGCTCTCACCTTCACCACCGGCGTTGCTGCCGTTGATTCGGTTGACCACCCAAAGGATATCGAGAGGGGAGAGGAAACCGTCTTCGTTGACGTCGACGTAGAATCGTTCGCCTGACGATTCGCCTTCGCCTCCGCCGCTACCGAGTGCCCCGCCACCATTGCTGTTGACTTTGTTGACCAAGATCAGCGCATCGATCGGGGAGACGAATCCGTCGTCGTTGACGTCGAATCGGTCGTAGGGGTTGGTGTTCCCCTCACCGCCGCCGGAACCTGAACCACCGATGATGGACAGCTCGGCTGGTATGTAGCTGATTTGGCTATAAGGGACCTTGTTGCGAGGATCGCTGTAGAGCAACGAGTCATGGAACGGGCTGATGTCCGCCGGATCGGCGATGAATCGAGCCGTACCAGGAGTGTTGGCTCGCATTCGGATGCTGAACTGGAGCAGTTCCGAGGTTCCAAGTGGCGAGGCGGAATCTTGGAACGAACCGACCTCATTGATCAGACCTGGAATACGGATATCGCCTGACTTGCCATTGCTGTAACCGTTCGGGCCGGCAGCGAATTCAATTTGGAATCCAAGTCCGCTCGGAGACGTTTGGACGTTCACCAGATTCCTGTCGTAGAGGATGTCTTGGTAGGCTGCAAAGACCCCGCTTTGGGTGTTGGGGAATCGCAAGTCTTGGACATATCCACGCAGTTCGAACTGGCTTCCGACGGTGATCGACGAGATCGGCTGGCCGTTGAGGTCAAACGCCTTGAGCTGGATTTTCATCCTGTCGTCAAGGGTCGTGTCTCCGACCTTGAGAGTCACCGTTGCCGTCGAGGTGAAGCCTCGGGTGTCGGCGATCGTGTAGGTGAACTGATCGGAGAAGCCGAGGGAACTCGTAAACGGAACGAATTGAATTCGATCGTCCGACGGGTTGGTCGTTCCTCGGTTGTCGATCGATACGACACCGTTGACCGGTTGGGTGACCGATGTGATTCGAAGAGGACCGGAGGTTCCGACGATGTCGTTAGCAAGCACGTTGATAAACGAGGTGCTGTTGAGCAACAGGACAGCGGTGCTATCATCGACGGCAAACGGCAGTTCGGTTCCACGAGGTACGACTTCGATGCTCGAACGCAGGTAGCGAACTTGTTCGAGAGGTACCGGAGCGTTCGGAGGATTGAACAACACGACGTCGGTGTTTGGCGAATCATTGGCAGGGTCGCCAACAAATTCAGCCAGACCAGCCGAGCGGGCCGTGAAGGTCAGGATCGTCATGAGCGATGGATCGGCGAAGCTAAACGGTGGCTTTTCAGCACCGGTGAACGCGCCGAGCGATCGGATCACACCCGGGATCGAAGCCGATCCGGAAACTCCACTGGTGTAGGGAACGATTGGGTTGTTGGCGAAGTCCAGGTTGTTGTTCACACCTGGGCTCGATGGTAGGACGATGTTGGCGTTGTAGAGCATGTCCAAGTAAGCTGCGTAGACTCCGGGGTTTTGGACCGAGGTCGGCGGGGTTTGTCCAGCACCGCGTTCGGGACGCAGGTCGTAGGCGTAGACGTAGACTTGGAATTGGTCCCCTTGGGTCACGCTGGTGACCGTGTTTCCGGCCATATCTCGGAAGCCGAAGCTGAACTCGACGTTGTCATCGAGCCGGTCGCCTTCGAGGGTATGGACGGTCACTCGAGCCGTCGACGATTTGCCCTGGCCGTCGATGACGGTGTAAGTAAACGATTCGGTGCCACCGAATCCGCGTCGAGGGGTGTATCGGATACTCAGGCCGCCGGATCCGATCGAGAGCGATCCACCCTTATCGGGGTTGGTGAAGCTCGTAACGACCAGCGATCCACCGGCCCCCTCGATGTCATTGAGAAGGACATTGAGCGGGAAGGAGACCGAGTTGGTCGGAAGATCGAAGGAATCATCGACGGCGACCGGGTCGGTAAACTGCAAGGTAACGCCGACGGTGACCGTTGCGGTTTCCCGTTTGCCCGAGGCAAAGACGACCGTGTAAGTGAAGGTGTCTTGTCCGAAAAAGCCGCGTGGTGGGGTATATCTGAGCGTGTTGCTCGGCCCGACCGAGATCGAACCACCTTGGGCCGATGGGCCTGGCAGAACAGCCGTCACCGGATCGTTCGGGGGAAGGAAGTCGTTGGCGAGGACATCAAAAATGTTAGCGGTGCTGTTTCGAGCGACTGTGAAGCTGTCGTTTTGCAGGATGGTCCGCGGGCCATTGTTGATCGTGTAAACGTAATCTTCGACTTCCCCAGCGGCAGTTCGGCCCGTGGGTCCTACATCGCGGGTTTGCGAGAGGCGGAAGCGAGCAAAGCCGGTGCTGACCGCGTTGGCAGGGACGGTGAAAGTCACCAAATTGTTGCCAGGAACAGCGGCAAGGTTCGTGACGATTTGCTCGCCAGCATCACCCCATACGCCGTTGCCATTGAAATCGATCCAGCCTTGGACGAACGCACCCGCACCTGCGGTGTTGGTAACGTTGATGCGGATGATATTTTGAGTGTCGCCGCGTACCAGCGGGGTCAGAAGGGTCACACCATCTTCATCATTGATGACAGCGCCCGTTGTGTTCAAAGGACCGTTGGTATCATCGCCATTGGCGCCCGAGGTGGGGCGTCCATCGATTTCCGCGTCCCAATTCGCACCGAGTCGGAACCCGTCGAGTTGACCGGCCGAGGCTCCGTTGTTGGCACGCAGAGTCGCATAAGGTGTCGGAGCATCGCCCCAGTCGGAGGATTCTCGGTTGCCGAAGTCAAAACCGCCCAGGGGGGTCGAACCGTTGTAGGTCACGGTGTGGAAACCGCCCAGAGGGAATGTTTGGACGTAGCCTGGGTCGACCACTTCGCGGATCGTGTAGGTTCCAGCCACCGGTGGGTTAAGAACGTAAGACCCATCGGCTTTGGTGATCGAGGCAGGTTCTCCCACATCGGGGCGAGCGTCACCATCGAGGTCGAGGTAAATGTAAACACCTGCGAGTCCTGGTTCGCTCGCATCGCGAATTCCATCGCCGTTGATGTCGAGCCATTTGAAGCCGGTCGAACTACCCGAAGGAGCGAAGGATCCAAAGTTGGCCGTGATCGTGCCGCCGAGCGTCACCGCAACGGACTTGGATTCCTCTGCGGAAGTCGATGCGAGCCAACCTGCAGGTCGCACAACGCGGACAACTTGAGTACCGCTTGCAGAGCGTAGGGTATACCGTCCGGACGCATCCGAAGTTGCCCGAGGTTCTCCAACATCTAAGACCGCGTTGTTGTTCGAGTCGATAAAGACCTGCCATCCGGCGAGTCCAATTTCGCCAGCGTCTTGGCGGGAGTTTCTGTTGATGTCGCTGTAGACGGTGCCAGTTACCGTTCCGCCAACGGTTCCAGTCGACATGCCGAAGGCCAGCATGTTGGCGCTGTCATTGACTCCACCGCCGAAGGGAACCCCAGCGGTCGGGGAGAACTCGTCGACGCTGAAGAATAGCGGTTCGTCGTCACGGTTGCCGAAGATTCCATCGCGACCGGCACCAGAAACAATGGCGGGGTCATAGAACTGATCCATGATCCCATACTGAAGATTGTTGGGGTCTTGGTGAACACCACCCAAAAAATGGCCTGCTTCGTGGGCGATAACCATCGACAAAAGTTCCGCAAACAAATCCGATCTCGATACGTTTCCGGCTATAGGAACCAGTGCAGGATCCATCGAGTCGGCGATCAGGATATCGACCATCACCAAGCCGCTCTCTTCGCGGCCGAAGTTCCCGACGTCGACCGACTGAGCGATCCCTAGAAGGCCTGTGTCTGGGTCGAGACCGATTTCCGTCTGCGTACCTCCGACGAGCACTCTCGAGACGTTCGGCTGGCCCCAAAGATCCGGCGAATCGAAGCTTGAAACAAGCCGCACGTTGAACTCACCGGGGTTGCCTGTAGCCCCGTAGAACCCGTTGTTCGAGCGAGCCGCAAGCGATGTGCGCAGCTTTTGCTCGACTCGAGCCATCGTGTTGCGAGCCACGGCGGGGGCATCGGCTGCTGTCAGACCCAATTGGGGCATATAGCGAGACAACGGTGGAATACGCAAGGTTCCGGCAGGAACACCCAAAGCCGTCAAGTTGAGCGTTTCCGCTCGGGTCAGCGAGCCATCGAAATCGATGTACAACGTTTGCTGGGTGCCAATGGGTTCGGCCTCAAACGTCGAGCGTTGGACTCGCAGGTTCAAAACGTAAGAACCAACACCGTCGGCAACTCTCAAGTAATAACGACCGCTCGTCGCGATCACATATGGCAAGGTCGTTAAACCGTCTTTGTACAATGGCGAGGAAGGAGGGTACGCGGTCCCGCCAAGGAAACGGCCTTGAGCAAAAAGTAGCTCTTGGGTGTTAGCGTCTAGGAGTGCCAGCGTAGGTCGCGTGCCAGGAACTCCCACCAATCGAGTATCTAGGATATCACCCTTCCTCAAGTCCAACGCGAAATAATCTTCATCGGTCAGCGCACTAAACGTCCCAGAGACGTTCACCGGTTGCGAAGCAGAAAGGGGTAAGAGTTGGGCGCGAGCGACGAAGTTGTTCGGCTCCAACTCGCTGATCGCCAACGGGTTGTTGGTTTCCCCCGAGCCAATACCGCCAGTGCCTCCGGTGCTACCAGTGCCTCCACCCGACATGACCGTTCCGGCACGGGTGTAGGCCTCTTCGTTCCGAAAATACATCCGGGAAAGGAGACTCTCCACCGAAGGCGAGAAGTCACCGGCCATGAGTTCCCGGCGTTCCAGAAGCTCAAACAGGCGAGCCCGTTTCGGCGCCTTTTTCAAAGCCCGCTTGTTCGGTTGATTCTTCTGAGTAGTTGGCTTGTTCGACTTCACTATGGGATCCCCGACTGAGGAACGATAAGGAATTGTCAGTACGCCCTCGACGCCGCAACGCTCTCACCACACGGGAGGGACCGCCACCAGCAGATCCGATCACACGGCATTTGCCGTCGAAAGGCGGCCTCCATCCTAGTTGGAGGGTCTTGGCTGTCAACAAAACAGACCGAGACGTATGATTCCCTTCGTCGGCGTAAAGTTCCAGAGTGTCCCACAATTAAACCGCTACCCGGCAAAGTCGGCGTTATCGTGCCGTTAGAATCCAACCTTCCCTACCCAGTCGAACCCCGAGAATGCCGATTGGGAAATCTATTCCGCCGTTGACGTTTGCAAGGATTTAAGCGACATTTTCGCTTTCGATCCGCCCGGTGAAGCCCCGGATCGAATCGCCATTCCAATTAGTCTAGCTACTGAGACATCGTCTATGGACCCCTATTTGACCGCCGTTGAGTCTGCCGAGGCCCAAGGAAAAATTACTCCAGCGGCGGCCAAAAATATCGCCGATTGGCTATCACAACCCCGATACCTCGAATATCGAGGTGAGTTGATCGCCCACATCGAGCGTCAGGACTGGAAAAAACTCGACGATGTTTTCTGGACAGTCATCCCCTTTGGTACCGGAGGGAGGCGAGGCCGGATGTACCCTATCGGATCGAATGCGATCAACGATCGAACCATCGGTGAAAGCGCCCAGGGGCTTGCGGACTACATTTTGAGCCAACCGAATCCGGGCCAACTCTCCTGCGCGATCGCTTACGATACACGGCACCGTTCCCGGCATTTCGCTGAACTGTGCGCCTCGATCATGGTAGCCAACGGATTTCAAGTCGTGTTCCTCGATGGATACCGGGCAACGCCTCAACTGTCCTATGCAGTGAGGCATTTTGGCTGCAGTTGTGGCATCATGGTGACCGCATCGCACAACCCTCCGAGCGACAATGCAGTGAAAGTCTACTGGTCGACCGGTGGGCAGGTGCTACCACCCCATGACGAAAAAATCATCGACGGGGTCATGCAGGTCGAGCAAATCCATCGGGTGGATTTCGACCAAGCCGTCGCGGAAGGCAAGGTGAGGTTTGTCACGCAAGAGATCGATGAAAAATTCCAAAGTGCCACGCTGAAGTTCGCCTGGGCCGGCTCTCGACGGCGATTTCCCGAATGTCCCGGGGCACGTTAGCAACCCGGAAAACCCCGCCGTCTTCGACGCCATGGTCCAACACGCTAAGAGCATCCAGGCCGATATCGCCTTGGCCACCGATCCGGATTGCGATCGGATGGGCTGCTCCTGCCCGATAAGCCTCCAACCCGATAGCCCTTGGGCTACGATCAATGGGAACCAGCTCGGTGTGCTCCTGACCGACTACGTCATCTCGAAACGCAAGCAAGCTGGCGACCTTCCCAAAGATGCTTATGTGATCAAAACCCTGGTCACCACCGAGTTGACGCGATCTGTCGCCGAGTCGCAAGGTGTCCGATGCGAGGGAAACATCCATGTGGGGTTCAAGTGGATCGCAGGTCTGATCGACGCTTGCGGACCCGAAGGTTTCGTCTTTGGAACCGAGGAATCCCACGGCTATCTGATCGGTACCTACGCAAGAGACAAAGACGGGGCCGTGGCCTGTCTTCTGATGGCTCAGCTTGCAGCCGACCTCAAAGCGGCCGGCAAGACACTTCATGAGCGGCTCGACGAATTGATGCTCGAACACGGTGTCTACCTCGAGGACTTGATCAACGTGCAAATGGAAGGTAGCCAAGGGATGGCCAACATGAAAAGGCTCATGGATGGACTTCGAACCGATCCACCGAAGTCGATCGGAGGCCTTGAGGTCTTGGCCGTCCGCGATTACGGATCGTTGGTCCGTCGGACCGGCCAGTCCCATACCGAAATGATGCAAGCTCCCAAAAGCAATATGCTCATGCTTGAACTGGCAAGCCGCGATGGGAGTCCAAGCCGAAATGCCATCGCGGTGCGTCCCTCGGGGACCGAGCCGAAGATCAAATTCTATCTCTTCGGCCACGAAGAGCTCACCGAGGGGACCCAAGGTGCACTCGTGGCGGCCAAAGAGACACTCAAAAATCGCTTCGCGGCGATGAAAAAAGACCTAGCCGGGCCAGTGCTTGACCGGGCCAGTGCTTGACCGGGAAGCAGCCTAGCCCAAAGCCCAAAGCCCAAAGCCCAAAGCACGAGCACGAGCACGAGTAACACAAGTTATGGGATCGACAGGAAGGGAATTCCGATGCGCATGGCCAGCTTCGTTTACCGAAAGTACCTTCAATCGGGCCGTATCGCCCGGAGATTCTGGTCGCTGCCCCGCAAAGCCTTGATCCATCTCCTGGGCGATCCGACCTGCTCGATGCAAGTCCATGGACGCTTGCTCTCGATGCGATTGTCCCACAGCCTGCCGATCTACTTCCAAGACCACCCTTGTTACGATCGTCTCCCGCAACGTATCGGTCATTTCGTCAAGCGCAAGGCTGGGCATCTCAGGCTGATCGACGTCGGAGCCAACATCGGCGATACGATCGCTGCGTTCTACACAGGCCCCGATGATCAATTCTTGGCCATTGAACCAGACCCGAATTTTCGCAAATTTCTCCTCGCCAATTGGGGTGCAAATCCCAATGTCAGGGTCATCAGCGATCTATGCTCCAGTGAGAGTCTCGAGGGGACCTACAGGCTCGAAGAGAAAAATGGAACCGCCTCGCTGATTCCCGCAACCGATGGACTTGCCCTGCGCAGCCGGTCGCTCGATGACATCGTCAAGGACGATGGCTTTGCCAAACACGCCAACATCTTGAAAGTCGACACCGATGGGCATGACTTCAAGGTTTTAGCCGGTGCCAAACGGTTCATTTCAGAAAATCGCCCGGTGGTCCTTTTTGAATGCGCGCCGTTTGGCAACGCAAGGTTCATCGAGCAGGCCACCGAAACCCTTGAGCGTTTTCATCAAGCCGGCTATAGCTGCTGCTTGCTCTATAACAACCTCGGGGATTTCATGGGTAAGTACCCTTTGAAGGAACTTTCGGCGATCAGAAACCTGTTTTTCTATCAGATTCTGACCGACTCGCTCTACTACGACGTGCTTCTGATCAACGACCAGGACATCGAAGAGTTCTTCCAGAGCGAAGCGCAGTTCTTTGCCGACCGAGTCGCCGATCGGAACTTGCGGCAAAGCGCCCTGAAAGCTATTTCGGGGTGATCTCGATCGTGTGGACAGCAGGACCGGGCATCAACGCCGATGCTTGACCATTGGCCCAATCGTCGAACCCGGCACGGTAATAGGGGGAAAGCGGGTGGCCTGAGGCTCCGCCGGGTTGGTGGTAAATCCCGATTTCTTCAAAGCCCGGGCTGACGACCAAGCGTTGGGAGGCTCCCCCGGAAGGACTCTGAACGCGAGGCAAATGGCTATCGCCGGGCAACTCGACCTCGGGCATATCCAAAAAACCACCCAGTGCAGGCACGGCCATCGACAATGGATGCTTGATCGCCGACCGATTCCGTTTGCCCCAGGTCGCCTCTGCCAAGGGTTGATCCTTGGTCAGTTCCTCTTGGGTCGCCACGGCCGCATCGTTGAGCAATTCGTCCCAGGTGCCAAACTCCTCGGGGAGCCAATGCTGGGGCTTTTGCTCGATGAGCTCCTCGGCGACATCCTCGTAGGAAACCGGGATGGTCCGTTGAATCCCGAGTTTTTTGGCAAGCCCTCGATTCCTCGAATCGATGGTCCCGCGTCTGGAGATATCGAAGCCGAAGATACGCGAGAAAACCTGATTGCGAAACTCATGGACAATCCGATAGGTCACCGAGTTGGTGCTAGCGCGAAGCTCTTCTTTTTTAGCGAAAGTTCGAAATTCTTCGCTGGTGGCTTTGGGGTTCGTCTTGGGGTTTGCTTCGATGGTCTCCTCAAGCCACTTTTGCCACACCTTCATCATGCGAGCTTCGTCATCGAGCTGGATCGCCAAAAGATCTTTTTCGTCGAACTGCTCCTTCTCGAACAATCGGTCCCGAATCTGCTTGGCCCGCGCCCCGGGATCAAAGCGTCCATCGCCGACACTCTGCATGTAATCGCCCCCCATGATTCGATTGTTGGCCGTCCAGAGCCGACCCGAAGCTGGGTTGAACACCCGGGGGTATTCTTCCGGTGCGTAATAGCCGACCCAAGCTTCCTGTGTCGACCAATCACCGGCGACCCATTGCGGTGTGCCTTGACGCTTCGGAAGCCTGCCTGAGATGGTCCAGCCGATGTTCCCTTGGTCGTCGACCATCATCACGTTTTGGTTGGGCATTCCAGCTCGGTTGGCCAGATCCCCGAGCTCCTCGACGCTCGATGCCGACTCCATCTTCAGGATGTTCAAATCGAACGCCTCAGGATCGTTCCCAATCCATTTGTGGACAAAACGACGATTCTCGCGGACTTCGACAACCGGCCCCCAAATCGACCATTCGTACGTGTAGTCTTCAGCTCCGCTCCCGTAGGAAATCTTCTCGGTGTAGGATTCTAAACTCCGTGGTCCCTGAGGTGTTGCATACTGGTTTTCTGAGAGCATCTTGAGCTCGATCAAATCCCCGAAATCGCCGGTGCTGTTGGTAAATCCCCAAGCGACCGTGCCGTTGGAGCCTTCGACCATCACCGGAGCACCCGGCAGGGTGACTCCGACGAGCGTGCGGTTCGGGTGATTCCGAGTGGGGGTTTGCATCACGGCTCGGTACCAGACGGTCGGTACCCGGAGCCCCAGGTGCATGTCGGAGGCCAAGATCGCTCGGGAGGTGCCTCCATGGCCTTCGGCTGGCTTGCCGACTTTGCTGCTGACGGCCCAGTTGTTGCTCCCGACCTTGAACTCGCCATCGAGCTGGTGGGTCCAGTTCAACCAAGCCAGTTGGGCTTGATCCAGTTGAGCCGGATCGGCGTGGCTCTCGTCGGGCTGGCTCTCGTTGGCCGATCGCATCGCAAGCGGGGCTCGAATCGACGCTTGAGCGTCTCTTAAACTCCAAATCTCAGGGCCGGGGATCGCGGGCATGGAGATCTTGGTCTCGTCCAAGGCTGCATCCCAGCGCGAACCACCGCGGACCAAATAATCAAAGACCTCTTGAGGAACTGTCTCGTGGAGCAACGTCAAGGATTGCTCGGGTGTTCCGTCCATGGGTTGAAGATCACAGAGCATGGTGATCATGACCAAAAACGAATCGGTGGGCTTCCAAGGTTCCGGGGTGGCTTGAAGCACCTGGTACTCGAAGGGTTCATCGTCGAGCCGTTGCAAGCCTTCGTTTGCCCCGCGTGTGTAGGCGTCCAAGATCTCCTTTTGTTCGATCTCTACCTTGGCGTAGACTTGCTCGGCCATCGAAGCGAATCGATGTTTGCGAAACCGTTTATCGGCTCCGACAGCCGATTTCCCAACCAATTCGGCTAGCCGTCCCGTAGGCACGCGTCGGAGCAAGTCCATTTGAAAGAATCGGTCCTGAGCATGCGCAAAACCAAGAGCGTAGGCCGCATCCGAACGGGACTTGGCATGGATCGTCGGTATTCCTTGAGCATCGCGGTGAATCTTGACCGATTGCTCGACATGCGCGGTGGCTTGCCGAGCGTTAAGGTTCGGCAAGCTGGATCGGATCTTCCAGGTTCCCAGGGCGCTGGTTCCGAAGACCAGCAGGCAGCTTGCAATGGCGGTTCGCTTGGCTACCTTGCGAAACCGCTTGGGCCTGCATTGCTCGGTGGGTATGGGCTCGAGGTGCACAGGATCGGTCGAGGAATCAGGATGCATCGGGCGGGCTCGCAAGGGTCGTAAGGCTGGTCAAACGGGAGACGATCACGAAGATGCTTAAGTATACCTGGATTCTCAGCGCCCTGCGAATGGACTTACTGGGGTAAAGACCCCATCGTTTTCATCAGCGATGATCTTCAGAGGACCAGCCCCGATAGGACTGTGCAACAAAACGGTATGGATCGGGATGGCGACTTTGCGTTTGCTTTGCTCGGACTCGGTTCGATTGTGGACTCGGAGTTCCTGGATGGTCGTATCCTGAATCTCGCCGTCGGACAGCAAGAAGATCGCATCGGGTTTCAATCGCAGGGCGATGCCGATGCTCGAAGCCGGACACGTCGAGCCTTGATGCTGGATGCCGTTTAACCACGTGTTGAGTCGATAGAGGCTTTCGTCGGTCGGGGGAAGGAACTTTCCGATCGGAGGAAGCGTATTGAACATCGGGTGAGCGCCGATGTCGAAGCTGATCACGAAGAACTCTTGGTCGGGCGAAAGCCCTCGGATCGCGCGGGTCAACTCGCGTCTCAAGGTTGGCCAGCGCGTCCCTTGGAGCATCGACGAAGAACTATCGATCACGAAGACGAACCGTTGCCCCGGTGCATAGGTCCCGAAGAACGAAGCGCCGTAGCCTTGGTCGCCGCTGACGGTCGGGGACTCTGACAACGATCCTGAGGCCAAGGCTGCTGCGGCCGCTTCGGCACCCGCGGCCGACGGTCCCGAGGCGACCAGATCCCCGCGATCGTCGGCAAATTCCGATGCGTCGCTTGCGATCGATGTCAGCTTGGATAGAACCGCTTGGGCCTCTATCGTCGGAGTTTCAGGTGGCGTTTCTTGAGCATTCTCCGATTTCATGCTGCTCGAGAGATCCAATTGCGTCATTTCCGCCTCAAGCGACTGATCGCTCGAATCGACCAGGAGAGAAATTCCTGATCCGTTCTTGCCACCAACTCCGATCAACACAAACGCCATGCACAGAAGCATCACCAGATGCGCACAGAGACTCAAGAGAACCGCGCTGAGCGACTTGTTGACCCGAACTAGATTTACCGAGGTCTCCCAGGATTCAAGATCCACGGGTTGTGGATTGAGGGTTTGTGAGTCCGGCGGCTGGATTTGCTCGGGTTGTTCCATTCGATCCACTTGATCTACTCGATCCATGATCCGACTCATGATGATTCCAGGTTCGACCCTCGCTCAGGGCGCGAAGCGAAAACCAGGCTTGGGTACGAAGCGATAGGTGCCACCGTTTTGGTGAGCCAGCAACTGCATCGCTCCTTGGAATTCCTCTCGAAAGAAATGGATGACATGGATCGGGACCTGGGTACCCCCATCGGATAAAAACCCGTCGGATGTGTTCAGTTCTCGCACGGTTTGCGTCCAATTATCCATTTTCGTGTCGCCATCGAACAGTAGGAAAATGCCATCGGGCTGGAATTCCAAGGCGGATTCGATCGCATCGATCGGGGGCCGACCATCCTTTTGAACGGTCACTTTCCGGAGCCATTCGACAGCTTTTTCAATGTTTTCCTGAGTTGCATTGACCGGACCGTCCGGTTTTTGACCAAGTTCGAACTCCAAATGCCTGAGCTCTCCACCAAAAAAAATCACTCCGAACCGCTGCTTGGGCTTCATCGAGCGCAAGGATCTGAGAATCTCCTCCTTGGCCGCTTCGAAAGCCCCATCGCGTCGCATGCTCGGCGAAGCATCGACGACATAAACGAATCGATTGCCCGTGGCCTTCGACCCAAAAAACTCCGCCCCCTCGACCAACTTCGAGCCACTCGCTCCGGCCTTGCTCATCTGCTCGGAAATCGAACTGACAGCCCCGATGGCTTCGATCCCCAAGTCGACCTTGTCCACCGAAATCGAATCGGTGTTGACTTCGATCGCCATGCTCGATGTCTCGGGTGTGCTGATCGCTGGACTGTCGGTCGAGGTCGCCTCAAGCTCGGAAATCGATTCCATCGGCGTTTCGATCAATACGTCCTCCGATTCGACCGTCCCGGCGACAATGCTCAAGATCTCGGTCCGCTGGACTTGGACAACAACCCAGAATCCCAGGATCATCAACAAAGCGACGTGGATCCCAAGGCTTACGAAAACCTCCGCACCCCGTTTCGTACGCCTCGGCTTGAACCCCACTAGATCGCTCGGTGTCCCCCCGGCAGGCGGAGTGATCCCGGCAGGCGGTGGGTTCGCCTTCTTATCGGAGGCTCTGGCCGGTCCGACGGCCAATGTCCCAGACGGCGATTTTTTTGTTGCTGTTGCCTTTGTTGCTGTTGCCTGTGTTGCTGTTGCCTGTGTTGCTGTCGCCTGCGTTGCTGTCGCCTGCGTTGTTGGTGCCTGCGTTGTTGGTGCCTGCGTTGCTGTTGCCTGTGTTGCTGTTGCCTGTGTTGCTTTTGCCTGCGTTGCTGGTGCCTGCGTTGCTGGTGCCTGCGTTGCTGGTTTGGACTCGGTGAGCTCCTTGAGGCTAGCTTGCTGCAAAAGAGCTTTGGTTTCCTCGGGCCACGGAGTGTTCAGAACCGAGGGCTCCTGATCCATCGCGTCGATAAGCGATTGGAGTTTCGATGGATCGCCACATTCGGCAAGGGTGATGGCCTCCATCAGCGAGACGGCAGCGGCCCGGTACCGAGCTGCTTGCTCTTTGCATTCGAGGGCTTGATAGACCAACCTTCCTCGCTCGATCAATCGTTCTGATGGCATGGCAAGAGTCCCTTGGAGGGCTTTTGAGGGGAACACCGAAAACAAACGTTTTTCGTCTGCTCTCTATTCTCCAAATTCTTGCAAGTCACACCCGGTTTTGGTTCAAATCCTTTGGAACCACCCGAGCACCGTCGACCGAGCTTGGCGGATTTTCTCAAGTAAATCCGCGTTTTTTTCACCCGCGACGAGCACCGTAACGATCGGCATCCCTTCTGCAAAATCGACCCCCAGAGGGTCCGATTGCGGGATATCGGCAAGGCAAAACTCGGCGGTTTCGAGTTCCCTCAAGGTGCCATGCCAGCCAGATCGCCACAACCGATCGACTTGGGCAACACTCAAATGCATTCCATGCGGCGCATACAGGATCCCCTTGGCGACCTGCTGGCCAGCGGGCGATGCCGGGCTCGGAACGTGTTTTGGCGCGCCGTTGCATAGGATCCTCACGTGCTCGGTGATCCACGAATACCCTTGGAGTATCTCATGCAACTCCATGCTGGCCGACCAGCGTGGATTGATCTCTAAGAGCCAAAGTTGCCCCTCGGGATCGATCTGAAAATCGGCTTGCCATAACCCCCGAATCCCCGTGCTTTGCGCCACGGTCGTTGCGAATCGCTCGAGCGAGGCACACACGCTAGGACTTACCGAATAAGGAGCTAGACTCCCTCGGTAAATCCATGGCAAAGGGGCATCGAGTTCCTCGGAGTGGATCGAGCGCGCGATCCCGACGATCCGAGTTCCAGAGGGCTCGGTGCTCTCAGCATTCCCGTTGCTATCGGTATTCGCGTTTCTCTCCGTGCAGTAGCTGACTCCGATCGAAATCCCGGGGACGTACTCCTGGAGATACCACGGGTTGGACGTTGAGCTGGACGTGGGGCTGCCTGGGTCCGGTGCAAGTTTCGCAATGGGATCCAGATCCTCGAGATTTGCGATGGCCCTTACGTGGACGCCCCCTGCGCGACCGACGGGTTTGAGCATCCAAGACTCCGAGCGAACCGAGTCGAGTCTCGGGTCCGAGAGGTCTTGGACCGCCGTGGGCCACCCGATGCGGCTTTCGCTCGCCCAGCGTTGCCAGGATTCGATCGATCGAAGTTGCCGCAGCATATCGCCCGTCACCCCGCAGAGCATGCCTTGATCGATCCGCCGCTGGACGAAATCGGGTCGGTTCTCCATGCCTCCGCAGAGCACCAGCGGGATACCTTGCAACTCGGCCAAGCCTTGCGGAGAATCCTCTGGGAAATCGGCAAGGGACTCAGCCTGAGCGATCGCTAGGAGATCTGCATCGAGGAAATCATCCCAAGCTAGGATTCGAGTGCAACCGGCCCGAGCGGCCGATTGCGCCGCTGCGCGGCAGGATGCTCCCATAAGACAGATGCTTGGAAACCATTCGGGATTCATATGGCACAGGGCCCCAGACAAAGCTAATCGACAAAGCAATCGACAGAGCTAATCCTTGCCGACGTGTTTGACCTGCTCCCAGAATTTCTCAAAGGCACCTTCTTTGTGGAAGTCGGGGCTGTTGTCGATGTCATGGCACTCCAAGCACTTGTCTTGGGCATTGGCCAAGGTCAATCGCATCGCGACGCGCAGTTCCTCAAGTTGTTTTTTATCGGCGCTTGCGTCCTCTTCGGCACGAACGTGCTCCGAGCCGGGCCCATGGCAGTTCTCGCATCCGCTCCCGTGGAGCTCGGGCGACCCTTCGAGCGTTTCGTAACCCGATTTGTAAGGCCGATACTTTTGGGGGTTCCAGCCTGTGACATGGCACGAGATGCATTCGGGGTCAAAGTGCCTTGCCATCGATCGTTCGGGAGGATGGACGATCGATTCGGTCGCGTGGGCATGCGGGGTTTTCTCCCAAATCGCATGGGCCGTCGTATGGCACTCACCACACTTGGAGGTCCCGACAAATTCGTTTCCCGTCGGATGGGTCGCTGGCCTCAAGCCCAAGGCTGCGAAGTTCTCATCGGACTTGTTGCGCAACTCGTCTTGGTACTTCTCGAATAGCTCGAGCATGCGAGGGGAGTCCTCGAACTGCGAGCTCAAGGCGATGCGTTGGTAACGGGTCGGTTGCGAGGGATCTTCAAAGAGCCCGACGATCCCTGCATACATCCCCTTGGTCCCGGCCTGGACGATCTCTGTGGAAGTCCCCGGAAGGACCTCAGGACGGTATGTCGGTTCCCCGAAGCCCCCTGAAGTGACGACCAACTGGAACCCCGGAACGGCTTGGACGATTTTCTTGGTCTCCTCGAGACTCGCGTTAGCGATAAGGACTTGGTAGTCGCACTGCTCGGCTCGAAGTTTCTGGGCGACCTCTTGGAGCGCTGGAATGGCCGGCGAGATGCTAAAAAAGTCCTGTTTGTTTTGTCCTTGAGCTCTGAGGGTTTCCTCGCCGAGCACTCCGGTAATACCGATCTTGCGAGGTTTCTTGTCTGGGCCTTGGACGCTCAGAACCCTGTAACGGAGATCTTCGTCGGGTAGCATGCTGACATTGGCAGAGACGAACAGGTTGTTTTTGCCGTTCTCGTCGAGGATCGAGACGAGGATGTTGTCCGAGAGGAGCAGGTCTTTTGCACCGTAGGTGCTCGCGGCATACCCCATTTGACGAAAGGCTTGGGCCGTCCAGTTGAACTTGATCTCCGACTGGGTCCCATCGCGACGGACTTGGTCGCCCGCATCGAGGGCCATGACTTGCCAACCTCGGTTCACGAGGCTCGTCAAAAGGGTGTCTTTGCGATTGATCCCCCCTTTTTGGTTGGCTAGGCCAGTGCAACCGCAGGGTTCGAGATAGCCGCTTTGGTTTCCGGTGACGTAGAAAACCAGCCATGGATTGTTCCAATCCGCGGCGATTTTCTGGTTCTTTTCTTCCTCGGTCGCGACGTTGATCGGCGGATCGGAGGCGGGCTTTGCTATCGGCTGTGCTTCGGCAGGCTTGGGTGGCTGAGTTTTCTGCTGAACCGGGGCGGTATTGCGTTGTCCGAGCCGCAGTCGAGGGGGCTGAGCCCAGAGCAAACTTCCGAAGAGGCTCAGCGGGGTGCAGACAGCCAGCAGGGTCCAAAGCGTGCGTTTCACGGACTAACTCTTGCGTTTCGCGGGTGATCAATCCTCGGTCAAACGGAACTTAAGGTACATCGGAATCGTCGGTGAGGTTTCCATATCCGTTTCGATCACGATTTTTCCGAAATCCTTGCTGAAGGTTCCGTCAAATTCGACTGGATCGCTTCCGGGGGGGATTTCCAAAAGGATGGGATAGATCCGCTGAGTCGTAGAAATCTTGGGGGTTCCGATCGAAGCCTTGAGTTGTTCCGGGATGACTTTAGCGATCCTTATATTCGGATCACCTGGGAAATCGTCGGTACGGATCGAGAGCATGAAGCTCTTCTTGATTCCCTGGGAGGACTTAGCCGTGCCGATCGTCAAGATATTTCGGGTTTCGTTGTAATCGTCCCCAGCGATGACCCGAATGGGGGTCACGACCCGACCTCGCACGTTGTAGAGAAGAAACTCTTCGTCGGGCCCCCCCTCGTTGTGTCGGGTAATTTGTAGGTCGAGGTTCAGCGGGCCGGCCGGCAGTCCGGGCAGCAGAGTCATCTTGCAATCGGTGTAGCGACGGGCATCGGCTAGATCCGGAAATTGGCCTGGTTCGATGACGACCTCTTCTTCGGCTTCGAAGCGGACTTTTTTCGACAGGATCGAATCCTTGACCTGGCCTCCGCCGATTTTCAACGGGACGGATTGGAACGAATAGATTCGGAACTTGATTTCGTTCTGTTGGCTCGAAAGCAAATCGCCGATGCTATGGGCCGGTGGATCAAAAACGTAAGCTTGGCCGATGCGCCCACGGATGACGAGTTTGACCTCTTCTTGGCTTGGACAATCGCTTCCGATGGTGGCTGTTTGAGAGAAATCATCCAGCACACTTTCGGCTTTCCATTCGAGTTCGACGTCGGTTTCCTCGCCGGGCTTGAGGATCGCGTCGGTGAACTTGCCGACCGTGCATTTGCAGGTACTGGCCTTGAACCAAATCTTTGCATCGGCTTCGCCGACGTTTTTGAAGACAAATTTATGGGAACGTTTGGTTCCCTTCATCATCATCCCGAAATCGAGTTCGGCCCCGTTGACGACGGTGATCCTGCCGACTTTTTGTGCGTTGAGCTTTTGGACTTCGGATTGGACCGCGTCACTACCCGACTCGGTCGTCACCCCCTTGGCGCTTCCCATGAGGTTCTTTACCCCGGAGAAACGCCGGTCGTGATCGAACTTGGCTAGTCCGAACCCTAGGCCTATGCAGGAAATAAGGAGTAGAAGACTGCGCATGGTGACGGATCGAAAAAGGAAAAGGAGCTAGGGTTTATTGAAAAAGCTACGCAGCATTTGCCGAACAGGTTCACCCGGAACCGAATCGCTCCGATCGACCAGCCTCTTGAACGTATCCCATTGGGGGCTCGAGTCCTCGGGAATTTTCTTAGCCGACTTGGCTCGGTCCCCGAGCAAAGGTGCCAACTCGTGCGGGATCCAGATTCGGGCCGCTTCGATTTTTCGGTCCCGATGCTTGGTTTCCCGATCGATTTCCTCGGCCTGATCGAGCTTCGCTTCGCAGACTTTCCAATTGCCCAACATCGCAGCGACGATGGCCGTCTGGAGATGCAGTTCGGCATTCGCTGGTGCGTACTTGGTCGCCTCCTGGTAGTACCGCAAAGAGTCTTCTTGGAGCTGTGTCCCGATCGTGCGCGTGGCTGTCGCTCGAGCGGCACCTCCCCTGGATCGGGCTCCTCCACTGGCCGAGGGTCCTCGGAGGGCAGGTCCGCCCCCCTGGCGGCGAAAGGCCATCTCTTCGGTCAGGGATGTGTCGAGCGTTTGACCGATCGAGGTTCGCAACGACTCGACGGCCGCGTCGGCATAAGCGGTCGAATCCTTAGGGCTTCTCTCGATAAGGAATTTGCATGCTTGCTGGAACTGGTGCAACCAACTGGCTTTTTCCGAAACCGGAATATCCGAATCCATGACCGCCCCCGAGAACTCCATTCCCCACCTGGCTAAATCGGGATCCAAAGGAGCCGAGGTGACCAGAGTAAAGTACTCGTCGACCGTCGGCAAGCTCTTCTCAGCAATGGCTTTATCGAGCACCAGCCGGCCGGTTTTACTGTCCTTGGGGAAGGCAGCATAAGCCCTCTGGGCTTGGAACCATGGCATGGCCATCGACCAAACCCACAGGCCGAGAATCGCCAGCGCTGCGAGGACCCCTTTGGAGCGACCGAACGCACTGGGTTGGACCGGCGCACTGGGTTGGACTGGCCTTTGGGTCGACTCGGCCCAATTCGCACCGGCAATCCACCATCCTAAAGCGATCGCCGGTGAGACCATCGTCCCTGGGAACATCCAGCCGCCGGAGGCTAAGAAGTGGACCAAGACCCCTAGAAAGGAAACGAGAAACAAAACCGGATGATTCTTAACAAGCAGATACACCGAATCGCTCGCCGCAGGGCTGCGAGTCAGCCAAACCCCGAAGGCCAAGGCTCCAGCCAAGACAATCGCCGTGCCATAGAACTCCAGATCTCCCGCGGTAAAAAAGGCGAACAAAAAGACCAAGATCGACGCGATGATCGCTCCGCCCCAAAACCACTTCGGTCCGTGCATCGAGGTCCCCACTGGCTCGGTGAAAACCGGCCTGTTGAAAAATGGCTCGTTGAAAAATGGCTCGCTGAGTTTATCGGATCGGAACAAACGCGAACGAAGCTGAAAAAACGACAAGCAAACCATCAGCAGGACCGTAAGACCCAAGAGCACTAGGCCGCCGCTGTGAGCAAGCTCGAGCAGGAAGTTATGAGGGTCGGCAGGCGATTCCGAAGCGGTTATCGCTTTGACTTGCAAATACGTTGTCTGGAAGTTCAGCGAACCGAAACCGAACAACGGTTCTTCGGTGATCAGTTTCCAAGCCCCCCGCCAGTAGTCCATCCGATAGGCCAGGGACTTGCCCGCCTCTTGGAAAATCAAAGGATCGATCGCATAGACTGCGCCGAAGAGGCCCAGCAGCATGGCACCAAGACCAGCGAATACGCCAGGCTTTTGCTTGATCCATCTCCCAAGATTGCTTCGCAAAATCGGATCGAGCAGCATCGCAAGGACCGCGGTAACTCCGGTCGCAAGCCATGCTGTCCGGCTTTTGGTCAGCAACAGAGCGAACCCTGTGGCGATGACCAAGATCAGAGGGACAAGCCAAACGGCGCGGTCGGAAAATCGATTCGCATGGCTAGCCTGGGATTTGCCCTCCGAGAGAGACTCTGCGGATCGACCCAAGCCCTGGAGCATCCAGCCGAACCAAAGCGGCCAGAGGGCCACGAGAAAACCGGCATAGGAATTGGCCAAGGCAAAGACACTCAGGACCTCGGTGCTCTCGATGCGATTGACAATCAACACCGCAGCAGACGAATCCGGATCGATCTTGTTGGCTTGCAAGTATCCGATACGGTCCTTGGCCAACTGGGCTTGCTGCGAAGGTTGGAGCACGGCGTACTCCCAAAAGCCCCATAAGATCACAAACAAGGCGATGACCCACCAGAGCTTGAGCAGCCTTGCGGCTCGCTCGGGAGTCCGGGCCAACCAAGCGACCGAGGGGATCAAACACCACAAGGCCGTCGATTGCCAGAATCCGTAGATCGCATTCTTTGAGTTGACCCGTCCGATCGAATATCCCGTAACCAAAGCATGCCAAGCGATGACCATCGCGATCAGCAGCCAGAGCACCGACATGCGTTGCCAAGCGACCGTTCGAACGACCGAGCCTGCAAGGATCGCAGCGAAAAAAAACACACCCAGCGAAAGCCCAATATGCCAGAACGAATCCCCCTTGGCTACCGAGATGGCCGTATCGCAAGGCCACCAGAGCGAGAGGACCAACAGCAGCGCAAGCAACACCAAAGATGCAGCCTCTGCGAACCTCCCGAGAGTCGACTGCGGTTCGGGTGAAAACCCAGTCCCAGAAATATCAGCCCCAGAAGCATCAGGTCCCTTGGGCAAAACCGCTGGATCAGAACCGATCGAAAAAGGCAACGAAGAGGACATCGATAAACCGTCGTGTTAAAGTCGCGTTGGAATCATGCGATGGCCGTCAAAGACCATCCGAATTGTCAGCCCTAGAGCCATTGGGTCAGGAACGTTTTCTGCTCGTGAAATTCTCTAGCAGCGCGATCCAAGCCATCATCGCAAGGACTATCCCGAGCACTAGACCGGCCCCGATCCAATCGGTTCGAGGCAAAAGCAAAGCGCCCAACGAGCACGTGAGCGTCGCGAGATAAATCGCCCCGACGGCCTGCTTTTTGGTCATCCCCAGCTCGACGAGTCGATGGGAAAAGTGCTTCTTGTCGGCTTGAAATGGGCTGCGACCCTCGCGCAATCGAATCGCGATGACGCTTAAAGTATCATAGATCGGGACGGCTAACAAACACAGCGGAGCGAACACCGCATGGGGAGCTTGCCCCTGAGCTCCCGAATACGTAGATAACAAAGTTGTCACCGCGATCCAGTAACCGACAAAATAGCTTCCCGAATCCCCCATGAAGATCAAGGCAGGGGGCCAATTGTAACGGAGAAAGCCCAGCAATCCGCCCAGAAGCGCCAGGACCATGATCGCCACGAACCATTGCGGTTGGCCTTGGGCCGGCTCAGGCGAACTCAGAAGCATCAGGGCAAGCATTCCCGACCCCCGCGCTCAAGGCGTCCATGTTGTCGAGCATGTTGAAGGAATTGATCAGCATGACGATCCAAAAAACGCTCAGGATCGGGGTCAACCAAGGAAGATCGATGTAGGCGGTCAATTGGAGTTTCAGTCCGTAGACGACGGACGCCGCGACTGCAAATTCCACCGCGATGCGCACTTTCCAATCGAGTCCAAAACGATCGTCCATGAGCCCCAGCAAAGCGACCACTGAGCCGCCTGCGAGCAGCAGCCATATCGAACCGAGCTTGGACCACATCCCGGGGATCAATTCCATAAGGCTCGCAGGCAGGGCCTGCTCGGTGAGCTTTGGCCAAGTATTGGCAAACGCCACCGCGAGGGTTCCTAACGCAAAAACCGACAAAACGCCCAACCAAATCCCCAGCCCACCCCCACGCGGGATCGGACTCGTGTGGACCTTGCGCTCGTTGGGAAGATCGATCAGCCCGAGCCTTAGGGCATTCCTTTTGACCCAACCGACGACCAGCAAGGATACCGCACAGGCGATCAGCAGCACTGCCAGAACCGATGCACCGAAGAGGATTTGGCTACGGCTCATGGATCGCTTTCTGTGGGACTGCGAGAAGCTAGATTGCTCGTAAAGCCCTTGCGGGCAAGCTTGAGAAACTCCAAGACATCTGGGCGTTGGTAGTCCGCATACGTCCAGGGCATCGACGTCCAAGCTTGATCGCGAAAGGCCAACGTCACCTCGGCGTAAATGCCGTCGCGAAGGTAGATCCGATGCTCCCGGTTCTTGGTCGACGCCAAAACCAATTTCGTCATGCTCAAATAGCCCGGATCGATGTTGATCAGCCTTTTCGAGTCGTCCTGGCTCAAGGCCAGTTCCTCGGTCCATGCCCGCTCCCAACGGTTCGATTGGAGCTTGTCGGCGGCGAGTTCCGCCGGGTCGTAGGGGTCGGCAAACAGGGCCATTTGTTTTCGGAGCGCTCTGGGGGGCTGATCGTGTTGGCTCCGATCGTGTTGGCTCCCGGATGGCTTGCTTTCAGGTGGCTGCGGCACGAGCATGGTTCGCAAATAGTAGGGGGATTCGACGAAATCGAACGCTTGGCCCAGAGCGGCGATTTTGCCCCAATGCGCCTCGAGCCGCTCGAGGGCAGTCCTCAGAAAACGATTGGGCGAACTGGTTTGGATTGGGCGAACTGGGTTGGATCGGGCGAACTGGGTTGGGCTCGGCGAAATGCTCCGAGATAGGTACAGTATTACGTATGGAATCGAATTTAGGCTCACCCCAACCAAGCACATCCCGGCCTCCAAAACCGGTCCAAATCGGTCCGATGGAGGTTTATCCACCGATTTTCCAGGCTCCGATGGCAGGCTATACCAATTATGCCTACCGTCAGATCGTCCGCGAGTTCGGTGGAGCGGGTCTCCAAGCCACCGAAATGGTCAATGCCAGCGGATTTGTCTGGCTCGACGAACACGACTGCGAACATCCCGACCGACTCTGGGGTATCGCCCAAGAGCCCAGGCCTCTGGCCGTCCAGATCTGGGACAACGATCCCGAGACGATGGCCAAGGTCGGTCGAAGGCTCGTCGAGGAATACCGAGTGAGCGTCGTGGACATCAACTTTGGCTGCCCGGTCAAGCAAGTCACCGAAAAAGCCCACAGCGGCTCCTACCTGCTTCGCGACCCGGAACGCATGTACGCGATCATCTCCCGGCTGGTCGAAGCCTGCTGGCCCACACCCGTGACGGCCAAGATGCGGCTCGGTTGCACACGGGATTCGATGAACTACATCGAGGTGGCAAAGACCGTCGAACGCGCCGGTGCGTCGGCCTTGACCGTCCACGGTCGGACCGCCGAAGACTTCTTCAGAGGTTCTGCAGACTGGGATCGTATCTCAGAGATCAAGCAGCACCTGGACCGCATGCCGATTATCGGCAACGGCGATCTGGAAACCGCCGAGCAAGTCCTCTTTGCCTACCAGAACTACAACGTCGACGGGATCATGATCGCGCGAGCAAGCCTCGGTAAGCCCTGGCTCTTTTCCCAAGCCGCAGCGGCTCTCGAAGGACGGCCGATCCCACCGGATCCGACGATCGAAGAGCAACGCAAAATCATGCTCCACCACTACGACCTTGTCGTCGAACGCTTCGGTGTCCACCGCGGTACAATGCTCATGCGAAAATTCGCTTGCTGCTACGCTCAAAACAAACACGGCGCGCGACACTTCCGAGCCCACATCTCACGCGTCGAAAACCAAGAGCAATTCTACAAAGTGGTCGAAGAGTACTTCCCAAAATACGCCGGGATCGACGCCCCATCGAACTTAGAACCTGCAGACGATCGAGAAAGCATCGATCCGATTTGCAACCTCTCGTGATTCACGTTTCCATGATTTCTCTATGAAAGGCAATTGTCCCATGAAATTATTCGAAGGCAAAAAAGGACTGATTCTAGGAGTGGCCAACGATCGCTCAATCGCTTGGGCCATCGCCAAAGAAATCATGGAACAAGGCGGCATTTGCGGTTTCTCCCATTTGCCAGACAAACCCGATGACGAAAAGAAAAAGAACCACCTTCGAGTCAGCAAGTGCGTCGAGCAATACCCGGCCCAAACGGCTTTCCTAAGACCCTTGGATGTCCAAGACGACCAGCAGGTCAAGAACTTCATGGACGCGGCTGCCAAGGACTTCGGACAAATCGACTTTCTGCTCCACTCCATCGCGTTTGCTGATCGAGACGACCTGACGCGAGATACCGTCGAGACCAGCCGAGCAGGCTTCAAACTGGCCATGGACGTGAGTGTCTATAGCTTGATCTCGGTGACCAACGCCGCTCGCAGCATGCTCAAACCCGACTCCTCGGTCCTGACGATGACTTACTTCGGCGGCGAAAAATGCGTCCCCGGATACAACGTCATGGGGATCTGCAAGGCCGCACTCGATGCGACCGTCAGATACCTCGCCTACGATCTTGGCCCTCAAGGCATCCGCGTCAACGGCGTGAGCGCAGGTCCCCTCAAGACCCTGGCCGGTGTTGCCGCCGGTGTCGGCGAGATGCAAGAATACTACGACTACGTCGCCCCCCTGGGCCGCTGCGTGACCCACGAAGAGGTCGGTCGCTCAGGATCCTACCTGCTGAGTTCCTATAGCAACGGAATCACCGGCGAAATCCTTCACGTCGATTCCGGTTACAACATCATGGGTAGCCCAGGGCGATTGCTCGAACAGTTCCGCAAAGGAACCTGATCGAGCCGCTCTTATTTTGCCCAATCCCGAACTTGCATCGACAAATGCTTGCGCCAGTTCGGGTTGTCAAGCTTGGGATAATCGGTCCGCAAGTGTACCCCTCGCGATTCGGTCCTCGCCAGGGCCGCCTGGGCCATCATCAGGCTGACCGTCAGCATGTTTTGCAACTCCCAGCCTTCAATGCCCCCAGGCTGGTGCGAGAGGACATAGCTGCTGTAGCGATTGAGCTGTTGAAGTGCCTCCTCGAGCTTCTGCTCGGTCCGTTGGACTCCCACATGCCGCCACATCAACGAGCGTACCGAATTGCGAATATCCGCAAGATCGATTTCTTGAGGGTCGGCAACCTGCATTTGATTTTGGATCGGTAGGACGCTCAAGGATACCGTGGGGTCTTGCAAGGCTGCTTTGGAAGCATGGCGGCCGGCTATAGCCCCATAGACTAAGCCTTCGAGCAAACTGTTCGAGGCTAAGCGGTTGGCCCCGTGAAGGCCGCTGCTGGTCACCTCGCCCGCAGCCCATAGACCCGGTAAGCTCGTTCGAGCTTGGTCGTCGACCAACGCGCCGCCGATCATGTAATGGGCGCCTGGACGGACCGGGATCGCGTCTTTGGCGATGTCCAAACCAAAACTCTGGCACACCTTGGCTATCCCAGGAAAACGCTGCCGAACGAAGTCTGCATCGAGGTGGGCCAAGGTCAGGTAGACACAAGCCGACTGCGTCTTATCCATCTGCGCGACGATCGATTTGCTGACCACGTCGCGAGGGGCTAGCTCGAGCCGAGGATCGTAGTCCTGCATGAATCGATAACCATTGGCATCGACCAAATAAGCACCTTCGCCCCGGACCGCTTCGGTGATCAACGTTCGGGAACTCCCCGGGATATAGAGCACCGTCGGGTGGAACTGCATGAATTCCATGTCCCGCATCAAGGCTCCGGCTCGGAATGCAATCGCGTGCCCATCCCCCGTCGCAACACGCGGATTGGTCGATTCGCGGAACACTTGACCACATCCGCCAGTGCAAAGGATCGTTTGCTTGGCCCAGATCAGCACTGGAGCTCGCTGCTGAATCGAAACGATCGCACCGCAGCATCGATCGTCGTAAGTCAACAGGTCGATCGTGTAAGCCTCCTCGCAAATCTCGACATTCGATAGGCTGCGGGTATGTTGAATCATCGCCCGCATGATCTCTTTGCCGGTCGCATCCCCAAGCGCGTGGATGATGCGCTGATGGGAGTGCCCCCCCTCGCGACCAAGAATCAAAGCTCCATCGAGTTGGTCGAAACGAGTCCCCCATCGGATCAGCTCGGCGACCCGCTCGGGAGCTTCACGCACCACCATCTCGACAGTCCGTAAGTCACATAAATCGCAACCAGCAACAAGCGTGTCTTGGATGTGATTATCAAAACGGTCCTCGGGGTCCCACACGCTGGCAATCCCCCCCTGGGCATAGGCACTGTTGGACTCCTCAACCTTGTCCTTGGTCAAAATCATCGTCCGAAGCGACGGGTCGATCTCCTGCGCCGCACGCATTCCGGCAAGTCCACCGCCGATGACAAGCACGTCGGTAAAGTAATGCCCCATGCGCTTCGGATCGATCGCCACGAGGTATCGAGGAATCCCACGGGACCACGGGGTCGTGATCCTCTGAGTCTGGAGCATGTGGTCGTTCAATGCAGATTCCATGGTCGATTCCCTAACGATCCACGCGAGTGGCTAGCCAAACAGGCTAAGTGGCTAAATGGCTAAGTGGCTAAAAGTGATATCTACGGCCGTTTGCCGTCGGATGGATCATCATCCAACGCATCATCGAGATCTTCATCATCAAGATCTTCATCGTCGAGATCGTCATCGTCGAGATCGTCATCGTCGAGATCGTCATGACGCGGGCGAAGCGGATCGTCCGGATCGAAAAAGAAATCATCAAGGCCCATCGGCAGAGTATTGCCCCCGAGGGCTTGGCGTTTGCGTTCGGCCAAGGCCGCTAAATCCAAGGCCTCATCCCCCAAACAAGCGACGATGGCCTCATGCCACGCCTTGTCTTTCGAGAGCGGGTGGCCAGAATCCTGCGCCGCAAGACGCTTGATCGCGTACCGAAGTACATTGATCCCATCGCGGGCCGAGAAATCGAGTTTCAACGAGTGGGCCTGCTGGAGAAAATCGACGGTAAGCTCCAAAATGTCCGCTTCGGCAAACGGCAGATGATACTCCAGGATCGCCAACTCGTCTTTTCGGTTCGGGAATCCAACTTGGAGGGTCGGCTGGAGTCGGCTCAAGATGTAGTCGGGGATCTCATAGGTCGAGTCGTCTTGGTTCATCGTCACCGCAGCTCGAAAGTCTTGATGAGCCGATATGGTGATCCCCGCGACGATCGATTCGACATACCGACGCTGGTCGAACAGCGGAGCCAAGGATGCCCATGACTTTTCATTCATCCGGTTCCCTTCGTCCAACACACAAACGCCCCCTCGGATCATGGCCGTGACCATGGCAGAGGCGTGGTAAGCGATCTTGCCGTTGCCGGCCAGGACCGGGGTGACCAACAAGTCCTCGGGCCGGGTGTCTGCGGTGCATTGGAAAATGTAGAGTTCCTGTTGGCGGGCCGTCGCTGCGGCCATCGCAAGGGCTGTCTTGCCAACCCCTGGGACTCCGACAAGCCTGGGCGTCAGAGGCAAATCGCCCGGTGCGACCGTCAGCCAGCAAGCGGCCAATTGCCTCAAGGGTTCCGATTGGCCGATCCAACGCATGGGATTCTTCACTGGATTGGCAAGCGACAGTGCCACTCCGTCGATCGTAACCGATTGACTCATCGATGCTTTCTCTTTTTGGTTCAGTAAAAAATCTTGTCGATCGGGTTGCCGGTCGAAATGGCAAGCGGTCGGCCTTGGGTGTCGAAGACTTCGGCATGAGGGTCGATTCCCAAGGCCCAATAGAGGGTCGCGGCGATGTCTTCGGGGCCGACCGGATCGGAAGCTGGATAAGCCCCTTTGGCGTCGCTAGCGCCGTAGATCGCACCTCCTTGCACCCCACCACCTGCCATCATCACAGTGTAGCAATCGGGCCAGTGCCCTCGCCCTTTTCCATCCCGATCCCCGACCTGAGGGCTCCGTCCGAATTCACCCATCCACAAAACAAGGGTATCCTCGAGCAGTCCGTGGGATTCAAGGTCCTCGATAAGCGTAGGGACCGTCTGATCGCTCATCGGGAGCAACCGCTCTCGCAGGTCCTTGAAGTTCTCTTGGTGGGTATCCCACCCCTCGCTCCCTTTGCCTCCGATGCTTTGCGAGAAATAGACCGTGACGAACCGAACGCCCGATTGCACGAGCCTTCTGGCCAAAAGACAGGATTGACCGTACGTCGAACGTCCGTAAGCATCCCGCAAGGCAGGGTCTTCGCTTCCGAGGTCCAGGGCGTCTTTCAAGCCGGTCGATGAAAGAATCTTCAACGCTTGCTGCTGGAGTTGGTCCAACCCTTTTGCGTCGGACGATTGCTCGATGAGCCGTTTCTCCTGATCGATCAATTCGACCAATCCACGGCGCCTCTGAAGACGGGCCAAATCGATATTCGCAGGAAGCTGTAATTCCGGTAGACCGAACTCGGCGGAATTCGGATCGGACTGAAAAAAATAAGGATCGTATTGCTTGCCCAAAAAACTCGCGTGCTGCCCTGGTGCGATCGCACCGTCGCGAAGCACGTGAGGATAAGCCACAAAGGTGGGAACCCCTGGAACCGGCTCGGAGAACTTCGCTACACTCGATCCATACGCGGGGAAGAGTTCAAGGGTATCGCGGAGTCGGATGTCGTCGGTCGCGGGCCGCTTTCCGGTCAAGGAGTAGTAGCATGCCGGATTGTGGTTCTTCATATCGTGATGGACGCTGCGGATCTGGGCCCAGCGATCGAGTTGAGCCCCCCAACGGGGCAGGTACTCGCAGACGGGCGAACCGGCAACGGCCGACGAGATGGACTTGAATTCCCCCCGAATGCCATCGGGCGCATTGGGCTTCATGTCGAACGTATCGATATGGCTAGGGCCACCGTACTGATGCAGAAAAATCACGCTCTTGGCTCGTGCCTTGCGAGGCTTCGAGTCGCTCGGGGGACTCCCGATTCCCACAAGATTCAGCCCGCCACCCAGGAGGCCAGCGAGCCCAAACTGGCTGGCTTGCAATAAGCATTGCCGACGGTGGATCGATCGTTGGAATTCCAGACATCCTTTAGCCATGGTGTTGCCCTTTCATCGGCCTTGCATCAGCGAAGCATCATGAATTCTTTGCTGTTGAGCAGCGCCCAGAGAAGATCTTCCAAGACCACACGCACAGCGGCCCGATCCGAATTGGCTGTCGGCTCCAACGCATCAAGGCTGCTGCGAAGCTCGCGTTGGGAGGGTTTTCTGGACAAAGCTCTCAAGAACAACTCTTCGATGACTCGCTCGGGACTCATCGCGCTGGTATCCCCCTTGGCATGCAATTGCAGTTGCTCGACATACCCATCGAGGCGATTGCTCGGGGCGGCGATTTTATCCCGGATTTCGACCCCGTTGGTCATGGCCAAGGATTGCCCAAGGGAGATCTGACTCGAACGCTCGCATTCGCACACAAGCAGACGATTCGGTTTCCCGAAGGTGGTCAAAAAGCCCGGTTTCTTAGGGATACCCGGCATTCGCATGGCACTGTAAACCGTCGAATTGTCTTCATCCCCAGTTCGTAGTGGACTAGGTACGCCGGTCACCTCGCTGATCGCGTCGATCAACGGCTCGGCGGCGAGTCGTCGAAGGGGATACGAGGCAAAGTAAGGCGTTGTCGGCAAGAGGTTCTCATCGCTCGACTCGGCGATGCTCGCGCGGGCAAAGGTCGAACTGGCCAAGATATTCCTCGAGAGCCGCTTGAGCGAATAGCCTTGGGCTCGCATATCCGTAGCTAGTTGTTCGAGAAGCTCGGGATTGCTCGGTGGATTCGACTCGCGAAAGTCATCCGGAGGCTCGACGATCCCTCGGCCAAAGTACTGGTACCAAATGCGGTTGGCTAGGTTGGCATCGAATTGACGATTGTCCAGGGTAAGCCAACTTGCAAAGTCTTGGAGAACCGTGCGGCTCTGCTGAGGCTCAAGCTCCTGAGTTGCCGACGCGTCGGGGATTCGGGAGTGATCAAATCCCAGCCCGGAAGGACCGACCAACTTCGATCGCCCCGGATGCTTGATCTGAGGCTTTTTATCGCTCAGCGAGATCACCTCGTCGCCGGTAATCACGTGCTTGTCCAATGCATCCTTGGGCTTGTTGTCGATCTGCTTGCGCTCAAGGGTCGTGAAGTGGGCGGCCAAGCCGTAGTAGTCGTCTTGCTTCCATCGGTCGAACGGGTGGTTATGGCATTTGGCGCAGGCGATGCGCACGCCGAGAAAAACCTGAGCCGACGATTCGGCGGCGACCTCCGCGTCGCGGTGAGTCCTATAGAACGAGGCCGGTGGATTCTCGTACGTGCTCCCGAGACTCGAGACGAGCTCGCCGATCCACTCCTGAAGCGGACGATCCGATGCGATCTGCTCACGGAGCCATTCATGCAATAAACTCGCTCCTCGGGAACTCATCACCTTGTCTTCATTGCGCACCAAATCGCTCCAACGCATCGCCCAGGCATAGTCGAACCCCGGGTCGGCAAGCAACTGATCGATCCACCGATCGTTGCGCATCGGACTCGGATCGGCAAGGTACTCTAAGGTCTCCTCGGGCGATGGTAGCCGCCCGACGGTCGCCAAAAAGAGCCTTCGGATGAACATCCCGTCGTCGGCTCGATCGGCCAAAGAAATCTGAAGCTGCTCGGACTGCTCGGCGATGGTCCGGTCGTAGGGATGGTCATTGGTTCGGTCATTGGGATGGTCGGTGGGTCGGTCGGTCTCCTGAGGGAGCAGACTTTGGGCAAGACCGGGAACTGGGTTGAGACTCGAGTCCCCAAGAAACACGATGCGCGAGGCCGAGCGGCCATCGAGATAGGTCGCCCCGATCGAAAGGTCCATCGCATGTTCCGCCTGGATCGTCCCGTCACCCTGGACCTCGACCCCTGAGGGCAGGCTCGGTTCGAGCCTCGACCAACGGGTCACATCCCGGACCGTACCGTCTGCGAAGCGAGCTTGGACGATGATCCGTGCGAGTCGATTCCCCTGGACGATCCGCTGATTGGCCGGAAAGACCTCCAGGGATGTAACCGACGGGGCGCTCGATTGCAAGGCTCCCTGATCGATCCAATCGAGGATCGCCTTGTAGTGAGAACTGTCCTCTGAGAATCGTTTGCCGCCCTGGTGGGCTATCGCTGCGGTGGCCTTCGTCAGGATCAAACTTTTGGACGGATCAAAAGGATCGATACGACGCTGTCCGAATTCGACGGCCAGTCGGTAGTAATCAAAAATTGGATCGTCGCCTCGGAGGCTCAGGCGAAACCCACCTTTGCCGTGAAGGTTTCCATGGCATGTGCCGAGATTGCAACCGCTGCGTGTGAGCGTTGAAATCACCTCGCGATCGAAAGCCACCGGAGAGTCCGCAGCGACATGGAGCGTCGCTTGCGCTGCGATCGACCCCGAGGGCTGTTCGTAGCGGGCGGTGATTTGCGTTGTACCGGTTTTCAAGGCGATCCATCGGCCCGCTTCGAACCGTGCAAGTTCAGGCTCCTGAGCCTCCCAAGTCAACTGCGTCTGGCCTGTCACATCGACCGCCGCTCCGTCGGATCCGACGAGCAAGACCGCAACCTGCGCAGGGTAGCGATCCGAGGTGTGCAGGACCTCGGGGAGAATTTTCAAACTCCCTACCTGCTCGCCCGGGGCTATGGAAGTTTCGCTGGGCGATGCACCGCGAACCTCGCAGGGAGCCATCGGCACTAGCCACAGCGCCAGAAGGAGCCCCAAAAGGAACCTTAGAGCGCTGCGATGGGTGTTCAACGGGGCCGACTTGCTGCGGCGATTGCCGGCGCGATCGTCCGAGGACGACACGAACAACACGGCAGAGAGGCGGGGTGCGAACACGGGTCGAGTTGTGCTTTCCATTTCGGAATCGGAGCCAAAAGAATCGGACAACTAGGAGTTGGAGGATCCTCAAGTATAGCTAAAGTTATTCAGCCTCGTAGTGAAAACCCGTCCTCGATTTCGAGGATCTGTCCGCTGAAGCCCTCTGAAGTATCGAAAATAATGACACAAGAGCCCTTCGACCGTTTTTCCAGCGCCCCGATCTCGCAACTGATTGGATTCCAGGTCGCCCAAGCGACCCAGGAGGACAAGGAGTCGGGATTGGCCGTGGTGGCATTGGAGGTCGACGAGCGGTTGCACAACCCCATGGGTCGAGTCCATGGCGGGGTCTTAGCAGCCCTGGCCGATGCGGCGATGGGGATCGCCTTTGGCCGTATGCTAGACAGCGGCCAGGACTTTTCGACCGTCGATCTTCAAATCCAGTACATGCGTCCGGTCACGAGCCGATTGCTGAGAGCCACGGCCAAAGTCAAGCAGCGAGGATTGCGGATGGGCTTCGTCGAGTGCGAGATTCGCGACAATCGCGATCGACTCATCGCGTGCTCGACGTGCACTTGCACGACGATCGACATGTGACCATTGTCAACGATCCAGTCACACTTGACACTCTCAATGTGCAAGGAAGTCGTCATCATCGAGCGGTGCACCGCGTTCCTGGAGCAAGACCTCAGTCGGAATCCCCAATTCGCTCGCCAACTTGCGAATCATCGATAGCGAAAGTTCGCGTTTTCCATTTAGGACTTCCGATACCTTGCTTTTGCTACCGAAGATCGGGATCAGGTCCTTTTGCTTAAGATTTGCTTGCTGCATACGGAAACGGATCGCTTCGATCGGGTCGGGCAAATCGATTGGGAACTCCTTTGCTTCGTAGGTCTCGACGAGCAGGATCAACAGTTCAAGTTCATCCCCCTTAGGCGTGCCAGGTTTGGCTGTAAAAAGCTCCTCGATGCGTGCAATCGCAAGTTCATGCTCCGCAGTCGTCTTGATGACCTTAGGATGAAATGGCTTAGATGCTTTGCGCGTCGATGTCGTCATACTCTTGGTGTGTCCCTATGAACCGAATGTAGATCGTGTAGAAGTCGAAGTTGATCCAAACAACCAATCGGAATTCATTACCTCAGACGTTAAAAACGTCACGCCCATCCTTGAGAATGCTGGCATTGCCGTATTTCTCTTTCACCTCAGCGGGAGTGGTCCAACTCGCGGATTCCGCTTCTGCGTACCAAGCCTTGAGGGCCTGCTCACAACGAGGGTTGGCAGTCCAATACTCGACCAATGTTTTGCGGGCGATGATCCTCATGAATTATCGGCAGTTCCCTTCGCGGAGCCAATATCAAAGTTCCCGTTATGGGAACTTTGTATTCTTGGACTAGACTCACTTGGTTCGAAATTCAGGATTTTATACCCATGACGCCAACGTTTGCCATCGCTGCTGCGGCTGAGGATGCCCCCTACTCGAAGAGAAAGAGGGTTATGATGCACAAGCAACTTACGTGGAATCTGACTTGCGTGCCGAGCAGATCAGGGGCCTGTCGATTCCAAAGGCCTTAGGCTCAGGCGATTCTCGAGATGCTCAAAGAGCGGAAGCTTGCGATAGCTCGCCGCATTCCTGAGCTTCGTCGGGATCCGGCTCGAAACGGCCGCGAGCACATCCTCAAGTTCGCAGAATCGCAAAATACCGATCAACACAAAACCCTTGGAGTAGGCTTCAGAGTCCAGAGAATGAAGCTCCATCGATTCGATTTTGTCAGAGCACAACAGGGCCGCATGCAGGGCATGGACCGACATCTGCGCACCGGCTTTGAGTCGGCACTGATCGATGCGATGTTCGGCCAAGACCGCTTCGATCGACTTGGCAATGCCTGCGACCTGCCGACCCTCGAGCGACCAACCGGCCAGCAAGTACGATCGTCTCCAGTGCAGTCCGATCTTATCGGTCGGATCCCAAGCCCAAGGTCCGCGTCCCTCCGGAAAAACCAGGTAGGTCGTCTGGTTGGCTGCGGCTTGGGCCAAGAGGGTTCGCCAGGCTTCGCCTAGGATCTGCCCTTTGACCAAACCATCGCCGTCGAACCCCTGGCTCTCGAGCGATTGAGGGTTCGTAGTGATCGTCCAAGCCTTCCAAAGCGATTCGTCGGCAAGGACGATTTGGACCGACGGATCGATCGACTCATCATGGCCCCAGGCGCGGATCCGCAGGAGCGTCGCGCATGGGATCGAGTCGGATTGGCATTCGAGTTGGGTCACCTCCCAATCGTCGCGAGAGACCCTGCCCACCTGATTGCCCCTGGCACCTGGATCGACCCCGTCTTGGGTCTCGATCAACTCGAGTCGGGTTTGCTGTGTTGGATCCGTCGGAATCGCTTGCGATGCACCGATCGCGTGAGCTACATGCGCAGGTTCAAGTGCTCCAGCGGATTGCTTATCGGATGGGAATCCAGGGAGTCGGCCGTGGACCGCTTGGGAGATCTCAAGCCGGATCGCTTCGCAGCGCAAGTCCCAGGACGCTCGATCCATAGGGAGTTGGGACTCGGTCCCAAAGGCGCTCGCTGCGATCGGAACGAACCAGTCTTGGACATCCGTGACGCGCTGGTCCGGCGGGAGCGACGCGAAGACCTTCAGGTCGGCTTTGGCAAAGAGGGGTTCGGCGATGCGCTGAAGTTTCCGTTGGGTACCGAGCAGATGGCGATCGAACCAAACGAAGCAGCCGATTTGGAGTTCTTGGGTGTCTTCGTGGCCACCGGTGGTCCATTGGATACCGAGGTTGCTTTTTGAGTCTAGCGCATAGAGCGTGCGCAGTTGCTGCTGGACGCGAAAGACGCCTCGGAGTGGAAAGATGGGGTCTTCGTCGGTGTTGCCTATCAGCAGGGCGCGAGGATGGACCATCGCGCACAGGGTCGTAAAGTCCCAACCGTAGCGGTTGTTGAAGAACATGCAGTCGCAGTGCCCTCGGACGACTTGATCGATGACCTGATCGCGAAGATCGGTCACACCCGCGACCGGTACAGCGACTCGAATCCGAGGATCGATCGCGGCTGCATACCAGCTATAAGCCCCCCCGCCGCTGCGGCCGGTAATACCGATATTGGACGCATCGACCTCGGGCCGAGTGACCAAATAATCGACGGCTCGGATCGCGTTCCAAGTTTCGACTCCTGCGGGGGTATACCCCCTGGAGGGCCAGTCCCAGCGATTGAAACGGTAAAGCCCGTGGTGGATCCCTTCGATCTCACCGAGTTGGATCGTGTCGATGGCCATGGCGATATAGCCTTGCCGGGCAAACCAAGCCGGATGGTGCTGGTAGTGGGTTTTGTTTCCGAGGCTCACCCCATTCTCTTTGACTTGGCCATGCCCGCAGACATAGAGAATCGCCGGCAGAGGTTTATCGATCTGCTTGGGCCGATAGAGGTTTCCGGTGACGTAGAGTCCTGGACTCGATTGGAAGTGGATCTTTTCCACGATAAGGTCCTCGTGCTCGAGCGTCCCTGTCATGACCGCATGGAGTTGGCTCGGGCGTGACTCCAGCGGGGGCAGGCCGAGCATTTCGGCAAGTTGACTGCGGAGTGTCTCTTGTGCAAGGCTCCATGGCTCTTGGGAGCCGAAAGCACGCAGGTCGTTGGCCCTTTCGATTTGCTCGACGCGGGAGCTCAAGGCTCTACGCGTCAACTCGATCCCAGGGTTGCCTTCGGGATTCGAGGAGGATTGAGCCAGCGCGGACTGAGCCAGCGCGACCGGGGCCAGCAGGATCGGGGCGGCCGCAAGAACGACCATCAGGAGCAAGGCGGTTCGATTCCACATGGTAGTTAAGTTGGTAGTTTGGTTGATTGCTTGGTTGATTGGTCGGAACTCGGGTCGCAACGCACTTGGCAGGTCTTGATGAAAACGGGATGAAATCCCGGCGGGGTAATACCCAATATAGCTCGCTTGGGGGTATGCTGTCTTGCCATGCGTCAAACAGGGCCAGATCCGAACGGCATTGAATTAAAAGCGGAACGGCGCAAGCCATCCGGTGAGAAACATTGCGATGTCGAGGACATTCCATCACTCACCGGAGCGCTTCCTCGCATCCGCTTACACTAACTCAACACCATCGGGGCCAACCCGTGCGGGAATCCTAGAACAATCTTGAGGCAAACGTCTTGATCCATCGTCTCATGCAATCGGCTTGGTTGGTCAACGCCTGGGCGATCCTGGCTGCCTTTGGGACCTATTTTTGCATGTACATGTACCGTAAGCCGTTTACGGTGGCGGCCTTCAAGCAAGAGGATTTGGCGCAAGGGTTCGGTGGGGATTGGGATCAGAAGGCGGTTTTGGTTTCGGCGCAGGTGATCGGGTATTTGGTCTCGAAATTGGTCGGGATCCGCGTGGTGTCCGAGGCGGGCCCCGAGCGACGAGCTTGGACGATCCTAATGTTGATTCTCGCGGCGTTAGGATCGCTGTTTCTGTTTGCCGTCGTCCCCTCTCCTTGGCATGTGGTTTGTATGTTTCTCAACGGTTTACCGTTGGGAATCGTCTTCGGTTTGGTGCTAGGGTCGCTCGAGGGCCGTCGCTTGACCGAGGCCCTAGCGGCCGGTCTGTGTGCCAGTTTCATATTGGCCGGCGGCGTTGCCAAGACGGTTGGCCAGCAGGTGATGGACACGACGCAGCAACGGCTGGGATGGAACTTGGCCGAATCGGAGCGTTGGATGCCGTTTCTCTCTGGGCTATTGTTTTTCCTGCCGATCTGCTTTTTTCTCTGGATGCTCCATCAGATTCCACCACCGACGCTCCTGGACCAGACGGTCCGCAGTCCTAGGGAGCCGATGCGCAAAGAGGATCGCTGGTACATTGTAAGGACTTATGCCTGGGGGATCGGTGCGATCGCCGGCATGTACTTCATCGTGAGCATCTTGCGAAGTTTTCGGGATGATTTTGCCAGAGAGATTTTGACCGGACTCGGGGCGAAGATCCAATCCTCGGATTACGCGAGCATCGATTTTTGGGTGATGCTCGTGGCGACCATTGCCAACGCTTCGGCCGTACTGGTCAAAGACAATCGCCAAGCGCTTCGCTTGGCCTTTGCGACATGCACCGTGGGCTTTTTGCTGATCTTGCTGAGCGTCTTAGGCCATCGGTTTTGGATGGAGATCTCGCCGATGGGATTGATGGTATGCATTGGGGCAGGTCTGTATTTGCCCTATGTAGCAGTTCATACGACGGTCTTTGAGCGGATCATCGCATGCACTCGCGACCGAGCCAACGTCGGTTTCATGATGTATGTGGCCGACTCGGTCGGCTACTTCGGATACGCAATCTTGATCCTATCGAAAAATTTCTTCCTCGGCTCGATTCCAGAGACGAGTTTTGCAAGCGTCTTTTTGACCACCTGCCTGCTTGGATCGATCGGCAGCATTCTGTTCGTCGCGATCGCTTCGCGGTCTTTCGACCGGCTTGAGGTCAAGCAGTAACGACTTCTCCGCTAGGCGTGTAGATGTCCGTCGTATTGGTCCTGAGGGGAGTGGAGACACTTTCGAGTCCCACTCACTTGTCGAAGTTTTTTCGGATCGATACACCCTGAGGAATCATGAACGGAGCTTATGCGATGTCGAGATTGCGTTGTTTTTTTGTAGCGGTAGTGACGTTGTTGGGCCCTGGTTTGATTTCCGAATCGTGCCAGGCGGGGTTCGTTGTGACGTCCTTTGCTGGAAGCAGTTATTCGGCCAATACAGTGGCAATGGATGCGGCGCTGGGGATCAGTGGGTATACGGTGGAGGATTTCGAGGACACCGCCTTGATCTCGGGTTTGACCATCTCGTTCGAGGGTCTTATCCCCGAGAACAAGTCCTATACCAGCTTGCCAAAGACATTTGATTCGGCGGGCGATTCACAGACGGCCAACAACTTTTGGGACGGCACCAAAGTTCTGACCAATGCGGGCAACGGCCTTAACGGCCCGTTTTTGCCAACTGCGGCCACCAACACAACCTTCGCACTCGCTACTGGTGCTCCTGTCGTAGGAATCGGTTTGGCGAATTTTCAATCGGCCTTGTCGAGCCTGACCAATCCGTTTCCGGTCACGGACCACACTTTGTTTGTAAACGGACAGAATCTAGGAACGGTTGAAAGTCTTGCTGGGGTCAACTGGAGTGGTGGGGTCACTGTCCGAAACGCCTATTTGCGGATCGAGGGGACCGAGGGTTCCCTGATTACATCGATCCGATTTCGCAACGATACCGGACAGGACTTTTTGGTGTTCGATCGGTTCGCAGTATTTGCCACCCCGTCCCACGCGGTCCCAGAACCGGGTAGTCTGCTTATCTTTGGCCTTGGCGGGCTTGGTCTTCGCTTCGTGAGGCGATCGATTTCGAATTCATGATCGCCATACTCCAATCGGATTCAATCGTGTTACGGTCAGTTCAACAGATACATAATTTCTAGAAAAAACCTTGGTTCCAAGATTTCGAAGGAAAGATCGAATATTGGATCGTCTTACTTCTATTCTCGGAGAAAAAAATGAAACCTGTGGTATCGCTTGGTTTTTTAGTGGTTGGTCTATTCGTCCTCGTCACTGCTGTTCACGCTGACGACAAAACCGAAACAACTTACACCGTCGACTTAAAGATAACAGGCTATCGCTCAAAAGCCAAAAACGAGCGGAACATCATGATGCAGGGATTGCTTGGAAGACTTATTCCGTACCCCAATCCAACCGTCTATACAATAGTGAAGATTGAGAGTGTCGGCGCGTTTTTGATTCCTAGGCTCGAAAAGGAAGCGGAGGGAAGAACAGTAAGGTTATCCTTTTCCGCTCCGAAGAACTGGATTGGAAAAGACATAATCCTGGAGGTGTGGGAGGACAATAATAACTCCGATAATTTCTGGAAGGCAGTACTTGCGTCAACAGAGGTTACTGCGCATGCGAACACCCCAGCTTTATTTCCGATTGATGCAGGTGCAACTATTAGAATTAAAACTGACAAGCAGGAATTAAAGAATGTGACATTGGTAAGTGACAGGCCTGTGGGTCAATTCTATTGCAAAGTGCCAGAACCGGGAAAAACCGTCGAAGTTCCTGTATATGCAAATATGGCACCAACGCTCTTGCTGGGATTGAACGCGACGCTCCCGCTTGGAAAGGCAGAGTGGAAAACGAAGGCGGATTAATCTCTATTGATTGCACGGTCACAGAGCGTAGCGTTAGACCCGGAGTCGTATTTCACGTCGCTTCCGAACCTAAGGTTGACAGCCGACAGCCTGGCCAAGGAGTTCGACTATCAAATCGAAGGATTGAACGCTCCGATCGAAAGACTTCCGATAACCTCCAAGGGTTTTGGTAATCTAACGCTTGGACATCCCGGTTGCGTATAAATGTTCGACTCCCCTTGTTTTGTATATATCCAGCCGACGAACCATGGTGCCCCTCCGATAGAAAGATTCTTGAAAATCCCACTGTCAGACTGCTCCATCCGTTTCATGCCGAACTAGCCCTGCCGCAATTATTGCACCAAAGAGGTCCTACTTGCGATTGCCGCATCTGGGGGATCAACAAAAATTGCATGCCAAACCCATCAAGCCGATTCCGCAAATCGGCTCATTGACGCATGGGGGCGCATCAAAATAGATGCCCTAACTGCATGGTTTTGCAATTCGCATTTTAAGTGGCATGGCACCCGGAACTGCGAGGGGAGGGACTGGATTGCAGCCAGTTCTGCAACGTCTTTCAGTCACAATCTCATCCCATTCACCTCTCCCTGAGACTATCTTCCATTCGTAAACTGCAAAACCGCATGGCGATATAGGAATGGTCGAGACATTGTTACCATCCGAATCAACCCAGTTGACATTGCTGGCATTTGCTTTGAATAAAACGTCCGGATAGTTGGTTTTCCAATCTTTAAGTTGGTCGGGAGTAGGACTCCAATTTGGGTCCTCTGGTAACACGTCAATGGGGAGACCGTCTGACATCGCTCTATCCTTCTAAAGATTGAAAAAAACCAAGTAACTTAGACCGAACCTGTGTTTCGATCATTCGCCAAGTAAAGTTCTGACGACCCGGAATCCGTTCAGTGGATCCGGTTCGCCAACGATACGATCCGTTCGGCAATAGCTGAAGCCCCAAAGTTCACCCGGGGCATCCAAAGACACCCCTCTAATTCTTGGGCCTCCATATGGACTCGCTTCCGATTTTGATTCGTCATCAATGAACTCATCGCTGTCTCGTATTGGGTCGCAACTGCGATTGCAAATCTCTTTGACATTTCCGTACATGTCGAACAATCCCCAACGATTTGGTAAAAAGCGAGCTACGGGTTGTGAAATAAACGCACCGTTGTAGAATCGAATTCCCGGTGTTTCGCTTACCCACCCGTATTGGTGTTCCAGGTGTTCTGCATCGCCGTAAAACCTGTTTGTGGTAGTACCAGATCGGCATGCCAACTCCCATTCCCCGTCCGTAGGTAATCGATAACCATTGAGTGCAAGATGGTTCGTCTTGGGATAAAGTTTTTCTCGCCCATCTTCGTCACTTCTCGTTTCATAGCACGTCTGTAGTCCTGATGCGACCGACCAGCTATTGCAGAAGATATACGCCGCTTGCATGGATACCATAGCCATCGCGGCATCTGGATCCGCTTCAGTCAACATCGGATCGGTTGCAAAGTACTCGGGAAGAAAAACTCTGAATTGTTTGATCGTCACTTCGTTCGTGGCGATGGCGATACGTCGTGTAAACCTTCGATCGTGCCAAGGCCATGGGTCGGTCAAAAGTGGTTCAAGTTGGCCATCAGGCATTCCGAGTGCAGCGACGCAAGGTTCAATGACCGCGAAATCTTGATACTGCCCTCCGATTTCATCTACGAGCCAAGTACTATTCTGAACAAACGGAGGTACGTTTAGTTCAATGTCAAATTTCGACGCGTTCAGCCTTGCCATCGAGTGAACGCCGCAGTCTGGGTCATGGAGCCAAAAGTAATTCAGTAAGCCCTCCAACTCGGCGTTTGGAATTTGGTCCGCTCGCAATCGTGAAAGCAGTTGCAATAAGCCGAATTTGATTGTTGAGGATGGTTGATCATTTCTGTCTTTCAGGCTCAAAAGACTGTCAAACACGGGTTTTGAATCTATATCTAGATTCGAAAGCTTGTGAACAAAAAGAGTCAGAAGCGTTGCGTCAGTCGAACTCTGGAACGAATCGAATGCGATCTCTTGATCTCCAAGTAGCCAAGTTGCAATAGCTAAATTTGAGACCCGAGCTGGCATGGAGATTGGGCGTGCGAGATTACTCTGGCCTGAGGAGGGTATTCCAGATTGGGATTCCCTGTGGAGCTTTTTCAAAGATGCGATTGCTGCTGTTCGTCGATCACGAAGCGCTAGCGTAACTGTCGGGATCTGAAATTCTTCCAAATCGCAAATCAATCCACACAAAAAGTCTGTATCCGCACCAAAAAACTTGACTAGGGCGACAGTAGCGTTAAGTCGCGTTTCGCGAGAGGTATTTGCAGCTAGAGCAAGCTCGCCCAAGGATTTACCTAAGTGTTTTGGACCGACGTGATCAAAACAAGTCAACCATTGCTGCATTTCGAGTTGAGGCATAGAGACAAGGGTCGATGAAACACTCTTGCTGAGAGATAGCCAAATGGAGTTTTGGGGATCAAGGTAGGACAACAAAGCTGCAAGCCTTAGGGCTGAATCCGTATCGGATGCAACGTTAGACTCACTCCGTCGCTGAACGACGAGTCGCTGAACGACGATCGGTTCCAGGAACGTTTTAGTCGGTCCATCGACGATGCATTTTCCAACAGAGTCTATTTCACCAGCATCGGCTGTTTGCAAAAAGCTAATGACTCGTTCGGTTGTCTGTTCACTACGGTCTCCAAAAACCAGCAACGTTAGGTTACGGTTAAAAACAGCGGTATTGGTGGTTGGAGTCTCAAGATCTGCTGCCAATGTTTCCTGCGACGGTTTGAGTTGCCTGAGCTTTCCAAGCAAATAAGGAAGACTGCTTATCGATGCATTCTTGATCTGAGAGAACGTCAAATGGATCTGCTTTTGCCTTTCAAGAATGGAGTATCCCCAAAATGAGGCAGCGATCACAACGAGCGAGAGTAAGATGACCAGTTTTCGTCTTCCCCCATACAACCACTTCTTGAGGCCCGTAGAAAAGCATCGATTGTGTAGGTCCTGTAGTTGATTCGCTAAGCTCTCCGCAGTGGGATATCGATCTGCAGGATCTCTACTTAAGCAACGTCTGATAATACCATCTATTTCATAAGTTTCTCGTGTCGACTCGATGAGCGGCTCATCGTTTTGTATTTCATGAAATAGCTTGTTTCGGTCTTTTTGAGGGAAAGGTCGTCGCCCGTGTACCAGTTCTGATAGCACGACTCCGATCGCCCAAATGTCGGAGCGTCGGTCAATCATCAGCACATCATGACGAACCTGCTCTGGCGACATGTAGGGAGGAGTCCCTCCCCGACTTATGTGTTTCGAGGATAGTTCTGAAAGGTTCATTCCCAATCCAAAGTCGGTAACATGGGGTTGCCCGAACTCGTCAATCAGGATATTCGACGGCTTGAGATCGCGGTGGACAAATCCTCGTTCGTGAGCGTAGTGTATGGCTTTGGCGACAACGATCATCTGTCGCACGATTGTTTCTAAGGCAGTTTTCCCCTGTTTGTGCTGAGCGGACAATGGTTTTCCACACACATGCTTCATGACGATAAGCGTATGCCCCGACGCATCTCCCAAAATGTCATAAATCGGTACGATGTTTGGATGATCCAACGCAGCCGCATGCCGTGCTTCGGTGAGAAAGTTTTCCAGGTCACCTTCGGTTCCAAATGCCGTGCGCTTTGGGGCTTTTATCGCGACGGACCGTTTCAGTAGTGGATCGTAACCCAAAAACACACGGCCAAATCCGCCTGTACCCAATACACCTTGGATTTCAAATCTTCCCAACATTTTTAAGGACTCTATCGACGATGAATCATCCTTGGAGTCCGCCGAGTCCGTTGGTGCTTCCCATCCTATCTGGATTCCTGCAAGCATCTCTTCGAGGCGAAGGCAATTTTCCTCCAAAAGAAATGGGGACATTGGCTCGTTTGGATGGGGTTTCGATTCTTTCGAGGAAATCCTATCTAGGACTTCCAAGCACTGTTGACAGGCCAGCAGGTGACTAGACATCAACTGTAGGGCCTGCTGTTCTACCCTGCCAACAGCATACGCTTGCCACTCAGGGTCGGTTGGGCACTGATCCGATGAGCCTATTGTTTCGCGCGACAATTCCATTTGAATGGCGTACTCCCTGTTTCATCTAAATCGTTTCGTCATCAATCAAGCCCCCGAACTCGTCATGAAGTCGCTTGAGTATTCTCGACTTGGCGATGTACACCGAATTCACACTGTTTCCGAGTATTTCCGCAACCTCCCTTGCTGGGATCTCATCAACTACAAGCATTAGGAACGCCCTCCAATCTTTGTCTGCAAATTCCCCTTTGATGAACTCAACTGCTTTTTGGTAAAGGACCGCTTTATCGTGATTGCTCTCCTCGTGCTCCTCGTTTTTTTCGTTGCTTACAAAGTCAAACAGAGGGTTATCTCCACCAAGGGCAATTTCGACACCGACGCTTTTACGAAAGTGATCTGCAATTTTTGAACGGGTGATTACCCTTATCCACGCGCGAAAACTTTGGTCCGCATTTGTTCGATGGAATCTTTTGAGGTTATGGATCACCGATCCAAAAACTTCCTGACTTACATCCTGAGCATCCTGCGGAGATAATCCTTTTTTTCTAATCCAGTGGTAAACCAGACCCGCATACAATTCTGTAATGATCCGGAACGCGTCTTGATCACCAAGCTTTGCCCGTTCGAGGATGCTCGTTGAGACACTGTTGTCCGACTCGGCAAGACGTAGAACGTTATTGTCTTTCAAAACTTTTCTCCGCGATGCAAGTGCGATCGGCGAGGCTTGGGCAAGGAAGTCGTTCAAATTGTAGTCCTGCGACGCCTCATGCCGATAGCCCCGGGAAGCAAATTTTTTGGCAAGTTTCATAGATTGTCTGGACCGAACCGGAAATCTTGAAAGACCATCGCGTTCTTCTTAGTGTGCAGCGAGCGACGTATCGGTCACGATTACCTGACTGATGGTCCCGAGCGCGTCGATACGTTTGGTGGATGGCTCCAAAACGTCCCGCTAAATAATTGTTTACAGTCCCAAATCTCCGCCAGTTCGGCGAGAACTATCCTCCAATCCGAAAGGGTGCATCGTGATCAATGTTAAGTTTCGAGTGCTTGGAATCTACTTTGGTTCATATCCTGATGACGAAAACAGCGTCACCCGCGAAATCTCGGTAGATGTCGCTGACAATCCAACAGTCTATGACGTAATGAAAGCAGTCGCGATCAAGGCGGCTTCTGGCGTTATCCCGGGTGTTCGTCTGTTTGGGTTCACACCGATTTTTGCTGCACCAGGACAAGAAATCGACAGTATTACTGTCGAATTTACCGAGCCTCCCCGACGCGACCGTCCTTACGCGGAAGGGACCTACATACTTGAGGATTCGAAGTCCACCAATCCCAACCGAGTCCTACAGTACTATATTGTAAGTCCAGAGGGCGTGCAAAGGAATCGCAACAATCGTACTGCTGTGTTTACAAGTGCTCCAGACGCTACGATTCTTAACGGTGACACGATAATCTGGAGACAGGTCTCTATTTGCGTCGGACCGAATGGAAGCTTCAGAGCGAAAAGTCTTGCGCAGCGTGGTCTTGAAACCATGATGCGGAGCTAGCTCGAACGCTCGGATGCACCGAAGCGGGACTTGCGCGCCCTTCCGGATGATTGGTTCTCCTGCTCCCGCCCGGTGATCCTGGTCGACTATGTCGACCAGGGTGTGCAAGTGACGATCGCCACGATTTGTTGAGTTTTGTTTGGACCGACATTTCTCTTAGTCCGTGTGGTAGGTGCCAACTGCAGGGAATGATCGTTGTTCGCTAGCCAGTAGGTGCCATCCATAAATTGCACATCCGGTGCAAGAATCTCGGACTAACTGGTACCGATCTTAGAGCGATTGGGGCACGGCGCGGATGTTAAGTGCAAATGGGTGAACGCCCACAACGGAGAGGAACTAAAATGAAGATTCAGATGAGGATGAAGTCGATTTTTTGCATGATCTGCCTCTGCATGGGACTGTCAGAGCCCTGCCGGGCCGTGGTTATCACTCAGGCCGGGGTTTCCGGGAGGTCGGACGTCTACTCGAACGGCCGGGGATCCTTCGAAGAGTTCTCAAACTTCCCGGTCACGGGTGGAACGTCGGCGACCGCCGGAGGGTCGGTCCTCTTGGCAAGCGGGCAGGCATCTGTGTCCCTCATCCATAATCCGGGAATCCGACTCTACTCTTCCTCGGCCATGGGCGGTTCGATCTACGCCTCCCGAACCATCGTCGGGGCGAACTGGCAGGATGTCATCCGGGTGACGGGCAGTTCACTGCCCTCCACCCTCCGAATCCAGTTGCAGGTGGAGGGTCGGCTGGACCTTCGCGAAGGTGCTGGCGAGATCATATCTACCAGTGAAGCTCGCGTCGGGGTCGCGCTCCTCCGCAGTATCGACAATCCGTTCTCAGGGACGGTCATTCCGCAGTCGAACGCGTACGCCAATGCATTTCCTCATTCTGAGGTGTGGGCTGGCGCACAAGCCTCTCCGGCTGGGCTCTCGAGCTTTTTCTTGAGTGGCGATAACACGAACGCCCCGACCTACGAAGCCCGGAATCTACGACATGGCGCCGGCACGGTTAGCTGGGACGTGTTGTTCGACCTGCGCTATGACAACACGCTGGGCGGGTACGGGATGAACTTGTACGCGTCTGCGTACACCAGTGGGCATAACTATACTTCAAGTCTAGGCGGACTTGGGGTGGCCGACTTTGTAGGCACGATCCGGTTGACGGGCGTGACGCTAACGGACGGGAACGCTGTATCTGGTGGAGTGACGTTTGATTCCGGTTTTACTCTTGGGCCGACCGAGGCCCCGGTGCCAGAGCCGACGAGCCTCGCCATTTTCGGACTGGGCTCGGTGTTGATGGTCGCGGCCCGTCGCAGACGGTCCTCGCGCGGCGGGGCCGGACCAGGCGCTGAAGCAGACGGCTGCGCGTGATAGGTTTCTGGGACTTCTGAATCTCCTGTCAAAAAATTCTGAAAGACCATTGCGTTCCGCTTGATGAGCTGCGAGCTACTTATCGGTCACTGTTGACTGACTTGTTAGACCGAGCGCCGAGGGACGATTGGTGGATGGCACCAAATAGTCCCCATGAACGAGAGGCGTTCGGCGATCGTGGTGAAGTCTCTTGGGCTAAGGGTGCTGATCCACCGCGTTGACCTGAGTGACGGCATCGGGGTGAAACAAATGGACAGTCACTGGGCCGCCACGGGCGGCCAAGGATCACTCCGAGGGGGCGAAACCCAACCGTTCAATTCATACCTTAACGAGAAGGCTACTTTACATGATCGATTTTCGTACGACATTGGCGGCTGCGGTCGCACTGCTATTAGTTGGCTTGGCCGGTCCCGCGAGCGGTGCGGTCATCCTCGATCTTTATGTAGGCCCTTTCGGTGGTGCCCAGGTGGATGGCTTCGCTGCTGACAATAAACAAGCATACCGTTACACCCTAGGAACTTTTACAGACACCGTGGCAGGCTTCTCCGGCGACGGCAACGATAGCGCCTTCTACAGGGCGACAATGACCTACAGTGTACCGGCCGCCGGATCGCTACTCTCAGCGTCCGGCGACTGGTCCTTCGGGACCAACCTCTCGACGCGAACTGCAAACTCTATTGGTGCCGGATTGCTCTTCGACTCCTATTTGTCCATCGGCACCGGCCAGACATTTACGATCACAGGGCAGATGGAGAACGCGGGAATCTTGTTCCGGGATCCAGATGGCATGGACGTGTTTCCGTTCACAAGCAACTACTTTTCCGGTTCAACGGACCCGTTCTCGTTTTCTGGAATGTTGACCAAAACGGGAAGGTACCATCTCCAAATGATCAGTTCCATGTCCACCTCAGGAAGCCCTGGATACGACGCCGACGCCAGAGGCGGCTTCGACCTGACGATGAACGTAGAACCGGCGGCGGTTCCAGAGCCCGCCAGTTTTCTCATATTGAGTCTGCTCAGTGCATTCGCCTTCGGGGCACGCCCCCTGAGCAGGGCGCGACGTGGCGTTTCAGTGCCCTGAGTGTCCCGTCACTCGGGATCCTCGGTGTTTGTTTAGACGAGGTGGAAGCGGAACTAGGCTCCTACGCGGGCCCCTGGCGGGCTTGTTCAAGTCCATCGCTGTGGGCTTTTGAAGCTGCGCTGTTTTGGCTCTTATCCTACTTGGACTCAGTGAAACGGTACTCGTACTCGATAATCGCTGCCTTTTGTGGCAATCTGACCAAAGAGCCTTTTTGCAGTGTGCCTATGGCCACGTCGTTCGAACAGCCAGGGAATTGCAGGATTTTTTCGGCGTGACCGACTTCGAGTTGAATGCTATAAACGTACCGAAATCCTAGGTAAACCACCAGCTTCGGAGCGATCTTGTATTGTGCCACAGCTAAAACTCAATCTTGGACGGGAAGTCGAGCTGCGAGTCTTCAATGGTGATTGCGCAAAAGTGCTCCCTGAGCTTGAAGCCAATCTTATCCAATGTTGTGTAACGTCTCCTCCCTACTGGGGTTTGCGAGACCACGACCATCCTGACCAAATTGGTGCAGAAGCGTCCCCCGATCTCTACGTTAAGAACTTAGTGTTGGTTTTCAAAGAAGTGCGCCGAACTCTTCGAGATGACGGGACTCTGTGGTTGAATGTAGGTGACGGGTACGCGAGAAACGGGGGAACGGGGAAGTGTGGTCCCAATGCGGTCGTTGGCAACACGAAGAAGCTCATACAAAAGCGAAATTGTAAAGTACCCGAGGTGTGGGGACTAAAGGACCGAGACCTCATGGGCCTTCCTTGGCGAGTCGCATTCGCATTGCAGGAGGATGGCTGGATACTTCGGTCCAAGATCACATGGATCAAGAAAACCGCAATGCCTGAAAGCGTAAAGAATAGGCCTACCAATGCAACCGAAGAGATTTTTCTTTTCGCGAAGTCTGCAGCGTACTATTACGATTGGAAGGCAGTACGCGAAGAATCAGGTGCAAATCTACGCAACTACGGGGTTTTGGGTCCTGATTCAAAATAACTACAGCCACCCCGCTGCGTTTCCGCGTGAGTTAGCGAGGAGATGTATTTTGCTCGGGTCGCGTGAAGGTGACTGGGTGCTTGACCCATTTGGTGGATCCGGTACTACGGGACTTGTTGCAAACGAACTTGAGCGAAACGCGATGCTGGTTGAATTGAACCCGGAATATGCGCAAGTCGCCAAAGAGCGAGGTCTCGATGGCTCGACGTAAGAGTTCAAAGCAACTCATTCTTGAATACTTTCTTGCCAATCTCGGGAAGACTCTCGAATCTCGCGACATTCAGGCTGCGAGTGGTGGTGATCGTACCGTAAGACTCACTATGGGGCATATCGTCGACAAATCGAAGGTCGGTGAGGATTCACCTCAAAATCTTCGAGCCATTTGCACGAATTGCAATGAACGGTTACAGAATACGAGCCTTCCCAAGCCCGACCAAGTCCATCTGCTGGCACAAGTTCGCCGTGCGACAATCGACAACCAAAAAATTTTTACTGAAATGGCTGCTACAAAAGTTCAAACTAACGGTTGCTGAATGAGACGCACCATCGCGAAAAGGACCTGCAACTCCGCCCCCATTAGAGGGGTTGTTTCGTCCAGCCCTTACGCTACTTTGGAACGCGAGTTGCCGATGTGCGATTACCTTGAATGCTAATCGCTCGAAAACGCTTGAATGGCAAGACGTTATCCTTGCTGGTTCAGGAAGTCTTATCGCAATTGGTTCGGATCGCGATATTTTGAGATCCCCCTCGATGAACAGATTCAATCCTAACGCTCGATATCTGCTGATCTTCAATGTATTGGTCTCATGGATCGCTGTTGCCCTAGAGCGTGTCGCATGGGCGCAGTCGCGAGTCGAAATCGTCGCTTCACACTATCAACGTCCCCCTCAACCCGATCCGGCAGACATTGGACGGGTCAATTTTCCGATCACATGCCAAGTCCCGGAGGTACAACAACTCTTTAATCAAGGCGTGGTCTGGTTGCACGTGCAGGAACTTGAGGCCGCCGAGCGATGTTTTCGGCATGCTTCGCGGTTGGATAGCAACTGTGCCATGACCTGGTGGGGATTGGCCGTTACCAATACGGACAACCCCAGGCTGGCAAATGCCTACATCGACAGGGCGGGGGGCTTCCGCGACCGAGTTACGCCGCGCGAACGTCGTTGGATCGAAGCTTGGATGGATTTCCTTGACACGGAACGCGACGAGAAGCTTCGGCGCAATAAGCTGTTAAACGATTTGGATCGCATTGCGATCGAATCGCCCACGGAGACCGAACCACGAGCCTTTCTGATCAGACAGATCATCGAGAATCGTGGGACCGGTCTTCCCATTGTGCAAAAGACTCTTGTCGATGCCTTGATCGACGCGTTGGAACGCGATCAACCTTTGCACCCGGTCTCTTGCTATCGCGTTTTGCTCTGGGAGTCAGATCAACCCAAGCATGCGGCCGCATCAGCCGGACGAATCGCCAAGACGTTGTATGGCTCGCCGACGGCGATGACAATCGCCGGGAGGCTGTTTTCGAGGATCGAGCGAGTTGAAGAGGCTTTGGCGTGCTTTGAGGGTTCGTTTAAGGCCGCATGTCATCGAAGTCGAATTGAAAAAGTGTGCCTCAATGAGATCGAAGGAACTCAGGACAATATCGTGCGATGGATCAACGAATTGAGACGCACAAGGCGTTACGTCGATGCCATCCGATTGGCTAAGAATTTGATCGAACTGCCGTCGCTTAAAGATCAGCGATCCGAAGATCTAGCTTTATTGCAGAGCGTTGGCAGTGAACACGGTGAGTCCGCTAGACCTGCTTCGTCATCGTCTACGGTCATTGGACAAAGACTTCTGCTCGAGACGTTGCTCGAATCGAAACGTTGGCAGGATTTGAGCGCATTGCTGACGTCGCCCTTTCTGCAAAGCGATGTCCCCGAGATCGTCGCATTGCGAGCCAAAGCTACCGGAGTGTTAAAGGACGTAATGGGACCCGAGTATCTCGATCGCCAAGAGGTGACTCTATCCGAACCGCTTGTCTTTGAAGCACCTGTCGCGACGTCCTTTGCGTTACAGGACCGCCACGAGCGGTTGATCTCGCTAGAGTCGTTTCGAGGCAATCACACGCTGCTAGTGTTTTACTTAGGAGCCGGCTGCCCCCATTGCATTGAGCAGTTGCAAATGATGGTTCCATTGAGGGCCGAGTTTAACGCTGCCGGTCTGAATGTCCTAGCGATCAGCACCGATTCCGTCGCCGGACTGCAGGAGACATTCAAGGTAACCGGTGCGGAAGAAGCGGTTCCCTTTCTGCTGGTCTCCGATGCCTCCTTAGAGACCTTTAAAGCCTATGGCGTCTTTGATCAACTCGGCAAGGTGCCGTTGCACGGCGTTATTCTGATCGATGAATTTGGAAAAATCGTCTGGCAACGCATAGGAACAAAACCATTTATGGAAACGCGAGATTTGCTCCAAGAAGCAAAACGCCTTGGATCGCTTCGGCCTCGCTATACCTCTGCTGAAGCGTCGGTGGGCCGTGATTGAAACGACGGTGATTCGTTAGTAGCAACATTATTTCCGCCTCGAATTCAAAAGGATCGTAACCGTGTCAAATGTTTCACTGCGATGGTTAACGGTGGTTCCCATCGTCGTCGGTATGCTACTGGCAATCGTCTTGCCTTCGACGGCGACTGCACAGGAAGAACCATCCAAAAATCTGCTGCCCCAACCGAAGAAAATCCAAGTCCCTTTCCCGGACAAGAGCGATTCAGCGGTTATCAAAGCAGACCTCTACACGGTCTTCGGAACGTACACGATTCCAGGGAGATTTGATTCCAAAGGCAATCCGATGCAGATTTGGACTCGGGCGTATCAGGCCGAGCAGCCAGAAAGTCCGAAGCTGACTCGGATGGCGATCGCAGGATCTCTCGCTTCCGACAACCCGGTGCAGCCTCCCAAGGCAGGGATTCCTGGACCCACGTTTATGTTTCGCCCAGACGACTTTCTACGGATTCGATTGCACAATTTCTTGAATGTGAGCGACAACCCATGGTTGAAAGATCTCCAGAACAACCTCGACATCCAGCAGACATCGTCCGACGAGCTGTCTGACGGGGCTCATGGCGAAGTGAACATCCCGCATGGGTTCAACGAGGTCAACCTGCATGTTCATGGCTTGCATGTCGATCCCAAGCAGGACAACGTGGCGGTGCTGATCCTGCCCCAGGATGGCGATCCTTCGATGCTGTCGCCCGATCAGCAATTGCTGGTGCAAAACATCAATCACTGGTGGCAGCGTCAGTACCAGTACAAGATTCCCGTGGACCACCTACCAGGAACCCACTGGTATCACACCCATCGACACGGCGCTTCTTCGATTCAAGTCGAAAACGGAATGGCCGGAGCCCTGGTCATCAAGCCGCGCAAGGACGATAACGATATAGTCCCGGGTCTTGCGGGAACTGAACGCGACCGAGTCCTGGTCGTTCAAGAGATCCAGAACTTTGCCATCGGTAGAGCTGGCATCGGAGCTGGCAACGGAGGTGGCAAAGGCCCCGGTGCCCGGCGCCGTAACCTGAAGGCCAACCCGAATGTCAAGCCCGATAATTCCATGTCGATCACCACTGTGAACGGAAGTTATGCGCCCACGATCAAGCTTCCCAAGGGGCAGATTGAACGCTGGCGATTCATCGTGGCTGGCGCCAATCACCAGCAGCACTCCAACATCTGGATGGGCAAAATTGCGTTTTCGCCGATGGATCCGGCGCTCGTTAAGGAGTTGAAAGGAATCGACGAGACCAACTACCAGGACTACATCCCTACTACTCCCAAAGAAGGTAGTCCTGCCCCCCCACCCAAGAAGTACTTTCCATCGGCGATCAATTGCAGCTTCGATGATCCCAACACCTCCAAGTTCGATGGTTCCGTGAACATGGTGGCGGTCGATGGCATTACACTCAGCCGTGCGATTCCGATTTCGATCAATTCTCCCACGTTCGGCTCCTCGGGCAATCGGACGGACCTGCTGGTCCAGACCAGCGATACTGCGAAAGCGGGTGATTTCTATTTCCTCTTTAAGAACTTTCCAACGCAAGCCCCGCCGGTCCAGGGGTTTGCACTGGCCTATCCCATAGACTCCTTGTTCTCGGATGAAGACGCTCAATGGCGATACCTGGCGTTGACACAGGGGAAGCTTTCAAATAACACTCCCTCCTTGATCGTCAAAGCGGCGATACCGACGTTTAAGGACGTTCCCGCCGACCCATACAACCTGGGGACGGATTATTTGGGTTTTACGGTTCCCTGGGTCGAAGGGGTGAAAGCCGATGGGACCAGCGCAGGCGATTCGTCGTCTTCGCCCGTGACGCCGTTGATCCGCGGCTCGCTGCCGACGAACTCTGACGATCCCATCACGCCAGCGTTTTCTGTGCCGCATGTTGCTTCGCCCACCGATCCAAACGGGATCCTTGGCAACGATCAAAAGTGGCAACCCGCTGGTAGCGCTGGAGGTTCAGTCACGAACGACTACTTGGCCTTGGTGGAGATTGTCGCCCCGGACGGCATTGTGACCCCACAACTCACGATTGACGCCTTGAACGCTCGGCTCAGTCGACTCAGCCCAACAGGGGATGCTCAGCAAACTTTGTTGACGGTCACCAACGCGCCGGGCGTGTCGAAGCCAGGAATCCCCGCCTATGTCAAGCCCATTGTGGAACGAGTCGACTACCGTCGCGCGGTGGTCTTCGACAAGGCCGGAACAACGTTCACTTACCGCAACAAGATGACGGGTACAGATGTTCCGATCCAACAGTTTTGGATCGATGGGCGACAATTCAAGACGTCGGACTATGTCGGTAATCCCGATGCGACAGCGCTCATCCAGACGCCTCTGGTCAACGAAGTGAAGCACATGGGCACGTTCGATCCCACGAATGGATCGGGAGCTCGGTGGACCAACCAGATCCATCCGTTGGGCACCCTGGGGAAAATCCCCGTCAGTGATACTTCTTTGCCGCAGATCTTGAATACCAACCCCGGCTACTATCGGCCGATCAAATGGATTGCTCCAGCCGGTGAGAAAGCCGGCCATTACAACTACGATTATTCAACCGGAGCGATACCCGACTACAAGTCGGTCACGGGTATGCCCACGTCGCGTCCACCTCAGGCCACTTCGAGCGAAGAATGGCTGCTGGTCAATAATTCCGACATTTTCCATCCGTTCCACATTCATATCAGCCCGTTCTTCGTCGAAGAAGTGGGACAGTTGGACTACCGCGATTCGAAGTGGGGCATGCGCAAAATCCTTTGGGATCCTGACGAGAAAAAGGTGAAGTGGTTTCCAGAGGATCTTCCAAATGAGAACCGCACATTCGGCTGGGTCGTTGGCAACTGGTGGGACACAATCGTTATACCGCCACACGGATACGTTCGTTTCAAGACCTGGATCAACATTCCGGACCAGAAGCCAGTCGAACGATACGCTCCAAAAGATGCGACCGACGATCGCGAACCGCTCGACTGGAAGGTGACCGACAATGCCAACGTATATGGCTCGTGGGTCTTCCATTGCCACATCCTGAGACACGAAGACCGCGGGATGATGAGCATGGTGGCCGTGACGCCCCGTCCACACAGCCTGGGAAATCCCGATGGCACTCCCATCTACGGCGTCTGGAAAAACGGCACTCAGGAACTGCGAGTTTACGATGACTCTGGTGCAATCCGGGTTTTGCCGGGACCGCAATTCAATCCTTTGTTTGCATATAGAGGAGAGTTCAACGAGGGATTAGGTGACCCATTTCGCTCAGAACCCTGGCTCGGATCGTTGGATTTCGGGCAGAAGGGCGAACCGAAAGGGATCCTGCCTTTCTGCGCAGCTAAGACTAAGGGACCAAAACAAACACCATTCTTGCTCGTTTTTGCAGACGGAAGCAGTTGGATCCGGAAGAATTTTAGTTGGCCAACCAGTGCCGGTACGGATAGCCTACTGGACGGGACGTGGACCGATGACGCGGGCAACGATGCAATTCTTACGACAGACGACGATGGTAAACTGACGATCTGTCCTGCCGATGGGTCGCAAGTCTGGTGGAAGAGTGCGACCGGCGCTAGCGCCGGCGGATCGACTTCGTATCAATATCGATGCACCTTTATCACCCTGGACGAAGTTGAGCAGTTTACGACGTTCTGTGCCACGAAAGACCTCAACACAATCGTCTTCAGCAACGGAGTTCTTTGGCAACGAAAGGGATCGGAAGGTCCTGGGACACCGCCAAGTCCGCCAGTCCCGCCATGCAAGTAATCCGACACGTAAGTAAGAGGACAACACGTTGTGATCCCACGGCGAGCCTTCACCCTCATCGAATTGCTGGTATCCATTGCGATTATCGCTCTGCTGATCGCACTGCTGCTTCCAGCGATCCAACAGACTCGCGAGTTGGCTCGGCGAACTCAATGTAGTAACAACCTCAAGCAGATCGGACTGTCTCTGTCGAACTATGAATCCGCTCTGCGGGTGTTTCCGTTTGGCGTACTGGGAGTCCATGGAACAGCAACATCGGTAAACCCGTTGCATACATGGCATTCGCAGATTCTGCCCTACCTTGAACAGCAATCGCTATATTCTGCTTACCAGTACAATCGCACATTCAATAGTTCAGTTAATCAGCAAATCGCAATCACTACCATTTCGACTTTTATTTGTCCAACGCATCCCGAAAGCGCTCCTGTCAGTGGCCTTTGGGGGCAGAATCATTATGCCGGAAACGCTGGAACCCAATCTGGTATAAATGACGGCGTATTGTATCCGATGTCTGCAGTTCGGAGGCGTGACATTACGGATGGCACATCGCATACGCTGGCAGTGGGCGAGATCGGCTATGATTTGGGCGGTTGGGCTCGCGGCGCACTTGCCGGCGGCGGAGGCGGAGGAGGCGGAGGGCAAGGATTTGCCCGAGCAGTGGTTCGTTGGTGGAAGGCTCCACCGAATTGCGCGAAGCCTGGTTTTAACCCTCCCATAACCAACTGCAACAACGGCGTGGAACGAAGCTTGCAATTCTCCAGTTTCCATTCAGGCGGCATTCATGCCCTGATATGTGACGGTCGAGTTACTTTTCTTAACGAGAACATGGACTTGCAATTGCAACGTGCTATTGGAACACGCTATGGAGGAGAGGTGGTAGACATACCCTAAGCGAACCAAGTCCAAGAGACACGTCCGAGAGAATCGCGCGAAGGCATCCCGCTTTTTGCAAGAAAGAAGGTTCGTAGCCAATCGAGGTTTTGCGTTTCCATCCAATAAGGTTACCAAGATCTTGCTCCCTCGCTCTTCGTCTTGGCGAACTTGGCGCCTTTGCGGTGAGTTTTGGACCCTTATGGATAGCCCGATTTGACGGTAATGGGCTTCTGCTCTGAAGCCAATTGAAAAAAGGAACAGGGTTCCCCAGGTCGCGGTGCGACTTGGGGTTTCTCAGTCGGTGATCCGAAATTGGGTGCGGGGAAATGCTGGAACAGTCAGTAACTGCACCAAGTCCGGCAGCGCGGATTCGGAAAAACGAGGAATGGATTAACCACTTTCGGTCTTGTCTTGCTGCGATAAGACCTCATGAAGTTTCTGGTAGGTTTGTTCCATCCATTGGTCAAATTCGCAGCCATTGGATTTCAGTGTTTGAAGAACGGAATAGCACACGCTCAGGCATTGGCCTGCCAGATCCGAAGATCCGGCTGTTTGAGCTTTCTGGAAGGCGCGGATTGCGGTTATTGCGGCAGTCTTTCCGAGAAAAAGTGATGATGGATTAGACTCGTAAAGTGTTAGGCTAATTTGCAACGCCTCGATCTGAAGTGCCAGCGCATCGCGACTTGAGTTTTCTTTTTCCTGCTGTCCTATAACGTCCGACATGCGCTCTAGCGACACGCTCAGGTCGCGGAGTGCCTGGGCCGAATTGGGGTTCGCCTCGGCAATCTGCTTAGCAATATCGAGCGACTCTTCGAACTGGACCAGAGCCAATTCAGCGTCTCCAGACTTGCCTCGCGCAAGATAAAAACTTCCTTGGTTAACTAGCGCCGCAGAAAGTAGACGGTTGATTTCTTGATTCTCTTCGTTCTTCTCGTAGGCTGACCGAAGGTTACATAGGCACTGATTTGTTAGTCTTTGTGCTTTGGCAAGCGAGCCAATTGTCAGTTCCGCTTGGCCAAGAACACCGCAACCTATTGAAAAAGAGAGTTCCTCTGGATGATGTTTCGCCAAGTGTAGTGCGTTGTCGCCAAAGGGACGCATCACCCAAAGGACGGTTGGATCGATTTCCCATTCTGCTTCCAATTTCTTTTGTCGTGAATCAAAAACTTCAGCAACATTTTTAAACGATAGCGACCTAGTCGACTGATCCATAGCTTTTTGCACATGCGCAGCGACCAATCAGTGGATCTTTGCAACCGCCGGCAAGATAATATTCGAAGGCCTATCCTGCCTGAATTACGCCCCGTGGCGCTCCATGCAAGAGGCATGTACGAATCCCAGGCCGCCTCCGATTCACCTTACCTAGCCAGCAGAGCCTTCAGGATGTTATCGGAAATCGCTGAAGCTGAAGGGCGGTATGCGGACGCAGAGAATGAATCAATACGATCCGTTGACTTAGCTCGACAGTCTCGAAGCACTCATGCATCAGGGGAATTCAATCTTGCCGAGAGTCTGTCGGCTCTCTGCCAGACTCTGGATAGCCGAGGGTATTTTGACAAAGCCCTCCAAGTAGGTCAGGAACAGCAAAAAATGCTCGAGGAGCTATGCACCAAGGAGCCCGAAAACCTAGCTCACAGGCGCGAGCTTGGGATCGCATGCTTTTGGGTTGGAAAAATGCTTGCTAACTTATCACGCTGGCAAGAATCAGCAGAAGCGTTTGAGCAGGCAATTAAAGCCACTCAAGCAGTCATCGATGCTGGAGGCTCTTTCGGTTCGCTCAACGCGGATCTCGACGCCATGACGAGCTGGCTCAAACATGTACGCGACCAAATCAACAAAAAGTAGCTGATTCATCTGCTCGCAAGGTTTAGCTAACGTTGGTGATCAAGCAGTCTGCTTTCTCATTCTCAGTACGCTTCCCTCAGCATGATCGTCGTCGTTTGCTCGCCGCGAAAATGCAGGGTACTGTGCGCTTGCGTTACGCGTGGAGTCCAACCCACGAGAGGACTTTGTTGAAGGTCAATTCCCGCCGGGCTCGGCCTACCGGGTTTTTTGCTGCCAAGACACAAAGCTCCACGCCGCTGGAGAAAGATGGCGGATCGGGCGAGTCGAGGCAAGTCAAAACGTTGCATGAGGATGCCCAATCGATTAGATTTGCAAGAGGCAGCGCGGAGGATACGGCAATGCTGCGGAATGGAAGGATTGGATCGACGGTCTCCGATTGGTGTACTCCTTGCCTCGATTCCGATAAGTACGATAAATCCAAACGTTCAATCGAATAGATCTCGAAACAACCTAGCGACCTTACCCCAACCACGATCAACCAAGACAGGACATCGACTCGATGGCAGAGGATTATTTAGAGCGGTTGCCCTTATGGATGCGAAGTCCGGGCGATTCTGGTCGTGGGGAGATCGAACTGCTTTCCGGCGGTGAGGACCCAGAGTATGGGATTCGCTACGAGGATCCCTACATACTCTTGATCCGAGACCGCGTTCGGTTTCCAAATGGGAGTGTCGGAAGCTACCTTCGAATTGCCAGCACCAGCGAGTTGACTGGCGCGGCGGGCACGGTGATGGTTCCTCTATGGGAGGAGTATGTTGTATTTGTACGAATCTTTCGTCATGCCACGCGAAGTTGGGAATGGGAACTACCGCGAGGGTTTCAGGACCCGGCCATCACAGAAGCGGACAACGCAAGAAAAGAAACGCTAGACGAGCTCGGTGTTTCGTCAAATTGGGTTGAACGCATTGGCGGATTTAATGCGAACACTGGGTTGATGACAGGAATCATTGGGGTATACCAGGTGTCACTTGATAAAGATCCTACGACTTCGGGTAGGCCGCAATCCGAAGAAAGCATTACGCATTTTGAAAAGGTGTTGGCGAGCGATTTGTCGACATGGATCGCATCGGGTAAAACGCGGTGTGGCATCACACTGGCAGCCCTAGCTTTATTTCTAGCCCACAGGACCAAGAAAAAATCTGATTGCAATTAAAAGAGGAATTTCACCATTATGGCATCTTTGAATGATCTGAAACCCGCAATAACAACGAGTTCTTCCGATGGGTTCGTTCTTGAGTCGGCTGACTCTGTTCGGTTTGGCGACGAGTACAATCCCGAAGAACGCGAGCGCAACCGTCAGATTTTATTCGGGGAGCTTTTGTGCGGTTTGCTGATGGGGGAGCCCGTTTGGACGAATGCGATTTTCGCGTTCGATTCTGCGGGAATGGTTCAAGTTTTAGGGGCCATCGCTCGAGCTTTCCATCGAGAGTCAGCGAGGTCCAATCAGCATTTGCCAATGATCATCGCGGCCTATGGAGGCGATGTTCTGCCAGGCCAGAAGACTGCAAGACCATGGTCAAATCCCAACGAGTTCTTCTTGCGGTGTTACGCGCACCGGCTTGACAATATCGTCGGCTTTACAGTCTCCGCCACGCCCGAATTGGACAAGGATACGGATCGCCGGAAAAAGATTGCTGCGGCGATGATCCAGCATGCCGAATCCCCAGTTGCATGCAATTTAGACGATTTGCGAGCTGAGTTGAAGAGTCAGCAGGAGATCTCCCATTTTAGGGATTTGTATTCTATCGATGGTTTTTTGCGATCGTGGTATGGACCATCGGGGAAGAATCAGAGTTTCGCCGACTATGCATCAGACCAGGAACAGCATGGCCATCCGGTGCGTCTGATCCGAGATTGGACCACGGATCATCCTCGTTTCAAAGATTCGGGGGTCAAGCACTTGCGGCGATACTGCGAGCAAGCTCTTGAGATCGCAAAGGAGATAAAAACCGAGTTAGGATTTTTCTCGGAGGCGCAGGGATTGCTCCGCTTGGAACTCGAAAATCCCAATAATGAGGCGTTCAACAACCGCACATTGTTTCGAAAAAAAATAAAACCCCTCTCTTCGCCAGAAGTTTACAACGTATTGGTGGAATTGGCGGATGGACATTATGTACGAATGCAATATACGGAATTAACGCGATCTGCGAGGGAAGTGACCAGTCCCGCAGGCACCGATCCAGCGGCGGCTCTTGGTGAAATTTGGGCCAATGCAACGACACGAAGTTTAATGATTCAGCCGGACTTGGTTCAGTCATGGCAGTTCATAACCAAGCTCAAGTCCCGCCCCAGTGCATCGACTGGCCCTCTAGACTTGGATGGCATTGCATTTAGGTTTGCTGACTTCATGACTGATCCAGATCGTCGTAACGACTTGAGTACCTACCAGAGACTCTTATCGCATGCTAGGGCCGCACAGATTGGAAGCGACCTCGACAGGAGAAAATACTGCTTTGATGCGTTGTATCGACATGTGACTCAGTGCTGCGAAAAGATCAACATCCAAATGAATGATGTGGGGGTAAACTTTGCATTCAACCCACTCGAGTCGTGTTCGCTAACAGGTTCGTTGACGATGAGCTATCTTGAGCATGTCGCCATAAGCCAAGCGACTGGAGATGCGGATGCTGCGATCGATCCTACTCCGAGTTCCGAACAACCGGTTAGTCGTGGTAGCGATAATGCACTTCCATCAACCTTGTAGCAGGGATCTGCCAAGAAGGGTGCACCACACGGTAGATCGTCATCACAATGCGAGAGCCTAGCGTTGATTACTCTTGGCATTCGTTCCATACCGTTTGATGCCAATCACTCATGGTGGCTATCCAAGGGTTTGGATCGTCATTTGAAGAAAAATTTGCACAAGCCAGACTCGACATCGAATCAATTGGCGGTTTTGGTAGCGGCGTTAAGTGTTGAGTGAACGGTAGGATGCACTGAGCGAAACGGGAACTGATTGCCTTGGGTAGTAGCCATACGCGGAATCGGGAGTTGTCGTTCTGGATTTTTGAATGTTGAATAAAGCAACTGGGAACAAAACCACCTTGATAGTTCGGTAGGACGCTAAGGACCTGTTCGACCTGAGTTTCGGATTCGCTTCTTCGGAAAATGTGTTGATCGGTCTCACGATAAACCCATTGGAAATCACTACGTCTTGAATGGAAGAGCGGTAGATGTAGCGGTGAGGTATCATCGGCCGGATAAATCTCCCAGACGACGATTCCATTTTGCAATCGCTTTATATGAGTGGCTTCGTAAGGGCCCGTAAAGGTTACATCCACAGTTTTGAAAAGATCGAGGAAGCCGCCTGGGTTTATGGTGATTCCATGAATCTTCTGTCTTTCCTTGACCACGGCCCAGGAGACCCAGGCCGTGTCATTGTGAATGCGAGAGTCATAGGTCTGCCCATGGAATCCGCGACGGAATGGGAAGCTTCTAGGGAGCGACAATTGCTCAACGAATCTTGACGATGATTCGATTTTCGCCTGGTTATCCGAGTCGAGTGGGGTCGATGCATTGCATGAATTCGGCTCGGAGGTGAACGAAATACGCCGCATCTGACCTTGGTAGGTAAGGTAGAATGAACCATCATCGCAGGTTAGGTGAACAGGATGAAATCCGTGGGTTTGAAACCCATGAAGTGTGAATTTCTCTGATGATCCATTGGATTTCAAGCAATGTAGAAAGTATTGATGGTCAGATTCGCATAAAACCCAGACGTCTAGATTGGCCAGACAACAGGCCCTGAAGGAGTGTCCACCGATTTCAGGCCAAGCTTGGGACTGAATTCCCCCTTGGTCGATACGGAGGCGATGGAGTTTTGAGGCGATTGGGATGAGCCAAGAGTGTTCGTTTGATTTTTCGGAATCCGGGACTTGGAAAAAAATCGGCTCAGGGGCTAGTGCATGCGGTTGGCTTGGGTCGCTGATTTCAACAGCAGAACCAATCCAATCGATGGTACAGGAGTATTTCCCTTGTCGAATGTTTGACCAGTAATTCGCCCTTTCATTTTGAGTGGTATCTGGATCTGCCATCGCAGCCACCGACTCCCAGACCGAATTGTAATTCTGAGCAAAGTTGGCTCGGAATTCGAGTGAGACGGCACGATCGAGCGATTGCAATTTTCTCGTGCTCGTCACGATCATGTCTTCGGGAAACTCCAGAATAAGACGGTCTCGCCCCGGGATATGGTTTCGTTTTAGCCATTCTCGATAGATTTCCTGAATCGGATCGGGTTTGTGGTTAGTGCCTGTGACTGCGTTAGGCAGTTTCGGATCGAGCCAGAAGATGAGCAGTTCCTTTCCAAGGCCAATCGCTAGGACCGCTTCGAGCATTGTGTAGGTGATCCATTGATCCGGAGAATGATCCGGAGAATCGGTTGGGAGTGAGTTTCGGAAATGCAAGCGGAGCGATTCGAGCGTTTTATAGCAAGATGCATCCAACAAATCAGCGAGCTCTCTACAATCGGTGATGGGAACCTTCGCCGTTGCACCATGATGAAGGCCAACATAATGAAACACCGTATCGGAATCGCTTATCCATTCTTTGATTTTAGCGACCGTTAACGGGGCGGCATTCCTAGTCGGCTGGGTACCCGGAGCCTCTTGGTCGATCAAACGAAGCCAAGGATAGGCATCATCATAGGACCGAACACGGTCGGTGAGTTCCTTGAACTCTGAGGATACGCGACTGAGGAATACGGTATGTTTTTTTCTTGGAGTCATGAATCAAGCCACATAGACACACAGGGTTTTGAGGGGGAGATTGGTAGAAAACATCGGCCAACGTGCGTCATTCGCTATTATATCGATCGCAAATGGCACTCGCAACGAGAAGCAACTGAGCTTTCTGAAGCCAAATCGACCCGCAAATTCTGCCAGCGAGCCGAAAACACGGACTTCGTTGATTCGCTGGGTGCCAGCAATTACTATGTTATTCGGTCTTTTTGATCGCAAGTGCAAGCCGATCGAATGCTCGTGTGTCCACTGGAATTGCAACCAAAAGCTTTAGTTCTTGACCTGTTTGAGAGAGCGCGATGTCTGCTGAAAACCCACCACCCAATCTAAAATCTCCCTTTCTTATGGGGCTTTGGTGTAGCGAATACATCACGGATGAAGCAACGGAGGCTACTGGCCTCGCGAATGAGCTTAGCGCTGCATTTCACGGGATTTTGAAGTGGTCGTTTTTGGCAAAGGAAGCCGGATTCTTGTGTCCAGAGAAACGCCTCTTCGTTCATCGCCAAGGGCCACCATGCAATGAATACGATAGTCATGGACGATTGGAGGGTTACAACGATTGCTGGCAGCCTTTGGGCATTCATGCCACACCCTTGACGCTGCTCACGTCACTCAAGCCAGGGCTGGATTCACTGTTTGTGAAAGCCGCAATCGAATTCAAGAACGAAAACCCCTATTGGTCGCTGACAATCCGAATCGTTCTACCCTACGAGGACAAAGACCAATACTTGAATTGCGGGATCTTTGATACATCCGAAAAACAGGAAGACTTCAATCAGCTCTACGGAGCAATAGTTCGCGATGCACTGAACCCACAAGAAACCGTCATTCCAGTCCCTTTAGACAATGACTGGTGCGACACGCACGCCTCAGCCGGCATCGACACCGACTTGCTACAAAAAATCAAGGAACAACGCAACTTGCACCAACCGGTTCCGGAACTTGAGCTTGGGCTTCGATTGCGTGCTGCAGGGGAATACATTGCAGCCTTTTCAGACCTTTTGGTAGCATCGTTCGATCCGGTCTATGAGAAAGCGGTTTCAGTTCCAGAGGATGTGTTCGATTACTCAGTTGCTTCTATCGTTGAAGCCAAGAGGCGAGGGCTTGCGTGGGAACTAATAGCGCTCACCAACAATTTCACGTGGGCAGACAATGGTCCTGTTCTTCGGGTGGGTTTCGAGAGCAAAAAGACGATCAATGGGATGCAACAGCCGCTTCCTCGTCCGAGCGATGCGATGCAATTCATGCACCCCTACGACACCAAACCTAAAGTGGGTGGGGAAAAACTACAGGATGATCTCATCGAAGCTATATGGCAAGCAAACGGCGATTCCGTTTATAGGCGGATCCTGAGATTGCAAGACGAATTCAATCAGTTGCCACAGAATCCAAAAGAAGGGGATGAAATCACGAGGATGTTCCCCCTTGCTGTTGTTGAACGCAGTGATCCAGCGAAGAACTTGGTACGGTCATTAGAGAAAGCCGCTAGTATCCGAAGGCGCGCTGCAGACGTCGCTGGTGAGCTTACCAAAGAGCGTGGGCAAATGCTTAAAAGGCTCGCTGCGTTAATCGGCGGTGCGGCTGTCTTTTTAGGCTTTTACGAGCATTGGCACTCACAAGAGCATCACGAAGACTGGGATTCTTTCATACAGTTCTTGCTTTTACTAGGAACCACTACTTGCGTAACCGTCGCCGCTGCGTTGTATAGAAACTACGCAAAATCTCTGAAAGAAGAGAGACGATTTGATTACCGCGCTTTGGGTGAAGCGTTACGGATACAGATTTACTGGGCACTTTCAGGTCTGGAAAGATCGGTAGCGTCAGACTACCTGCAGCGGCACCGAGACGAATTGGATTGGATACGATATGTCGTGTCTGGAGCGGTACTTCCATTCCGCCGATGGAAAAGAAATTTTCTTGCTTTGGGACGAGAGGACCAAATGAATATGCTCAAAGGGGTTCATCAGGCTTGGATTCAAGGGCAAGAGAAGTACTTTGAAAAAAATGTAAAGAAACTTGAGGCGGAGCACCATTTTTGGCACAAAGTGGCGTGGTCCTTTGCACTTGCCGGAGGCTTACAACCTCTTTTCATGTTGGGGCAACACCTTGCGGAGTGGTTCGGATCTCACGGTTTGGAAAATTTCATTTGGTATACACAAGTAACGCTCGGACTCGTTGGATTACCAGCGGTTACGAATTGGGCCGAATCGCTGCTTGATCCGAAAAGCCACGGGCACCATCAGTATGCACCAGACAAACACCACGAAACATGGGTTGAGTGGTTGCGCAAGCGGATCGATGTGGTGCAGATTGGATTGTTTATTAGCGGCTTGGTGGGTGTACTGTATGTTTCGCTCCCAAAATTCCCCGACATAGGCGGCTACTTGCCAAACGATCATAACTGGTGGATTATTCTCAACGGTGTGGCGCTGCTCGCTGGTGGTTTGTCTTTGGCTTGGACGGAGAGAAACTTCCACACCGAAGAGCACCGAAGCTTTTCATCGATGCGCATGCTCTACCACTCAGCCAATCTCAAACTCCAGGACATTCTCAATCAAATGGAGCCGTTGAAACACGATCCCAAGCTCAGAGCGCTAGACTGGGAGCGACTCCGATCAGAGGCCCAGGATATCCTGTACAATTTAGGTTGCGAGCATTTGAGCGAGAACGCTGACTGGCTAATCTACCACCGAGCACGACCTTTAGAGCCCTTCATGGCTGGCTAGGGAACGGATCCACGCGAAGTGGTTACTACGATCTGCTAGCCGGCTATCAAAGAGCACCCGCCGCTTCAGGGTTGAATGTTGCTTGCTATAATCCTGTTCCGGATGGCCGAGGAAACCGGTGCATTGGCACTCGGGATGAAGCTTGGCCTGATAAGGCACGTCAAAATCCACAGGAACAACTTGGGATGATGGCTGCTCCGAAGTACTTACGATTGGGTTTCTTACGATAGGTCTTCGCATGTCCGACTCAAAACAATCCGCATCGATAGCATCGCCACCCAATCTCCATGCGCCTCTTGCGACGCTCATCATCGGGGTTACCGGCAACAACGACCCCGAAGGTTATGACGCGAAGGTAGTGAATCCTTCCGATTTAGCTCCATCGATCAAGATGGTCTACCTTAGGGTTTGGCAATTTCTCGATTGGGTATTTGGAGGCGAAACCAAATCGCCTTTAGGATTGCCATCCGAGGAATTACAGAAATTGGGGATCCATCCCGACGGTTCGGATCTTTGCCGAGACAAGGATAATCCGAGATTGAACAATCAGTGCGAGTTTCTCTCGGGGAAGCTAACGGCGTTTAATGCTTGCTGGAAACCTCTCGGGATCAAGCACACTCCGGTCGTGCTACTAAGCTCGATCTCACCGGGAATTGATACGATCGTTGCCGAAGTGTTTCTTGACTATCAACGGTCCAATCCGGACCGTTCCGTCTTTGTCAGAGTTCCTCTGCCTTTCCCAATCGAGATCCTTGAGCGATGCTCCTCGTACAAGAAGGAGGAAGACAAAGGGAGATTGCGATCGCTACTTGAAAGGCTCCGAAAGCAAAACGGATGGGACGAACAGCGTGATCTATTCTGTGTCAAACTCGATCGGGACTGGGAGCCACTGAAGGTTCGGTCTCCGGAAAACACCGATGCTTCCATCGCGAATCTCACATGCGAGGCGCAGGAGGCTTTAGCACAACCCCTTGGCCCCGAGGCCGACTTAGAGTCCAAAATCCGTTACAACGGCGAACTCAAGTCCAGGCGCTACCTGCGATACCGAGCCGCAGGAGAGTACATCGCATCTTTGAGTCATTTGCTTCTTGCAATCTACGACTATAAGTTCGACCATCAAGGCAAACAGGAAGACGAGTTCAGAAAGCCCCTGAATCCTCTCGAACCAGGGACTTGGGCGATCGTTGAGGCCAAACGACGAGGGCTATCTTGGGAGCTGCTGGCAACCTCCAATAATTTCTCCTGGGCAGACAATGGTCCTGTGTTGCGTTTGGGAATCAAGCGAGACAAACGCACTGCGATCCCGGGAAATGGTAGCCAGCCTTCAACTCCGATGCCATCGCCCGAGGTCTGGAGTTTTCTTCAGCCCTATGACTTGGAACCGCATGGAAAGCATTTGACGGATGGCCAAAAACATTCGATATGGCAGGCAAGTGGCGACTTTGTGTTCCGACGGATCCTTGATTTGCAAGAAACCTACAACGAAGAAGCCAAGCTCAAATGGAAGCCGCACAACCAGCAGTTGGCTGGCGAGTCAGAACTGGTCGATATGTTAGTCCCAGATTCGGAAGGCGCAACGCAGGCAGATAGACGCGGCAAGCTCACCGAACTTCTCGGATCTGCTTGGCCCGAGCTAGCGTCCTTGGCCCAAGCTGCCAGCGTCAGACGATGCTCTGGCGACTTGGCAAACAAGGTTTATGAGCCCAAGCGATTCAAAGTGTTGTTGTCGCTGATCCTTCTGGTCTTCATCGCAGCTTTGTGCCTAGGGATGTTCGAGCATTGGCATCGAGCCGAGCCTCAGGAGGGTGAGCATGCGACTCTTTGGAATTCGACCGAAGTTCTTTCCGCTCTAGTGAATTACCTACCCGCAGGCCAGTCGGGCGCTGATTCCACTGAAGCTTGGATCAGGGCTGGTCTCTTGGGAGTAACCATCATCACCTTATCCATCTCAGGGATTTGGTTCCTTGTGTACAACCGAAAAAGGATCGAGGAGAAACGCTACGATTACCGGGCTCTTGCCGAAGCACTTCGGGTCCAGGTTTATTGGTCCGTCGCAGGACTCAGCCGCTCTGTTGCCCACGATTACATGCAGCGTCAAAAAGACGAGCTTGATTGGATTCGCTACGTGGCATCCGAGGTCTCGTTTCCTCTGGATCGCTGGCCCGCTTTCTTCAAAAAACTCAGTAATCAGCAGCAGAACACCTTGCTCGGTTACATCCGAGATAAATGGATCGGAGGGCAGATCAGCAACGCGACGAAAAAATGCACGGGGTTATCTCACAAGCTCCATTTGATGCACATCCTGTGCTGGGGACTTGCATGTGCAGGATTGCTCCAATTACCGCTGATGCTCGTTAGCCAAGTGAACACCGATTTCGCGAAATGGCTCAACGATAACCACTGGTGGCTTACCAAGATCGCCTATCTTGTTAGCTCGGGTGGCCTGCTAGTTCTGGCCGCGTTTGGACTTGAACTGGCGATCCACTCGGTCAAATGGCTCAAGCCAATGGTTCCAAAATGGGTTAGCCATGTGCTGCATTTGGTGGATCATCACTTCGGTGAGCATGAAGAACCTATCGCGGAACCTCATCTAGGAAGAAAGATCATTTCCAGCCTAGTTCACTACTGGCAGTTGGCTGGTGTAGCGATGTTTGTTGGTGCCCTTGCCTTCGAGATGTCATACCATTTGCCGGAGCTTGGAAAGAGTTTTCCCGATCGGTCCAACTGGTGGATAATCAACACGGGGGCTTGCCTTCTGTCTGGAGCCTTGATGCTCGCGTGGCAAGAAAGGCGATTCTATTCTGAAGAGTACCGAAGCTATTGCTCGATGCGTACGCTCTACAGGTCCGCTGACCGGCGACTTGAGATGTTACTTAAAGAACTAGATAGTCCAGGTAACATCGACAGCACCGATTGGACAAGACATAGGCTGGTAGCTGAGGTCCAGGACATCCTGTATCAGGTAGGCTGCGAAGCTCTAAGTGAAAACGCCGAATGGCTGATTCTTCACCGGGCAAGACCGCTGGAGCTGTTCATGGCGGGGTAAATCCTCGGGCCCTATCGCCCCGACTTTGAATTTTCGAGTCGTTTCATTTATCGAGTTATTACCCGAAGAAAACGACTCCGGCATCCGGCTGCCGAAGCATGCGGCGAAATCCGAATACTCGGGGACAGTCCCTGGGTATGTAAGCGTGTCAGAAGGTCGACGACACGGTTCAGTATGTGCCGATCCCTCCCAAGGATGAGCAGATTGATACCCTGGCAAAGAACAAAAAGAGGATCAAGAAAATCCGAGCTCAGTTGAGCAGCATCAGTTGGTGGATGCGGCTTTGCTGCCAAAAAGTTGCCCAAAGGGCCAATCGGGAAGATGGAGGTTCCAAGGGGCCGTTTTGGAAAGGCCGATTTCATGCGACAGTG
>JAJTFB010000095.1 GCA_021300015.1 Pirellula sp. | reverse complement strand
ACTCACTGAGCTGGCCTCCTTGCCTTGGTTTGCGCTTGTGATGAAACGCTTATCCAGGGCAAGAGGCCTTTAAATCTAGGCCATTTTCCACTAATTCAACGCCATTCGGGCTTGCCCCGGCGAAGGCGTAACTTGCAGCTACAGAGTATCAGAACCTTTCTCCCATCCATCGACACACGCTGCAATCGCAACATCGCCCACGACATTGACCGTCGTTCGCGACATGTCCAGCAGGCGATCGACCCCCATGATGATTCCGATCCCCTCGGCTGGGACTTCGATCGTCTGCAAGACCAGAACGACCAACGGCAGCGAACCGCCTGGAACCCCTGCGGTCCCAACCCCGGCCAAAATGCTCAATAAGACCACCGTCAACTGCTGAGCCAGATCCAGGTCCAGTCCGAAGACCTGGGCCAAAAACAGGACCGTCATCCCTTCGTACAAGGCCGTACCGTTTTGGTTGGCCGTCGATCCGATGGTCAAAACAAAACGCCCTACCTTGGGATCAAGCTTCAGTTTTTCCTCGACAACCCGCAGCGATGTCGGGAGGGTGGCGTTGGAACTCGATGTCGCAAACGCCGTGAGGATAACTTCAAGGATGTCCTGGAAGAACTTCAGTGGTGAACGCCCCGCGATGAGCCAGACGGCTAACGAATAGACCACAAACATGTGGATCCCCAATCCGGTCAGGACCGAAAGGACATACCCCGAGAGGGCCAAGAAGAACTGCAGTCCAAGAGCCGCGGAGATCGAGAAGACCAGGGCTGCGACCCCGATCGGTGCGAACTTCATCGCCGCCGAGATAATCACCATGACCGCATCGTAGACCCCTCGAAGCACATCGAGCACCGGTGCGGACCGCTCGGCAGGGATCATCGTCAGGGCGATCCCGAAGCATAGCGAGAAGAACATCACTCCGAGCATGCCGCTCCCTGGGGACGATCCATCGAGCGCACCGACGGCCTCTTGGAGTGGGTTCTTGGGGATGATATCCAAGATCGTCTCGGTCACCGATTTGGCTTTGCTCGCCGTGCTGATGCTCTTGTCGGCCGCCTCGCTGTACTGCGCTTTGAGCATCTCGCGACTGGACTCGGAAATCAACGAACCGGGCTTGAAGATGTTGGCAATCGCCAATCCGATCAAGACCGATGCGGTCGAGAAAATCAGGGTCATGACCAACGTCCGTATCCCGAGTCGACCGAGTTTTCGGACATCGCCGATCTCGGCCACTCCGAGCGTCAGCGCACAGAAGACTAGCGGCACGACGACCATGAAAATCAGTCGCAGAAAGATATTCCCGATCGGATATGTGAACGTATCGGTAAACCACTTGAGCTTCGCAACCGCTTCGGGACCCTGGCCTTGCACGAACAAATTGCATGCGATGCCGGTAAGAGCGCCGATGGCCATCCCGATGAGAATTTTCCAGTGCAATCCGAGTCCGGATTTGCCTGCCGAGTCTTCGAGCGATCCTCCCATGATTAGCGACCACCCGGCGGACAATACTTTTTCAACCAAGCGAACACTTCGTTGTGCCAAAGGATGCTGTTGGCAGACTTTGCCACCCAATGCCCTTCGTCGGGGAAGTTGATGAACCGGCTCGGCACACCTTGCCTTTGCAGTGCTTGGAATAACTCATGGCCTTGTCCAATCGGGCATCGGAAGTCCAAATCGTTGTGGATCACGAGCATGGGGGTCTTGAAGCGACCCATGTTTTCGGCTCGCGTATGGGGGCTGTACTCTCGGTACTTGCCAGGCAGTTCCCATGGCAATCCACCGTGCTCGAATTCATCGAACCACAGCTCGTCGGTCGTCCCCCACATGCTCTCGAAGTTGTAGACGCTGCAGTGGCTGATCAAGCATCGCAGGTCTTTGGAGATCTCGTTGACAGCGAACCAATCCTGCATGTAGCCACCGAAACTCGCACCCGCAGAACCGATCCGATCCGCATCCACGTAAGGCAGTTGCTGGATGGTCTTGAGCCCAGCGACCAAGTCGCGATAGCATTTGCCACCCCAATCTCCGCTGATCTCGTCGCAGAACTTCTGACCGAATCCGGTCGAACCCCGTGGGTTGGGTAGCACGACGACATAGCCTTGGGCTGCCCAGAGTTGAGGTGTCCATCGGAAACTCCAGCCGTCCTCCCAGGCTCCCTGTGGGCCACCGTGGATCAAATAGGCCACTGGCCATTTCTTCGAGGGATCGAACCCAGGTGGCTTGAGGATCCACATCTGCATCGTTCGGTCCCCTTCGACCGTTACTTGGATCGACTCGGGCGCAGTCCTTTGCAAACTGGCCGATAACGCATCGTTGCCCTGCGTGATCTTGCGAAGCGGTGCTGTTCCCAATTCGGATTTCTTAGCGACATACAAATCGGCAGGACCGTTCATGGTGGCCCGCGCCAATACCACCCCATCGGCTGCCGTATGCATCGCGGTGATCTGTCCTGCACGGCTCGGGCCTCCGAACGCGTCGCCAAACTGCAATCCGACTTGCGTGGGCTTGGACTTCCCGTCGGCCTTAAACATCGCCGTCGCACCGTCTTGCTCTGCCACAAACGCGATGCTCTGATCGCTTGTCCAACTGAATTCACCTACCGAACGATCGAGCTCGGAGGTCCAGCTCTTGGGCTCGCCAGTCCAAGTCCCATCGGGCTTGCAATCGACGACCATCAAGTTCCATTTGTCGGCTTCATAGCCGGGTCTTGCCTGCGCCTTGTAAGCCATCTGCGTGCCGCTGGGGCTGAACTTAGGATTGCAGTCGGCTGCGGCATTGCTCTTGGTCAGGGTCTCCCAGTTGCTCTTCGGGTTGCTCAAATCAATTCGACAAAGATCGTAATTGGTCGTCCAACTCTCCCCTTGGGCAGGCACCGCTGTGATGATCAGATAGCGACCATCGGGAGTGAAACAAAAATCGTCCCCCGCGCTGAACGTCATGCTTGTCGGATAAGCATCCCGATCCCCAGGAGTCACGTCGCGGCACTCGGTCCCATCGGCCTGGATCACAAAGATATGTTGCCGCTTGTCCTCGACGTACGAATCCCAGTGGCGATAAAAGAGTCGGGTAAAAACCTTGGCTTTCACCAAACTCGAGGCGGCTTGTTCGTCTGCTTCCTGGTTCTTTGCATCCGACTGAGCAAACGGCAACTCGCTGAACTCGGGTCGAATCGTCGATACGAATGCGATCTGCTTGCCATCAGGGGACCAGATTCCTGTCGATGCTCCGGTCGATATGCGAGTGAGCTGTCTGGCTTCGCCCAGAACCGAAGAGTCTAGGACGTAGAGCTGTGGTGAGCCACCGCGGGTCGACTCAAAAAGCAGACGCTTGCCATCCGGAGAAAAACGTGCGTGGGTATCGGATTTCGAGGATGCTGTGACCGGACTGCTGGTCCCGTCCTCGAGCGAGAATCGATGCAAATTCGTCGACTTGGTGTTCTTCGACGCGTCGGTAATCCGCGTCGTTTGATAGACGACCGTCTTGCCATCTGGGCTCAATTGCGGGTCTGCATACCGCTCGTACCTGAACAAATCCTCGATCTGCATCGGTTTTGGCCCTTTTACCTGCGATTTTTCTGGGGCACTTTCTGGGGAGCTTTCTGCGGAGCGACCTGCCGACTCGGAAACTTGCCCCAAGACGGCCCGGCAGCACGAAAAAAGGCCGCACGAAAAAAGGCCCATAGCAAACAGGACCAGCACGCGCGGACGCATGCCAAAGTGCAATAGCTTCATGATTGGCGACTCGACGGATCGGGGGATTTGTAAGGCTTCGAAGGGCACGGACATACCTCGGGGCCCCCATCATATCCAAAATGAAACCGATTGCATGCTAGCAAATCCAGGAGTCCTCCCATTTTATCCAGGCGTTACAGGGGGGTAGCGCGTTTGGGAATACTGGGCGAAATCGTTCCAGAGTGCTTTCATCCAATGGGGTTGGTAAGTCGAAGAACTAAGCAGATGGAACAGGATTCGTCCAATGGGGATTCACGGATGACGATTCGTCACGCTGTTTCTGGTCCTATTCGGCCAGCAAATCGCGTCGATGAAGCGCCCATCGAGCCGCTTTCCGGTTCGAACCAATTTGATTGCGGCCGTCGAGACCCCAACGGCCAAGGCGAAGATCACGGCCGAACCTCTCGTGCTCGGAGGCTATTCCGAAGGGGATTTGCTCGCGCATTCCGAGGTCCGCGATTTCCGCACCCCGGCTTTGACTTCCCTGGCGATGCTCGAACCGACCGGTTCGGTCAAAATCTCCGCCCCGGTGGCTCGTCCATTGTCCAATCCCTTCGAAGCCAACAGCACTAGCCCTCAATTGGCATCGCTAAGACCAACCAACTCGGGCGTTTCGAATGCAAACTCGCCCGTACCTAGTCAGACGGTCTCAGCGACGACACTGGCCGATCCGCAAGTCGACGCGAAAACCAGTTCGAGCGATCCTTTGTTTCAGCGACGCTCGATTCCCGCTTCAACGCAAGTCAATCGCAATTGGCCGTTGGCTTCGAGCCTGATCTCGCAAAGTATGGCCCTTAGCGACTTCGAGGGGAATCGCGCTCTAGGGGGTTCGACGACCTGGACCGAGCAGGTTCAACAGCTCTTCGAGAGCTTTGCCCAAATCCCGATCACTTCGGAACGTTCCGCGGAATTGCTACGACAAGCAGGAGAACTCTCGGGCCGAGGGTTTGCTTGGTCGGAATCCAATCTCGATTCCTCGACCGAAAAAGCCATGGCCGTCGCTCGGGTCGCTCACGGAATCCAACGACGAGCGATCGTTTGGGATCGGATTTACCAATGCTTGAGCCACGAGCGAGGCAAGATCCAATCAGCGTCGACCGGCTCAGGCGGTGCGATTCCGGAGAGATCCACAGAGCAACTCAGTGAAAAACTCACTCAGGATTTAGCGATTATTCGCAGCGCGCTTCGGGGGACATCCGATGCCCAAAACTGGGCCGACTTTCTTTTGCTCGATCGGATCGAGGAACTTGCCAATGGCAGCATGGAAAGCGAATCGCAACAGGTTGCTCTCGCCCAGGAATTTCTGGGTCGATTGACCTACGGCCGCGTCTCTGGCGATCAGAAAAAGGTTTTGGACAGTCGAGAAGTCCAAAAGCTTGCCGAGAACCTCAGGCCGCTCACAGCCCTACCGGTCGACTATCGCAAGGTGCTTTTGGATATCGAGTCGATCGAGGAAAGCTCGGTACACCGCTGCTCCGAGGATGTCGCCGAGACCATCCAGTCGTTGCGTTTCGCCGATTCGGAATTGCAATATGCGATCGCTAACGCTCTGAACCAACAGTACCGAAGCGCCAATGTTCGATTGAGCGTATCGGAGGAATTCATCAATCGGTTGCTGCCCAAAGACCAAGTCACCTCACGCCCGGTCCAGCAGAAGATTCTCGGTGCCGAGACGCGAGGTGCCAGCCAGATTCAAACCAATCTTCGAGTCGATTTCTTGCCGGATCCTACGGCTTGGAAACTCGGACTCAACCTCGACGGCAACATCCAAGCGAACACGCGCAGCAGTCGTAGCGGCGCGACCTTTTACAATTCGAGCAACGCCAAAGTGCAATCGGCCCGCGAAGTCCGTATCGATCCGACGTCCCTGTCGATCAACGGCCAACCGGCCAACGTCCAGTCGCAGGAGTCGCTCCGCAAGTTCTCGACGAATTGGGATCAAATGCCGATCATCGGCGATATGTTCCGGTACGTCGCGCACCAGGAATTCATCGAGAAGAAACCGGTGGCAAAACGGATCTCTCAGCGATTGATCGCCAAGCAGACCGATGATGAGTTCGATAAGCAGTTGCAGACGAAAATCGATTCGGCCCAAGAGCAATTCGACAAACGGCTTATCGGCCCTTTGCATTCGCTCGAACTCCAGCCGATGATTCTCGATATGCAATCGACGGACACCCGACTCGTGGCACGCTACCGTGTCGCTGGGGTCAACCAGATCGCTGCCTACACGCCCCGACCTATGGCCCCCTCCGATAGCTTGCTGTCCCTGCAATTGCACCAATCTGCAATCAACAATCTGATTTCCCAAGCCATCCCAACGGATCGCGATTGGACGGTCCGTCAATTGGCTGACAAGATCGCTGACATCCTCCAGCTATCGCCTTTCGAATTGCCCGAAGATACGCCCGAGGATGTCATCATCCGATTCATGGATGTCCATCCGATGACCGTCGAGTTCTCCGAAGGCCGCATGTGGCTGACTCTTCGCATTGCCTCTTTCGAACAAACAGGCCGTATCCAATTGAAGAATTTCACGGTGAAGACCTCGTACATTCCCAAGGTCGAGGGCTTGAGAGCATCCTTGGAACGCGATGCTCTGATCAGCGTCGATGGGCACCGCCTGGGGTCCAAGGACCGATTCCCGATCCGGGCGATTTTCTCCAAGGTCTTCGCAGGGAACTCGTCGGTTCCGATGGTTTCTGAATCGCTGGCGAGCAATCCACTGGCTCAAGGGATGCTCGTATCGCAATTGCAGATGGAACAAGGCTGGATGGGTATCGCCGTCTCAGCCGATGGCCAAACGCCAAGCGACCTGAGTATTCCTTCGGTCGTCGATCCGATCGCCCAAGGCTCCTCGAGCCAAGCCGTTCGCTAGAGCAACTCGCTAGAGCAACTCACTAGAGCAACTCGCTGATGTCGCGAGAGCCGGGGATATCCTGTGGCCAACGCGTCCAAATCGGAGTCAGTTCCTGGATCTTTTTCCTGTAGTCGTTTTCCATGTTGTTCCTCTTGTTCTTGAGGATCGACTCTCGGATTTCCCCTTGCGCTTGCGGAAAGGTCATCTCGTAAGCGTCTTGGCGCTCGAGGACTTCGACGACATGGAAACCGTCGGTGTCTTCGATGACTTGACTCAGCGCTCGGATCGGAATCGTAAAGATCGCTTGTTCGATCTGCGCGCTCTTGAGGACTCCGCGTCGGGTCCAATCGAAGTTGCCCCCCTCATCGGCAGAAAAACCTGTCGATAGCTTTTTCGCTACCGCTTCAAAAGGAGCACCGCCGTAATAGACTTGATTCCACATTTCGACGACGGCTTGATAAGCCGCATCGCGGTTGGGGTACTTGCTGAAGTTAGCCGTCATGATTCGGAACTTGACGCGTGAAGGCCGTTTCCATTGATCGGGGTGTTGGTCGTAATAGTCTCGGAGTTCCTCAAGTTCGATCGTTGGCTTTTCTTTTACGCCTTCGCGTAAGGCTTGATCCGCCCATACCTGTTCGGCGAAAGATCGCATCATCGAAGCCAATGATGTCCCTTGTTCCTCGAGCATTTGGACGAATTCGGCCTCCGTTTCGAGCTTGGCTTTTTTGACCTGCTCTGGAAGGACCTTGGTGTGGAAGATCTCGGCGGTCTTGGCCATCATCTTGGCGCGGACGTCGTCTCGCTCCTTCTTGGTCTTGCCCGTCGTCTGGGAGTTGACGAAATGCTGAGCCAAGCACTTCTGCTGGATCGACATTTTCAGGGACTTGCGCAAGTGCATCTGAAACTCAGGATTGTTGAGCATCTCGATGGTGACCCTGTCGGCAGGGTATAGGTCTCCCACGAGCACACGCTCCTCGCCCACTACCGCCACGACATGGCTAGCTGCAAAAATCTCTCCGGCCGTCGGACCTGGGCTCTGTGCATCGTTCGATGATGCCTGCTGAACTTGGCCCCATGCGACCGCTCCGCAGCCTAAAGCGGGCCACTCTCGGCCGGTCGGATCGCCGTTGGGCCAGCACAAAGCCACCCAGGCTCCGAGCATCGTTAGATTCACCCAGGCGGCTTTGATTCGATGAGCTTTGTGCGACCTGAGCATCCAACGCTATCCCACGAAAAGGAATCGAGAAGAGCCCCCCGGCTACCGTGCCGCGCGGGGTCTTGGTCGTGGACTCTACGCGAAGGGGGGTTACAAATGCAAGATCGCTCGCAGGACCGCTAGCAAATCGAGTTTCGCAAGGACTTCCGACACGCTCGGTTCGGCTTCAGTCGGGGCAATCGGGCGTCCTGGAAGCCCTGGTCGTCCTTGAAGTCCTGGTCGTCCTTGAAGTCCTTTAGGGGCAGAGTAGGCTGGAGGGGCAGGGTAGGCTGGGGGTGCAGGGTGAGCAGGGAGGGCAGGGGGTATCAGGGACCAGAAGGCTTGCTGATCGCGTTCGACGATCCGGAGCTTGCCGGCGTGTTTTTGCGCCAGTTGAGTCATGCGACGATGGTCGCTGTAGGTAAAGCACAGGAATTGATTTTGGATTTCGATGGACTTGATCGACCAGAGGGTTGCATCCATCCGCAACTCGGCGATCTCCAGCAGTCGAACGACTGGCTGAGGGATTGGACCGAACCGATCCTCGAGTTCTTGGCGCATTTGGCTGATCGACTGGATGTCTTGCATTCGGCTCACGCGGCGATACACGTCGATTTTGTGCCGCATGTCCTGGATGTACTCGGGGGGTAAATAGGCCTCGACCGGGAGCTGAATATCGACGTCCAAGGAGAGTTTCAGCGGCGACTTGGTCATCTGTCGGACGGCTTGGTCGAGCAGTTGGCAATAGAGTTCATAGCCTACCGCGGCGATGTGTCCACTTTGTTGGGTTCCCAGAAGGTTGCCTGCCCCTCGGATTTCCAGGTCTCTCATGGCGATACCGAAGCCTGCGCCCAGTTGTGAGAATTCTTCGATCGCGTGAAGTCGACGAGCGGCCTCGGGATTAAGATGCTTGTTCCGATCGACCAGCAGATAGCAGTGGGCTTGGTTGCGGTATCTTCCGACTCGGCCTCGCAATTGGTGCAGTTCGGACAGCCCGTAGCGATCGGCATCATCGATGAACATGGTGTTGGCATTGGGGATATCGAGGCCGCTTTCGATGATGGTTGTGGCCAGCAAGATATCGGCCCGGTGTTCGATGAAATCGAGCATGACCTGCTCGAGCCCGTTCTCTTGCATTTGACCGTGTCCGATTACGATCCTTGCTTCGGGTGCGATCCGCTGAAGTTTTGCAGCGACGTTGTACATGTCTTCGATGCGATTGTGGACAAAGTAGATTTGGCCGTCGCGATTGAGTTCGCGGAGGATTGCGTTGCGGATCATCGCATCGTTCCATCGGACCACCCGTGTTTCGATCGACATCCGATCCTCGGGAGGGGTTTCGAGGTTCGAGATGTCCCGAATGCCGACGAGGGACATATGGAGTGTCCTCGGGATCGGGGTCGCAGAGAGGGTCAAGACATCGACTTTGGACGTGGTCCGTTTGATACGTTCTTTGAGCTCAACTCCAAACTTTTGCTCTTCGTCGATGATCAGCAGTCCGAGATTGAAGAACTTCACATCGCTCGAGGCGAGCCGGTGCGTACCGATGACGATATCGACATGTCCTTTGGCTAGTTTCTTAAGTGTTTCGTTTTGCTCGGCGGTGGTTTCGAAGCGACTGAGTTTGGCGATCTCGAAGGGGAACTCGGCCATGCGCCGACGGAATGTTTTGTAGTGCTGCTCGACCAGCACGGTCGTCGGCACCAGAACGGCGACTTGGTAGCCGCTTTCGACGGCTTTGAAGGCCGCACGCATGGCGACCTCGGTTTTTCCAAAGCCGACATCGCCGCAGATCAGACGTTCCATAGGTCGGTTCGAGACCATGTCTTTCTTGGTCGCCTCGATTGCAGTCAATTGGTCTGCGGTCTCTTCGTAGGGGAACGAGGATTCGAATTGTTTTTGCCAGATCGAGTCGGGTTTGAAGGGGATGCCGGTCTGGGCTCGGCGTTGGGCTTGGATCTCCAAAAGCTCGGCTGCCATGTCTTGCACGGCGCTCTGAGCGGCCTGTTTTTGACGAGCCCAGGCCTGGCCACCAATCTTGGCAAGCTTGGGCCTTGTCTTGGTACCCCCGATGTATCGCTGGACCAGATCGATGTTGGCCGTCGGTACATAGAGCTTGGTCCCGCCGTCGAATTCAAGGGTAAGATGCTCGACCTTTTGACCCTCTTTGCTGATGATCTCCATCCCAAGATAGATGCCGATGCCATGCGATAAATGGACCACAAGATCCCCGGGCCGAAGATCCAAAAAACTATCGATGGCTCTGGATGCATGCTTGCGACTGGCTCGCTTGAGCATCGCGCGACGGAGGATTTGATTGACCGTCAAGACAAACGCTCCATCGGGGATTTCAAAGCCGCTGCTCAAAAGCCCCACGACCAGCACGACACGCCCGTCTTGGGCGGCTTGGCAACTTCCGAGGATCTCCTTCATCCGGGCTTCTTCGCCGTCGTTCATGCAGACGATCACCGCGCGGCGATCGGTCCCTAAACTCTCGTCGATCTCTTTAGGGATGCTCTCAAGTTCTCCTCCGACGCGCTGGACATCGCGGATCGGGACTCGTACCAATTGGCTTGTCGACTCGTCGGCTGCAAGTTGACCGATGGGTGCAAACGATAACTGACCGAGTCGTTGGTAGATCTCGATCGGGTCGCCAAATCGTTCGGGGAATGGAATCCGAGCCCGAAACGCTGCGGCATGGTGGAGCCCCGCCGTAGGTTCGCTAAACAGAATCATCCAATCCTCGCCGCAATAGTCTAGCAATGTGGCTTCTTCACGCGTCGCTTCATTGGCTGCCAAGAGATCGACCCGATCGACTCGTCGAATCGATCGCTGCGAGACGGTATCAAACGATCGGATCGATTCGATCTCATTATCGAAAAACTCGATCCGATAAGGCTCCAGGGCATCGGGTGGGAAGACATCGAGAATTCCACCCCTGGCGGTGTACTCCCCAGCCAATGCGACGGCAGTGGTGACTCGATATCCCGACTGGGTCAACCATAGCTTTAACTCCGAGAGTTCGACCGTCTTGCCGACCTCCAGGACACGTCGGTCATTGCGGAGTTGGTCCGGGCTCGGGACGCTACACATAAGGGCTTGCAAGGTCGTCACAACGATCGGAACTTCCGACTGCCTGCCGGTCCGATACCGATCGAGTTGGGCTAGCACCTGCAATCGCTCGATCACCTCTTGCTGCTGGAGCGAGTCCTCTTCGGGCTCCTCCGAGGCGGGAGGGAAAACCCAGCAGGATTCGTCGTGAAAGAATTCAATGTCCCTGGCCAGAACCTCTGCATCCTGATGATGAGCCACCAGAATCATCATCGGTCGGCGTTCGATACGCTGTGCAGCGCACGCCAGCGGGGCGACTGCCCCGAGCCAAGCCCCATTCCAATAAAAAGGCTCTTTGCGGACCCAGCGTTCCAAGGCAGATTGAAAATCTGGAAGTTGCCCGATCGCCTCGAGGAACGCGCGGGCCGGACTCGTCGGCTGCACCTCCGAGACCTCAGCAGTCGTGTCCGATGGCCGACTCGGAATCTCCGGATAAGCCTCCCTGGGCTCGGATCCCTTTTTCTTTTTTGGAGCCCGTTTCGGATTGGATTCCAAGGATAGGCCCGATGGCTGCTCGGCGGGAGGATTGCCAAGCTCCGGCTCTGCTGGTTCTTGCGAATCGACGGGGTTTCCTCGGATAAAATCCGAAAGAGTTCGCTTGGCTTTCGTAGGTCGAGACTTCATCGTTTCGATTAGAATCTAAAATCCATATGAGCCCTTAGGGGGAACACCCGGGCTAGGATCAACCTCTGAAAGAAAGCCAATTCGAGCCAATGTCATCGAGCAAGCAGTGTAACCGATTTCTAACCGTTCGAGCCATTCGACTTGCAACGATTTGTGCCGCGTTTCTCATGGGGTTTTTGAACGAAAAGCCAACTTCTGGCCAAGTCGAAACACGCCAGGCTCCGGACCTACGGGCCGAAGCCATCCGGGCCAACTACACCAAGTCGGAGGTTCGCATCAAGATGCGCGACGGTGTGGAACTCTTCACGAGCATTTACGCTCCCAACGATCCAGACCCTACCAAAACCTACCCGATTCTCTTGTCGCGAACCCCCTACAGCGTCGCTCCCTACGGGCTAAACGCCTACAAGACTCGGCTTGGCCCGTCCCCTGAGTTCGAAAAGAACCGCTACATCTTTGTCTTTCAAGACGTACGCGGGCGGTATCTCAGCGGCGGGGATTTTATCAACATGCGGCCACATGCACCTAAATCAAGTGGCCCCAAGACGCTCATCGACGAGAGTACCGATACCTTCGATACGATCGAGTATCTGACCAAGTCGATTCCTGGGAATAACGGTCGGGTCGGTCAGTGGGGGATTTCTTATCCAGGTTTCTACACGTCGGCCGGCGCGATCGATTCGCACCCGGCTCTTCGGGCCGTTTCCCCGCAAGCTCCGATTGCCGATTGGTTCTTTGACGATTTTCACCGCAACGGAGCCTTCGTCCTGCCGATGGGTTTCGGGTTTTTTTCCTCGTTCGGCAAATCTCGCCCCACACCGACGACCGAGTCGAATCCAGGTTTTCAGTTCCCTACCCGCGATGGCTACCAGTTCTTCTTGGAATTGGGTCCCCTGAGCAATGTCGATGCGAAATACTTCAAAGACGAAATCGGATTCTGGAACGATCTAGAACAACATCCAAACTACGATGAGTTTTGGCAAGCTCGCAACATCCTTCCGCACTTGAAGAACATCAACGCCGCTGTCTTGACCGTCGGAGGATGGTACGACACCGAGGATCTCTACGGACCGCTTGCGACCTATGCGGCCATCGAGAAGCAGAATCCCAACATCCAAAACGCCTTGGTCATGGGACCCTGGTACCATGGCCAATGGGCTGGCGATGAGGGGTCCAAGCTTGGACAAGCCGATTTTGGCTTTCCCACCTCGACTTGGTACCAACAGAACGTGTTGATCCCCTTTTTCGAGAGCCACCTGCGCGGGACCGGAAACAACTCCTGTGCTGAGATGACCGCTTTCGAGACCGGTGCGAATCGCTGGCGGCAATTCCCCAAATGGCCACCGGCCGAAGTGCTCCCGACGAGCTACTATTTCGCCCAAGATGGCTCGATTCGAAGCGATTCGAACCAGGTCAGCGAGGGTTCCGATAGCTTTCCGAGCGATCCTAGCAAGCCGGTCCCTTATACAATGGAAATCACCAACAATTGGGCACGAGACTACGTCACGGAGGATCAACGCTTTGCTTCCTGGAGACCAGATGTTTTGGTCTATCGCAGCGAACTCCTGAAGGAGAGCGTTACGCTCGCAGGCCCCATTCCGGTCGAATTGTGGGTCGCATCGACGCAGACCGATGCGGATTGGATTGTCAAGATCATCGACGAGTATCCCGGAGTCGTCGGCCCTGCAGGTCGCAACAGGGAACTCAAAGAGAACTCGACTTCCGGACGCCAGGAATTGGTCCGAGCAGGAGTGATCCGAGGTCGCTTTAGAGAAAGTTTCGCCAAGCCAAAACCGATGGTTCCAGGCGAGCCGACCCGAATTCGACTTGAACTGAGCGATCTGTTTCATACGTTTCAGCCAGGGCACCGCATCATGATCCATGTGCAAAGCACATGGTTTCCGTTCATCGATCGAAACCCGCAAAAGTATGTCGAGAATATCTTCGAGGCCAAAGAGGACGACTTTCAGCCCGCAGTTCACCGCCTATTCAGAGGGCCGGCCACTCCCAGCCGCCTGGAATTGCCGATCTTGAAATAACCGCTTGCGCTGGTTGGCTCACCGGCAGGTGTTAACCCTGTGAGCCGCAAGGCGCCCGTCGCATGGCCAATGCGATTCGGATCTTGTGGTAGGGGATTTGGGAATTGCAAGCTTCGAAAATGGGAGTCAATTGCCCAGATCCTAGTCGTTCAGCCGCTTGGTGAACCTGTTGGAATTCCGAGTCGCTGACCCAAGTCGATACGTCCTCGATGGCACCTTCGAGGATGTACTCGACCAAGTATTTCGTTACGGTCGATACCGCAACGTTCATGGCCGACGCGATTTGCTCGAGGGACTGACGCTGCTTGAGCCTTGCACCATAAGATTCACGCTGGTAGCTTGTGGGGAATCGAAGGGGTTGGTCCATCGACACGGACTTCAACGAGCAGTAGGACTCGATGAGTCCGACGAGTTGATCACCGTGCAATCCAATTTGCTTGGCTCCCAATCCGTTGACGGCCGTGAGTCTGTCGATTTTCGATGGCCTTCGAGCGGCCAGTTCGGCCAAGACCCCATCGGACATCAGCAGGTAGGGAGCGACCTTTTCGCGATCAGCCGTTTCTTGTCGCCACTCCAGGAGTCGTTCGAGCAAGGTTTGGTCGTACGCGAACCGAGCCAGAGGCTTGGCGGATTCCTGGGTTTGCGAGATGACGGTCCTGAGCAGAACAGGATTATGGGTACCAAACAAAACCGACTTGGCTTCTGGGCCGAGTTGGAGCAATGAGTAGTTTGATTCCTTCGTGATCTTCAAGAGTTTCGCATGGATCATCTGATCGATCCAATCGCGAAGCTCGTTGCGAGTGTGTCCTTTGAGTATCCCGAAGGTGCTCAGCGATTCATGTCCTCGGCGCTGGATGTCGCGGCTATTGGAACCTAAAAGCACATCGATAATCGCAAGGGTTCCGAAGCGTTCCCCCATTCGATGCACGCACGAGAGGATCTTCTGCGCAATGACTTTACTGTCCTTGACCACGTCGATCTCGCCCAAGCACACATCGCAAGCTCCACAGTTGTCCGTCGGATAGCGTTGGCCAAAGTATTCGACGATTTTGCGGTGCCGACAGACGGGGGTTTTGCAGAAGCTTACGATTTCATCGAGCTGCTCGAGTAGCGAATCGGTCCAGGCCTTCGGGGCACTATTTTCGTTTGCAGAGCTGATCAAGAGGTTTCTCATCGAGGCTACATCGCGCATGGCAAAGAGCATGATGCATTCGGCGTTGAGCCCATCGCGCCCAGCGCGTCCTGTTTCCTGTTGATAATGCTCCATCGATTTCGGGATCGAGGCATGGACGACAAACCGCACATTCGATCGGTCGATTCCCATCCCAAATGCTACGGTGGCCACGACGACCTGGACTTTCTCGTTGATGAAGGCGTCTTGAGCCCGCATGCGTTGTTCGGTGGTCATCCCCGCATGGTATCCGACGACAGAGTAACCGGAGTTGTGCAACGCCTCAGCAAGTTGGTCCACATCGGCGCGCCGCAGGCAGTAAATGATCCCCCCGGCGGCTTGCCCCGAGGCGCTTCGATGCCGATCGATGATCTCCTTGCATTGTGACAATACATCGGCTTGCGGTATGACTCGATAGGTCAAGTTCGGACGATCAAAGGAACTGACCGAAACCTGGGGCGAGCGCAACTGAAGCTGTTCGAGAATGTCGCGTCGGACCCGCTCGGTAGCCGTAGCCGTCAGCGCCATGACCGAAGCCTTGGGAAAGTGTTTTCTAAGCTCGAGGAGTTGTCGGTACTCTGGGCGAAAGTCGTGCCCCCATTGCGATACGCAGTGGGCTTCGTCGATGGCGATCATCCGGACGTTGTTGCCCTTGAAGAGTTCGGCAAAATCTTCTTGCAATGCTCGCTCGGGGGAAGCGAAAAACAGTCGGATCTTCTGCTGGCGCAATTCCTCGGCCAACGCTCGCTTCGCTTGGTTGCTCAAGTTGGACTCCCACCGCGCAGCGGGTACTCCCACTTGGCGAAGCCCATCGACTTGGTCTTTCATCAGCGCAATCAATGGACTGATGACGATCGTGCAGCCTCCACGGTAGACCGCAGGAGCTTGATAGCAAAGGGACTTGCCTCCGCCGGTGGGCATGACGACCAACGCGTCGCGATCTTCCAAGGCGGCTTGGATCGCTTGGACCTGGGCCTCACGAAGCTCAGAAAAGCCCCAGACTTCCTGGAGCATTTGAAAAAAACGAGCTGGAATCGTCGTTGACATGGGTAAACCCTCCCTGAAGAACCGTACAAAACAGACTCGGATCCCCAAACCTCTTGGGGAGCCTGGATGCACCTTTTGGGCGCCCCGAGGCGATGGGTCTATTCAACGGGAGGGTTGTGACACGTTTGGTCACTGGCCGAAAAAATTGTGCTCAAATTTTTGTGCTCAAATTTTTTAGCCAGAATTTTTTCGGGGACTTTTCCCCGAGCTCAACGCGTTTTGTAACTACTTCTTGAGATCTGAGAAAACCTCGTCGAACTTTTTCAACTTTGGAACGATCACCGCCCGGCAGTAACCCTTCGAAGTGTTGAGGTTGTAGTAGTTTTGATGGTAGCCCTCAGCCGCGTAAAAAACGCCGATCGGGGTGATCTCGGTGACGATTTTACCATCGTAAACTTCCTTGTTGAGCTTGTCCTTGTACTCAAGGGCGACTTTCTTTTGCTCGTCGTTTTCGTAAAAGATCGCCGATCGGTATTGGGTGCCCTCGTCGTAGCCTTGCTTG
>JAJTFB010000007.1 GCA_021300015.1 Pirellula sp. | reverse complement strand
ATCTCGTCCCCATCCCGTGGAGGCTCCGATGCTGCGCACGTGGAAGAAAATAAGGAGGTAGAAACCTAAGTTCATCGTCAGCCAAGCGAGGCTTGAGATGCAGTCGACGATGAAATTACCTCGGAAGGTCATATCGCGCACTAGGCTGTTGCGGGCAAAGGCAAGGAGCAGTTGTGCGTGCCTGAGGGTTCCATCGATCCAGTGGTTGATCATTCCTTATGGGCTTTCGTTTCTTGTTTGCTGAGATCCTGTGAGGATTTCGGGGGGGCACGCTGCGTCGATTCTCTAGAAGCGGCCTTGTTGGGCCCAAAGTTCTGCGAGGACCACTGCGTGCTCGACGGCTTGGACCATTTCGTCCAAACAAGCGAATTCTTTGGTTGAGTGAATGTTGTATTGTCCTACGGAGAGGTTAGGGGTAGGTAGGCCAAGGTGGGACATGAGCGACCCGTCGCTTCCACCGCGAATCGCATCGCGTTTGGAGGATCGGCCGAGTTTTCGGAAGGCTTGTTCGGCCAAATCTGCTGCTAGTGGGAATTCCCGGAGTTTGTCGCCGAGGTTTCGGTATTGCTCTTCGATGTGGATTTCGATGCGCAGTCGCTTATCGCCCTGTTGCATGTCCTCGGCGAGTTGGCGGAGCAGGTCCGCATGTTCGGCGAGTTTCGCGGTATCAAAATCACGGAGCAGAACTTGGACGCTCGCCTCGGAGACCGAACCTTGGAACACGTAGGGGTGGAGGAAGCCTTCGCGGTTGCAAGTGGTTTCCGGGGAGAGACGGTCGATCGGGAGGCTTGCGACAAAGAGGCTTGCAGCTTTGATCGCATTGACCATTTTTCCTTTGCCCACCGAGGGGTGGGTGTTATGGCCGTAGAACTTGATCGTGGCCAAGTCTGCAGAGAAGGTTTCGACGTCGATGGTTCCCGAAGCGCCACCATCGAGGGTGTATCCGGCGATTGCCCCGGCCTTGGAGAGATCGAAGTGTCGGGTTCCTCGCCCGATTTCCTCATCGCAGGTAAAGAGGATACGGATCGGACCGTGAGGAATGCTAGGTCGTTCGATCAGGTAGTGGGCCACTTCCATGATCGACGCCACGCCTGCTTTATCGTCGGCACCCAGGAGTGTTTTGCCATCGGTGACCACGAGGGTTTTGCCGACGAGCGAGGCGAGTTCTGGGGAATGGGAGAGCTCGATTTTGTCTCCGTTGGCAAGAGGGATATCGCCGCCTGAGTAGGGTTCGATGACTTCGGGTTTGCAGTGATCTCCTGGGGCTTCTGGGGAGGTGTCCAGATGGGCGTTCAGGAGGATGGTGGGGACCGGGCCGGGACAGGTTGCGGGGACGGTCCCCCAGACGAGCCCGTGGACGTCTTGTTCGGCATCCTCGATCCCTATGGAACGCAACTGCTTGACGAGCAGCTCGCCCAGGAGCCATTGTCCTCGACTGCTCGGGTAGTCCTGGGTGTTGGGATTTGCGGTGGTCCCGATCTTGACATATTGCAGGAATCGGTCGAGGAGGCGTTCGCGGTTGATGTGCATCGTGGTCCTTTTTTGGCTTGGAGTCGGGGCATTCTATCGCATTTCGACCGACGTTGTTGAGCGCATCGATAGGTTATGGTCAGGGGTGGTATCGAGGCTCGATAGCGCGGGCTTGGGTCGGTTCGGGTGTGTTATTTGTGTTATTTGAGGGGGCGAGTTGATTCCAGGCTTGTTCCCATTGGGTCCAGGTCGTTTCGCTTGCGGCGAAGATCCAGCGGCGGTCAGGGATATCGGCAAGTCCGAGGGATTTCGCGAGGCTGCTGGGTTGGAAGCTCGAGACATGCGGACCATCGAATTGAACGTCGCATTTTTGCAGGAAGTCCTTATTGGCCCAGACGACCATTCCTTGGTCCTGCAGGTCGTAGGGTTTCCCTTTGGAGAACTCCGATTCGACTTGAGCGCGGATCAAAAACACTCCGCATTTTCGCATGAATCCGAGCAGGGCCAAGTCGAAGACTTTTTGCACTGGTTCGGGAGCCTGATCGAGCCAACCGTTTTGGCGGGTCCAAGCGACAATCCAGCCGCTTTGTTCTTGGATGACCAGTTCGAGTCGAGTGGGTTGTTGTTCTTTCCCCTTGGTTGCAACCGGTTCGAGTAGGATCGTCAGGCTATTGGTCGCCGCGATGACCTCGGAGCAGACCAAGCAGTATGGATCGTTGCCCTGAGATTGGTTGATAAGAGATTGATTGACAAGGGCGATCAATTCGCGATCGACGCATCGGTGGACATGGTCGGTCACGTGGTGAAGTTTTTTGTAAGCGCTGCGTCGTTTGGTAAAGCGTTTGACCGATGCGGGTTGGTTTTCGAGTCTGCGTAGGTTTCGAAAAAGCTTGGGTAACGTACCGGAGTGGAATCCGGGTCGGAGCAAACGTTCGATGGTTTCACCGTGGCTTCCTACGGGAATCGCAGCGAGGGCTCCACGCCGATTTTGCCGAAACAGCCTCCAGTTCTCCTTGAGCTCCCAGACGGCGAATCCGAAGAATCCTGGGAGGAACACGATGTTAAACCAGGTGATCGACATCGCAAGGGGTTTGTTCATGTACTGGATCAGGAACGCTTCCATATTGACGGCCAGGATGAGCAGGACTGGCAGGAAGATTTTGTGGGCGACGGTCACGACGGGGAAGTGTTTGACGGGGTGGAGTGTCGGCTCGATGAGCAGATTGATATAGATTCGAATCAAGAACGAGATCACGGACCAGAAGAAGCCGAGGATGGCTTTGGCGATGAGCGACAGGAGGTTCTCTTGGCTGTGGAATCGGAGCCATTCGTCGACGGCATAGAGAAACCGTTCGAATGCGAGCAGCATGCCTCGAAACAACTCGACGATCCAATCGATGGCGATGACCACCCAGCGCAGTCGGACCAGATTCCAGAAGCTTCCGATGGCTTCGAAGAGCAGTTCTTGGAGGTCACGCCCCAAGCGAGAGTTCATCATGGCGCTCAGGACGATCGCCTCGCAGGCGATACGCAGGTTGGGGCTCAACAGGACGCTCGGGGATCTTTGGACCATGCATTCGGTGGCCAGGACCAACGTCGTCGGCTTGATCCAATAACTCCAAGCGGTTTGAGTCCAGGGGTGCTCGAAGAAGGACCGGATCGAGGCCCATGGGAGAAGTTCTTGAGGCAACCGGATGCAGATCGCATAGATCAACTGACCGAACCATCGGATGGCTTTCCAAAGCCCCAGACGGAAGCGGGGCAGGTGGATCAGCGCCATCAAGAACAGTCCCAGGAGTTGGTTCGAGACGATTTGATCGACGGCTTGGTCTGCTGTTTTGGTGACGGTCGCTTCGGGTTCGGATTGCGGCTCGGTAGCAAACAGAATTGGATCGATCGGTTCGGGCTCGGGTGGTGGATGCTCGCTGGTCCAGGATTCGATTTTGTGCCAAATGTGTTGGATGCTTTCGATCAGGACCAAAGCGCCGCCGAAGGGAATGATTAGAAACAGCGTGGCGAATCGTCCTTTGGTGGTGCCGAAGAACATCGCGCTGATCATTTGGATCCATCGAAGATAGAAATCTCCTTTGCGATAGACACCGTCGAGGACTTTGTCGAGGCGATCGTCGGCTTTGAGAAGTCGATCGCCGCCCCATGCTTCACGCAGTCCGTGAAGATCGGGGAGTTTCAGATCGTTTTTGCTAACCGCATCTCGGAAATAGCCCATCGAGATGTACCCTCGCTCGGAGATGCAATCGAGGGCGTCTTCGACGAGCTTGTCCATCGCGATGCGTTCAGGGAATGAGTTCGGGGTCATTCCGACTTCTAGGAGGGTGTTTCGTAGGGGGTCACGGATCCTGAGTCGCATTTGAGAGTCGGCTTGATGCGAGGCCTGTTCGAGCAGCAGGGTCAATCGATCGCGTTCGACTCCGCTTAAGCGCACGTGGGTCAACCTAGCCGTCGCGCTTGCGAGGTGCTTGGCCATTAAGACCTCTTGCAGGTTGTACAGGGGCCGACTTAGGGGTTTTGCGCCCAGGGAGGTGATCCATCGCAAGAGGTCGACGCGGTAGGAAACCCGTTCTTTGTCGAGACAGACTTTTTGAAGGTCGTACAGGAGTCGTTTCTCGGAATTCCAAAAACCTTGGATGGCGTTTTTGGCTAGGGCTAGTAGGACCGCGTGCCAGTCGTTGTTATCCGAGGCAGGGAAGCCGATCGCTTCCCGCAAGCGTTTGACGAACAATCGCAGATCCGACTCGGCCGTCGACTCGGCCTTGGACCGTTTGCTTCGGGAGGGTGCCGAGCGGGCAGCCCTGAGCGAGGAACTGATCGCATGGACGGTATTGCCCCTTTCGGTGGCTCGATCTCGCCTGCGCATGTAACGGAGGTATTTCCGCTCCGAGGTGCCTTGTGCAAGTTCGACCGACCATCCTTTTTGGGTGTTTTTCAGGATCACTTCGTCTTGCGTCTCGCGGTTTTGCATTTCGATGGGTGCAGAACCTGCGATCCGCGATTGCTCTAGCATTTCTTCGATAGGCAGATCCAATCGCATTTTCTCGGCCAGATGGTCGATATGTTGAACCGATGGGAACCAGGTATCGAGACTCCCTGAATCAAAGCAACGGTATTCCCAGTAGAGAGCTACCCATTCGCAAAACGCTTCGACACGGCATTTGGGATCGAGCAGTCGCATTTCGGCCCCGAGCACGTGGTGGGCCTCGTCAAATTCCACCTGTCCGAGTGCATCGATCTTGGATTGCACGAAGGCGAATTGATCGGGTGAGCGCAAGGAAAGCAGAGCGCGATCGAGTTGCGCGTGGAAGAGCCGTCGCCAGAGGAGCAATTTGAGTTCGTCTAGGGGCCAATGCTCGAGTTGGTCGGGATTGGGAAGTTTGATCAGCAGGACATCGCCCCAGATCGGTTGCATAGCGCGCAGCCCGAGTTCGTCGGGACGGATACTGCCGAGAACTTGATCGGCAGGTGCGACATGGGATTCCTCATGAGGCAGCGCCAGGGCTAGGCTCGGATGTTGGGTGCGCTTGCGGAGCAGCCTGCGCATGACCCTGCCTTCGACCAAAAAAACGGTCGAATCGGCGGCCCATACCGCTTCCCGCAATTCCCCAACTCGGTTAGCAACGGGTGCTTGAGACACAGAAAATCATTCAAAGGGAAGGCTTACCAACGAAAAGACGGATGTTATCTTCGCATATTTTCAGCGACAATAGAAGCAGCGCCTGGGAGCTAACCCTCAACAAATCCCCAACTCTCTTGCTTACAGAAGGGTTCGTCGAACATGGAGAAACGCCGATTAGGAAACTCAGACCTGATGATTACCCCGATAGGGATAGGGGCCTGGGCCATCGGAGGGGACGGTTGGGCATTTTCCTGGAGCAAGCAGGACGATGCCCAGAGCATCCTCGCGATCCACGCGGCGCTCGATTCGGGGATCAACTGGATCGATACGGCCGCAGTGTACGGCCTGGGGCATTCCGAGAGTGTCGTCGCTAAGGCGCTCAAGCAAACGTCATCCAATCGGCCTTATGTTTTCACCAAATGCGAGCGGGCTTGGGACGAGAATCGCCAGATCGTCAAATCCTTGAAGGCCGAGTCGATCCGCAAGGAGTGTGAGGATAGCCTGCGTCGCCTGGAAGTCGAAACGATCGATCTTTATCAAATCCATTGGCCCGAGCCCGACGAAGACATCGAGGAGGGTTGGAGCACTTTGGCAGATCTTCAGCGCGAAGGAAAGGTGCGATGGATTGGAGTTTCGAATTTCAACGCGACACAAATGCAGCGAATCGCATCGATCGCGCCGATCACCTCGTTGCAACCCCCTTATTCGCTGATCCGACGCGATGCAGAAGATGAAATCCTACCCTATGCCCACTCCCACCAAATCGGCGTGATCGCTTATTCGCCGATGGGCTCTGGCATGCTTACTGGGGCGATGAATCGCCAACGCATCGAGTCGCTTCCGCCTGACGATTGGCGCACCCGCAGTGCGAACTTCCAAGAGCCCTTGCTGACAAAGAATCTGGCCATCGCCGAATCGCTCGAGCAGACCGCCTCGCAAGCAGGACTTTCCCCAGGGCATCTTGCGATCGCTTGGGTGCTCCAGAATCCAGCCGTCACCGGCGCCATTGTGGGGATTCGAAGTGTGGAGCAAGCTGTGGAGCTAGCCCGATTTGTGGAGGTCTATCCGTCGAGAACCGCGAGTGTTGTCGGTGCTTTGGAGTAATCGTATGAATTCCGGGAATCCAGGAAGCATCGAGCCGAGCGGAGATTTGGGCCTAAAGATAGAGGCTTGGGATCGCCAGTGGGGGCGTCTGGTGCTCGAGCGGCTGAGAGTTCAGATGGCCGATGCGGACCCCGCACATGGGCTTGAGCATGTCCAACGGGTCGTCAGAAACGCCTGTCTGATCGCTAAAAAATTGGGCAATTCCTCGGATTCTGCTGGTTTGCGGGAGGTTGATTTCGAAGTTCTCTTGCCGGCTGCTTGGTTTCACGACTGCGTTTATGTGCCTAAGAATTCCGCTCAACGATCCGAGGCATCGCGACTCGCGGCGGATCGAGCCGTCGTGCTGCTCACGGAGCTTGGCTATCCGGCGCCGAAATTCCCGGCGATTGCCCATGCGATCGAATCGCATAGTTTTTCAGCTCAGATCCCTTGCCGTAGCCTTGAGGCTCAGGTGCTTCAGGACGCCGACCGTCTAGAGGCCCTAGGAGCCATAGGGCTAGCTCGATGCTTGATGACAGGCGGATCGATGGGACAGAGGTTATACCATCCTGAGGATCCGTTTCCGACGGCAAGGGAGCTTCGGGATGATCAGCAATCGGTGGATCATTTCTTTGCGAAATTGCTCAAGCTCCCTTCGACGATGCAGACCGAATCCGGCAAGCAGATCGCCTTGGAGCGGGCTGGGTATCTCGTGGCGTTTCTTGAGCAATTGGCTCAGGAAATCGGAGTGCCGATCCAGCTTTCCTCGGAGTTCCGAGGTTTACAAAACGGTTCTTTTGACTGAGAATACAGCTTCTGGATACGATGCCCGACGGCGTTGATCACCTCTCGGGTACGGCCCATGCATGGATTGATACTTGTACAACTTCAAAAATTCGCTCAGCAGACGCTCGGACCCGAGGAGTGGCGCAGTGCATTGTCGAAGTCCGGTTTGGACCGGACATCGTTTTCGGCCGGTTTGGTTTATGAGGATCGGCAAGCTCTGGAGTTGATTGTTCTGGCGGCTGAGACCCTGAATGTTCCGGTCGACGAAGTGGTCGAGATGTTTGGTAGGTTTTTGTCGACCGAATTGATCAGGCTCTACCAACGGGTGATCAAGCCGCAGTGGCGGACTTTGGATATCATCGAAAACACTGAGACGTTCATCCACTCGGCAGTTCGCGTTGGGAATCCCGGTGCGGTACCCCCGGTCCTCGATGCGATTCGGCTTTCGGAAAACGAATTGCAGTTGCTCTATTCGTCGGATCGAAAGCTGTGCAAGTTGGCGATCGGCATCATCAAAGGCTTGGCCGACCACTTTCATGATGTCATCGAAATCCACAAGGATTCCTGCATGCTCCAGGGGGATCCTTTTTGTACATTTCGCTTGATAAGAAACCTCGCAAAGCACGATACCAAAAAATTGGATCTGCAAAATACCATTCAATTCGGTCTGGAGTCACCAGTTACCGTCCAGGGCGATCCATCGTCTTGGGAAGGTCAGACGAATAAGACCCTAGCAGAGCGTTCCGCGAGCGAGCCGACTCGCTGGGAAAGCTATCTGTCCCCGCCGCTTTTGGAGTCGGATTTCGCCAGCATAGGGCCTTATAGGGTCCTCGACCAGCATGGCGAAGGGGGTATGGGTTGCGTCTTTCGAGCGATCGATACGCGGAGCGAACAAACGGTAGCCATCAAGGTATTGCATCCGAAGGTTTCCAAGGAAGCCACGTCCAAAAAGCGGTTTTTGCGAGAACTCGTGGCTTTACAGCAAATCCGAAGTCCTCATGTGGTCGAGGTTCGAGACGTCGGCGAGGTCGGTCAACTGCCTTATTTGGTCATGGAGTTTTTGCGAGGTACCAATCTTCAGATGTACCGGCAACGCTTCCAGAGCTTGCCGATTCATGAGATTCTCCGCATCGCGATCGAGACGGTCGATGGCCTAGCGGCCGTGCATCAATGTGGGCTGATCCATCGTGACATCAAGCCAGAGAATCTTTGGATCGAATCGTCGACCCTCAATGTGAAGATCATCGATTTTGGATTGGCTCATGCGGTTTCCGAAGAGATGCGACTGACTCGTACAGGTACCTTTATTGGAACCCCATCATTCATGGCTCCCGAGCAGGCCAGCGGTGGTAGTATCGGACAGCGGGCGGACTTTTTCAGTTTAGGTTGTGTGCTCTACGATCTGTCGACCGGACAGAGGCCGTTCGATCGTCAGAACATCCTCAGCACTTTGTCCGCCTTGGCCAACCATACCCCAGATAATCCTGTTGACCTTTGGCCGGATTGCCCCGCGGGATTCTCTGAACTGATCATGCAGATGCTTGAGAAAGAACCTCAAAAGCGACCTCAAGACTGCCAGGAAATCGCCGGTAAACTCAAGCAGATTGTGGAAAGTCTTTCCTGATGAGTCGCTTGGATGGATTGGTTCTTTGGGACCCGAAAGTCCAAGTCGTTATGAGCCGCAGTTCATTCGAAATCGAGGACTTGGCCAACATCTAGCAATCGCTTTTGGAGGTCCGCATAAGGGACATCTTGGACCGATCGACGATGGTCGATGGCCAAGCAGGCCAATTCCGAGGCGCTTTGGCCTAGGACCATGAAGACCGGTTCCATGCGGATGCTTCCGTAGGCAATGTGGCTTGCAGACATGCATACAGGGACCAGGAGGTTGCTGCATTCGGACTTCTTTGGAAAGATGCTTCGAGCAGAAATCGGATAAGGCTTGGTGGGGATCTGCACATCTCCTTCGTTCCTGGCGAGTCCCTCGGAGGTTACATACCTTTGTGTGTTGTGGCTATCCATGTTGTAAGCCCCCATGCCGACACTATCGTTGACGACTTCGATACGTTTGCAGTTTTTCTCGGTCATCACGTAATCGGAGACCAATCGCCGAGCTTCTCGCACGTAGAGTTGTCGGGGCCAATTGCCGTTATCGAGAAATTCGTCTTTAGCAAGTCCGTTGTTTTGGAAAACCTGCCGGATCGATTCGGGGACTCGTGGGTGGTTGGCCAATGTCCACATCAGGCCTTGTTGGTAGCTTTCATGGTCCTTGAGGATCTCTTCGCGTCGCGCATAGTCTGCGTCGGGGTAGTCGTAGTTTTTGCCGATGTAATCGGTGCTGAATGCGAAATTGTTGTTCACATCGGTCTTCCGGTTGGGCATCCAAATCGGGGCCCAGGGGATGCGCCTATCGGATGCTTCGAAATTTCTCAGCAAGAGTTCGTAATCTAGTTCGTTGTACCGCTGGGGCTTGGGCCATGGTACTCGGTTCGCAGGGATATCGGTCGTGCACATCCGGTAGTTGTAAGCCTGTAGTCGGTGGTCGCCGTCCCCGTCGGAGCCTTGCGGCATGGGCACGATGTTTGGAAGCAGGCCGCTGTTGGGGTCGCCGGGGGTGATGTAAGGGTCTACGGGTTTGACGAACTGGTGATGGATGGTCTTTTCCTTTTGCATGCCGTTGATCGTTTCGCCGTAGGTAGTATTCGCTTCACGTCCTACATGGTACGACACACCGGCGGCGGCCATCAGATCTCCCTCATAGGTCGCATCGATGAATATTTGCGCTCGATAAATATCGCCGGTTTCCATTCGGATCGTCTCGATGGTCGTTTCGTTTTTGTGAACTCCTGCCTTGCGATCCAAGCGTTGGTTGAAGACGACCTGGACATTGGTCTCCTTGAGCATTTGATCGAAGACGATCGAGGCGACGTGCGGTTCGAAGGTCCACATCGAGTCTTCATTTTGCGAGTTGATCGTCCTGCCTTTGAAATACACTTCACGAGTTTCGTGGGTCCAATGCGCTGGGTCTTGGTAGTGTTTGAAGATCCTGCGATAAAATTCACGGGATATCCCACCGATGCATCGTTTGTTTCCTATATCGGTTGCACCGAGCCCACCGGTGGTCATTCCTCCTAAGAATGCTGTCGGTTCGATCAGGATGACCGATTTTCCCAATCGCGAGGCCGAAACGGCTGCGGCGATCCCACCGCTAGTTCCACCGTAAACGACGACATCTGCATCGGTTTGTATTCCTCGGGGCATAGGGGGCGTACCCATGGCAAGTCCCACAAGGAGCGAAGGCAAAACGGCGAGAACAGCGGTCAGGGAACTCCTGATTAAAAGCCAAGTTTTCATGATGTAGAAGCTTAGGGTTGAACTAGGTAGAGCCAAGACCAAAGGCGGGGGAAAACATCAGCATCAATCGCCCGATCACGGCTGGACCGACATGAAATTCGACCAGTCCGGATAATTTGACCAACATCACCAGAAACGCAAGGAGCATCACGTCGAGCATGCTCCAGCGACCGGAGAATTCGATGATACGGTAAGCCCATGCGCGGTGGTGATGCTCGAGCCATTTGAGCCAGCAAAGTTCTAGGAGTGTGGCAAGTTTCATCGCTGGCAAGACGATCGAAAAAGCGAAAATAATCGTCGCGACAAACCAGCTTCCTTGCTCATAGAGCTCGATAATTCCGCCCACGATGCTGCTGTGGTATCGATGCCCAAGCTTCTCAATTTCGAGAATCGGCAGAAAGATCGCAGCGGGAAACAGCAAAAGGGCCGCCAGAGCCGCGGCGGCCGTCCTTTGGCTGGCTCGTTGGGATTTGGCGGGGTTTGCGATCGTCGTTCCGCAGCGTGTGCAGGCGTAACCGATCAGCTTCTCCTTGGAATCCGGGTCGGATTGGTACGGTAAGAGACGGTGGACCTTGCCGCAGCAGTGGCATGCTTTCATCCGATTGCTCGACATATAAACATTAGCCTCCCGGAAAATCTTCTTCGGAGTCCGGTTCGCTCTGCATCCGGGCCATAGCGATTCTGGCTCGATCCAGGTCGCAGGCTCGCACGATCACTTGAGCGTATCCTCCCGTATTGGGCCATCCAGAATTTCCGCCGATACCGCCGTGAAATGCTGGGATTTCACTATCCTCGAGGTACCCGATGAGCAATCGAGCCTCGATGTCGGTCAAATAATCGGTCAGGACTATCGGTCGGTTTGGATCAGTTACCATGATTTGTTTCCCCTTGGGCGGCCCGCACATTGTACACCCAAAATGCTCGGTCAAAGTGCCTCGCAAGACGGCAGTTTCCAGATGGGGATTTCCTTACCGGCTCATGTAGGTGACAATAACCCCAGGAATCTTTTACTTTGGGGACAATCGATGGCCGACGATCTGCAGAACACAACCGATAACGCTCTAGCCGATCAAGCTTCGAAATACACCGTCGTGGCAAGACGTTATCGCCCGAGGACTTTCGAGGAACTCGTTGGTCAAGACACCGTCGCCCAGGGGCTCCTAAGGGCGATCGAAACCCATCGGGTCGGACATGCTTACCTTTTTACCGGCGCACGGGGGGTGGGTAAGACCAGCACCGCTCGGATTTTCGCCAAAGCTCTCAATGCGTCGGCCGATGGAAAAGGGCACTTCGATCCGAAGTCCGAGATCGCCTTGGCGATCGATTCGGGCGATGACATGGATGTGATTGAAATCGACGGTGCAAGCAATCGCGGCATCGATGAGATTCGTCAATTGCGTTCTAACGCATCGATTCGACCGACACGCTCGCCCTACAAGATCTACATTATCGACGAAGTTCACATGCTTACACCGCAGGCATTCAACGCGTTGCTCAAGACGCTTGAAGAGCCCCCGGGGCACGTCAAGTTTATCTTCTGCACGACCGATCCAGATAAAATCCCGATCACTGTCTTGTCCCGATGCCAACGTTACGATTTTCCACCGGTCCATACCGACCAGATCCTCACTCGGCTGAAATTCATCTGCACCAACGAGGGAACGCAGGCCGACGAGGACGCGCTCAAATTGATCGCAAGACGCGCGGCCGGATCCATGCGCGATAGCCAATCGCTCTTGGAACAGATGCTCAGTTTTGGCGGCAAGCACATTACGGTTGACGAAGTCCACGCGATGCTCGGAACGGCCGATGAGAGCCGCTTAGCCCTTTTCGCCGAATGCATGGTTCGCCGGGATGCAGCCAGGGCAATTACAGAGCTCAATAGCGCGATCGCCGACGGAGTCGATCCAGGACAACTTGCGGAACAATTCCTCGGATACCTGCGCGATGTGATGACCGTCGCTATCGGAGCTCCGGCTGAGTTGGTGCGGACTGCCGACCCAAGCAACGTCTCGGACCTAAAGGCCTACGGAAACGCTTGGGGGTTATCGACGCTCCTCTCGGCCATCCAATTGCTCGACGAGTCCATCGTCAAGATGAAGCACAGCGTGCAAAGCCGGATTCTACTTGAGGTCGCATTGGTTCAGATCTGCACTTTAGCCGACCTGCAATCGATCGCCGATATTGCCCAAGGGATCGCGCAGAATCTGAACCCTAGCGCAGGGCTAAAGCGGGCGGAGTTGCCATCGGTCCAAGCCCCACCGGAAAAAAAAAACAGTGATCAAGCCCCAGCAGCCATCGCTCCAGTAGCGATGGCTCCGTCGGAAATCGCCCCGGCAGCGGCCGAGCCGACCGATGGAGGCGAGCTGGTCGAGGCGGACGAGAATTCGGACGTAAAAAAAAAAGAGCCCCAAAACCTAGATCCTAGCCAAGAGGCTCCGGAAGTCGCCGAGCCTCGCCAACAGCTTGCCATGGTCGCATTGGAGCTCGAAGGACTAGCTAGGCAATTGGCAAGCTTAGCGCTTGACGTCGTCGAGCATCCTGAAGGCCGTTGGAAAGTCAGGCTTGCCAAGGAAGCGGAGTGGACTTTTTCGAAGTTTACCAGTCCGGAGAATCTTCGGAAGCTGACCGAGGGGCTCATGCGTCTGACGGGCCGCCAGATCGAGTTGGACTTTGTCGTTACCGACGAGCCGATGCCACAGCAACAAGGCGTCCATGATCAAGAGCCTAAACCGACGCAAAGCGCGTCGCAACCTCAGCGGATTCGTGAGATGATGGCTACGGATCTGATCAAACGCTTCATCGAGGTATTGGGTGGCGAGGTGGTTAAAGTCGAGGATTAAACGGTTGCTGTTGGCTTAAAAACTCCGCTGGGATGGTAGATCGATTGTCCCCAATCGATCGGAACCAGGAGGGACCGTGGCCGGTGGGATAAGCAGGCGAAAGCCGTAAGACTCCGCCGCTTGCGCGTCGGGGGGAGCTATTGGGGACAATAGCTCTACACGGCAAGGCCGAGTCTTTAGGCTCGAATCCATGTTGATCCCTAATCGGGAACCGCGTAGACTTGCCAGCCGTGATCCGCAGCACATGGTTTTTCGACCCCCGGGGTACCTCATGAAATCGCTCGCTATTGCACTGATCTGTTTACCGATTGCCTTGTGGATCGGTAGCGTCCAAGCTCAGACGCTTGAATGGAAGCTAAAAACCGGCCAGTCGATCGATGTTCAAACCGTCAATGAGATGGTTACGAGCATGATGCTCCCCGATGGAGCCAAAGAGGAGATGCCGATGAAGCAGATGGTCGATGTTCAATGGAAAATCAAAGCGTCGGATGATAAGGGCTTCGATGTCGAACAGACGGTCAAGCGAGTTCGAACCTCGATGAAATCACCGATCCTTAATGTTGAATACGATTCGGACCAGGGCGATCCGACCGATCCGGTAGGAAAGCAGATTGCAAAAGGTACGAAATCGGTCCTCGGAGTTCCAATCTCGGCGAAAATCGGTCGACTTGGGAATTTGATCGAACTGAAGCTCCCGCCTAATCTGGTCGAGCAGAAAGCCAGCCCTTCGAACCCGTTGAGCGCCGAGTCTCTCAAGGCATCGTTTCAACAACAAATCGAGTTTCCTAAATCGAACTTCAGTGTCGGCGACACCTGGGAGCAAACTCTCAAGGCGAATTTGAACGGCATGCAAACACGATCGGTTTTGACGTATCGCTTCGACGGAAACGTCGACGTCGATGGCCGTAAACTCGCGAAAATCCATGTGGACGCAGTTACCGAGTTGGTGCAATCCCCGCCGGGTATCGAGGTCGAACTTCAGGATACCGGCAGCGACGGTGATATCTTGTTCGATACCGAGCTGGGTTGTGTTTTTCAATCGATCCAAAGGCAACGACTCGACATGAACCTCAGCGCCGGAGGCCGAAAGGTCCAGCAGGCGATCCAGGGTACGACAACGACGACGTACCGATTGGCCAATTAGTTCTGGCGCGGACGGTTCGAATGGTTTCGAACTCAAGGGTACAGCAAGTACTTTTGACGTCTGTTTTGAAACTCGAAGAGCCCACTTTCCAGACGCGAATCAAACCGCGGATCGATCGTACCGTCGAGGATCGCATCTCGGATCGTCGCATTGCGCAAAAGCGTGTTGAGATTCTTGGTTTCCCATGCTTCTGGATAGAGTTTGCGTAACGATTTGGCGATCGCTAGTCCAACAGGGACACTTTCCAAACGGTTTCGATCCGTGATCAAGATCTCGATCCCGCGGCAGGCGATGTTGGCATGTTTGCTCGACGCAGGAGTGAATTCGATCGGGACGAAGGTAACCCCTGGCAGTTCGATCTGATTGAGTTCACTAGCAAGTTCCCTGCCTGAGATCCATGGAGCCCCAACGACCTGAAAGGGAGTATCGGTGCCCCGTCCTACCGATACGTTGGTCGCCTCGAGCAATCCAACCCCCGGATAGAGGAAAGCTTGGGTCAAGCTGCGCATATTCGGTGAGGGGTTGATCCAAATCAATCCGGTTTGATCCCATTGCATGGAACGTGTCCAGCCTTCGCAGGGAACGACGGTCAGTTCAAGTTCGAGTTTGAGTTCGTCGCGAAACATCTTGGCCAATTCCCCGATCGTCATACCATGACGTACAGGGAGTGAATGGAATGCGACAAACGCTTCCTGACCTGCATCGAGCATCGGACCTTGGACGATCTGTCCTCCAATAGGATTAGGCCGATCGAGGACTACGAACCGTTTTCCTTGTTCGGCGGCGGCTTTCATGGCTTCTCCCATCGTCGATACATAGGTATAGAACCTTGCTCCGATGTCTTGGATATCGAATACGATGGTGTCGATTTGCGAGAGCATTTCGGGGGTAGGTTTTCTGGTCTCACCGTAGAGACTGTAGATGACCAGCCCTGTATCTTTGTCCTGCGAATTATCGACTTTGGAGATATCGAGTTTCCCTTCGAAGCCATGTTCGGGACTGAACAAAGCGGCCAGGGTGACGCCGGGGGCTTTGCTTAAGACTTCGACGGTGTTGAGACCTTCGAGATTTCGACCCGTGTGGTTGGTAATGAGTCCGAGCCGCTGTCCTTTTAGGGATTCGAATGCTTGGGACTCGAGCACGTCGATGCCTGCTCGAACCGAACCGAGATTTCCGGAAGTTGGGTTCTTATTTGGGGTTCTTGCATCACCGAAGAATCGGACGACTTGATTGGCGAGCTTTCCAGCCAGTGGATTGATGAGTCCTTTTCCGTCTGGGTGGACACGGTTGCTCAGGAAGATAAAGAACAAATCGGTTCCTGGATCGATCCAGAGGACGGTTCCGGTAAATCCGCCGTGTCCAAAGGCATGGTCGCTGAATAGGTCCCCTCGGTTCAGTGAGAATCCCGAGCGTTTATCCCATCCGAGTCCGCGAGTCCCGTTGGGGACAAGATAACCGCTTGTCATTTTTTGGCGGGTCCAAGGCGAGAGGATCTGAGGGTTTGAGTTCCCGAGCATGGATTTCGCGTAGAGTGCAAGATCGCTTAGGGTTGAGAAGAGTCCTGCGTGACCAGCGACACCGCCGAGTGCATGGGCTCTGGGGTCGTGCACTTGGCCTTGGATCCACTTTCCATCGCGTTTCTCCGTCGGAGCGCAGCGGCTGTGCAAATCCTCGGCAGGTAGGTATCCGGTCTCCTTCATACCTCCTTCATCCCTAGCGGTTGGAAGATGTTTTCCCGGGTGTAAGTATCGAGGCTTTGGCCTGTGATTTTTTCGACCAGTTTTCCCAGGATGATGAAGTTCACATCGGAGTATTTGAAAGCCGTGCCGATTGGGGCCGTCAGTTTCAACTCGCAGATTTTAACCCAAGCTTGCTCGGGGCCTTGGAGGTAGTCGGCCATTGGATTATCGGGGATCAGTCCGCTGGTGTGCAGCAGCAGGTGTTCGACATGGATCGGGTCCTTGTCGTTCGAAGCGAACTCGGGGAAAAAGTTCGATACCTTATCCTTGAGTCTGAGTTTCCCCTTCTCGATCAATTGCAAAATCGAGGTGGCTGTCGATACCGGTTTGGTGATCGAAGCCATATCGAAGACCGTGTCAAGTGTCATGGGGCTGACCGGATCGAGGGAGCGATTTCCGAATGCCTTTTGGTAGATCAATCCGCTGCTATTGCCGACCCCGACGACGCATCCGGGCATCTTGCTTTCCGAGATTGCAGTCTCGATCATGCCACGTATTTCGGTTTCAAAGGCCTCTAATCGCTGGCTTGCGATCCGACTGGCGTCTTGGCCATAGGTTCGAATAGAGCAGGAAGAGACTCCCAAGCATAAGAAGAACGTCAAGAGTAACGATTTCATGAGGTTGGATTGGTTCGAAACCAGGGGAGAAATGAAAGGTAGCTCGCCGTACTGAATGTCACTAAAGAGCCGATGCAAGAGAGCCAGGGGAAGGCGATACGGATTGCGTCCGGCTGATTCAAAACGAATTGGATCCACAGGAGTACGGCAAGTCCGGCGATGCCACCGGCGATCGCGGCGCGTTGGCCAACGCGCGGCTGGAAGATCCCTAGGAAAAACCAACCCAGAAGGACACCTGAGGAGAATCCAGCGATGGTCAATGCGTTGTTGACGACGCTATTGGAAAACTGGTTAGCCCAGATTCCGATGAGGATTTGAACCACGCCGAAAAACAACGTGGCTGTGCGTGTGAACCAAAGCCTCGATTGCTCTGTCGGTTCGTGCCGCAGTCCCGATAGCCACAAGTCGCTGTAGGCCGAGGAGGCTGAAGACGATAGTGAGCTTGAGAGGGTAGACATCGTCGCTGCCAGGATCGCGGCGAGCATCAAGCCGATGATCCCAACGTTCGCGGGAAAATGGTGGGTGATGAAATGCGCAAAGACCTTATCGTTGGCAATCCCCTCGGGCAGTGGATTTGCGGCGTAGAAGGCACCTAAGAGGGTTCCTATCCACAGCACCAATGCGAACTGGAAGAACACGAACACTCCGCTGACGAGGATTGCCGCTGCTGCATGGGTTTGGTTTCGGGCGCTAAGGTACCTTTGCACCATGATTTGGTCGGTTCCGTGGGAGCCCAGGGACAGGAAGGTGCCACCGACGAGCCCCGCGAAAAGGGTGTAAGGTTTGTCTAACGCGAGGTCCAAATCGATCCAGTTCCACTTGCCGGTCGCCTCCATGTATTGGCTATAGCTGGTCCATCCTTCGGGCAGCAATCGTACCAGGAGAATGGCCGCGACGATGCACCCGCTCAGATAGATCACCAATTGGATGCAATCATTCCAAACCACCGACCGCATGCCTCCGAATACCGTGTAGAGCAAGGTCAGTCCACCGACAGCCAATGCACTTGGTACTAGTGGCCAACCGACGAGTTGCTGCAGGACCATGGCAGCAAGGTAGAGCCTTAGGCCGTCTCCGAGATTTCTAGTCACAAGGAAGATCAGTGAGGCTAGGCGAGTGATGTTATGTCCGAAACGACTTTTGAGGATTTCGTAGGCGCTGACGATGCTACCGCGAAAGAAATTCGGGAGCAAGAATACCACGACGATCCACCGACCGAGGATGTAGCCCAAGGCTAGTTGCAGGAATGCAAAGCCGGTAGCACCGTACGCGATTCCAGGGACACTCAGAACCGTAGCGGTGCTTGTTTCGGTAGCCACGATCGAGCCGAGGATTGCCCACCAAGGCAGATCTCGATCTCCCAGCAGGTAGCTTTCGACGGTATTGTTTTTACCAGCGATTTTCAGGCCTATCAATACCGAAGCTGCCATGGCGATGAACAGGACCACCAAATCGACCCAACCGAGTGAAATCTGCATGCGTCGTCCTTTTCAATTGTTCTTGCCGTTGTAGATTGTCTCATTGTAATGGACTCCAGGGCGGTCGGGTAAGCGTCTTGGGATAAGTAGCACATCAAAAGAACCAAGTGGACATGGATCACTTAACCACCGAACAAAACAACCCTGAATCGGTTTCGATCGATCAGATGGATCCGATCCAAATCGCGATGTTGATGAACCGAGAGGACTTGAAGGTCGTGGCTGCCGTCGAGAGGGTTTTGCCGGACATCGCGCGAGCCATCGAGATAGTCACTGAGCGTGTACAAGCAGGAGGTAGGCTGATTTATATCGGGGCAGGGACTTCGGGCCGACTCGGGGTGCTCGATGCCTCGGAGTGCCCTCCGACTTTCAATACTCCACCGGCTTTGGTTGTTGGACTTATCGCCGGTGGCCATCGAGCTTTGACGAACGCCATCGAGGGAGCCGAGGACAATCGTCAGGCTGGCGAGGAGGATCTCCGAGGGATCGACGTGGATGCGAAGGATGTGGTCTGTGGGATCGCGACCAGTGGTCGGACACCTTATGTACTCGGGGGGCTAGCGTACGCTCGGAGCCTTGGTGCCGCGACGCTAGGGGTTACTTGCAACGCGGTCTCGGAGTTGTCTGAGGTCTCCGACGTTCTGATCGCGCCTGTGGTGGGTCCGGAGATCCTCAGCGGATCGACGAGGCTCAAAGCGGGTACAGCCACGAAGATGGTTTTGAACATGATCTCGACCGGTACGATGATCCGAATCGGCAAGACCTATGGCAATTGGATGGTCGATTTGCGAGCGACGAACGTGAAACTCAAGGATCGGAGTATTCGCATCGTCAGCGGGATCACTGGATTGGATCGCGAGCGAGCCGAGTCTCTTTTGGCGCGATGCGATGGAGAGGTTAAGACGGCGATTGTCAGCCAAGCGTTAGGGGTCGAGAAGATCGAGGCCCAGCGACGACTGAAGGTCGCCGGTGGGCGACTCAGAACGGCGATCCAGGGGTGATCAGCCTGGATTAATCTTTGCGTCTTGGAGGCAACACCGAAGGTCGGTTCACCCTTCGGTGCGGCAACCTTAGCGTTTGACGTCTCGGATCAGTGGTCCGGTGTAGACTTGGCGGGGACGCCCGATCCGAGTGTTCGGCGAGCGTTGCATTTCGACCCAGTGAGCGATCCAGCCTGGCAATCGCCCCATGGCAAACAGGACGGTGAACATCTGAACCGGGATTCCCATCGCTCGGTAGATGACACCGGAATAGAAATCGACGTTGGGATAGAGTTTGCGTTCGACGAAGTAGGGGTCGCGCAGGGCGACGGCTTCGAGCTCTTGGGCGACCTCGAAGAGCGGGTCGCTCAGATTGAGTTTCTTTAGAAGGATATCGCTTGCTGCTTTGATGATTTTCGCGCGGGGGTCATAGTTTTTGTAGACGCGGTGCCCGAAGCCCATGAGGCGGAAGTTGCTGGTTTTGTCTTTCGCCATATCCACGTACTTTTTGACGTTTCCGCCGTCGTCTGCGATCTGTTTGAGCATGTTGACGCAGGCTTCGTTGGCTCCACCGTGGAGTGGGCCCCAAAGGGCGCAAATCCCGGCAGAAATACTTGCAAAAAGATTTGCATCCGAGGAACCGACCATGCGAACCGTCGAGGTGCTGCAGTTCTGTTCGTGATCGGCATGCACGATCAAGAGCAGGTTAAGCGCTTTGACGAAATCTGGGTCGGCGACATACTTTTCGCTTGGGACCGAGAACATCATGTGGAGGAAGTTCTCGCAGTAGTTCAGCGAGTTGTGGGGATAGATAAAAGGCTGTCCAAACGACTTCTTGTAGCTGTAGGCTGCGATTGTCGGGAGCTTGGCGATCAAACGATGGATCGATATCTCGACCTCTTCTGGGTCGTGGGGATCCAGGGAGTCTTGATAGAACGTCGAGAGTGCGCTGACGACGCTCGAAAGGATCGCCATGGGGTGGGCGTCGCGTGGAAATCCGTTGTAGAACGAACGCATGTCCTCATGAAGCATGGTGTGGTGAGAGATGTCCGTTCGGAATTTATCGAGTTGCTCTGGCGTGGGCAATTCGCCGTAGATCAGCAAGTAGCTCGTTTCGAGGAAATCGCATTTTTCGGCGAGTTGTTCGATGGGGTATCCACGGTAGCGGAGAATTCCGCGATCCCCGTCGAGATACGTGATGGCGCTGCTCGTCGCGCCGGTGTTTGCGTAGCCCTCGTCGAGGGTGATGTGCCCGGTCTCTTTTAGAAGTTTCGAGATGTCGATTGCTCGGTCGTTCTCGGTACCGACGTGGATGGGCATCGAGAGAGATTTCTCGCCGATTTTGAGGGTTGCGACTTCTTCTGACACGGGGATTGGCTGCGGGTAGGAAGGGAGTGATCGGAATGGTCGAACGGGGGTGTTCGACTCGGCTTCGACTGGTTTTTGAGTCGCAAACAGTGTAGCCTTACCGAAAGCTTGCGACAATCCTGGAGAATCTTTTCATGAGGATCTGCTTGAATTTTGTGCAAATCTTTTCCCGCGGTCCTGAATTGCAAGTTCCTTTTTGGTACTCCGTACTTGGCTAGCCCTCGGATTGAATGATGAATGAAGAGCTCAAGGAAATTGCGATCCGTCTTCAGATCGGCAACTACCAACGGCACATTTTCTTATGTGTTGGACCTAGCTGCTGTTCTGCGCAAATCGGCGCGGGGGCTTGGAAGAAACTCAAAGACGAACTCAAGGCCCGAAACCTATCGTTGTCCGATGCGCCTGGCGCGTGTTATCGCACGAAGGTTCAGTGCCTGCGGATTTGCACCGGTGGCCCGATCTTGGTGGTCTACCCCGAGGGTTATTGGTATAGCGGTATGACCGAAGATCGGATCGATAGGTTCATCGACGAGCAAATCCTCAAGGGAAAGCCCATCGAGGAGTGGATCTTTGCCAGAAATCCGATCGGTTGAGATTTTTGGGCTTTCTCGGCGGATCACGCCGGGGATTTCGCCAGCGGTTGCTTGAGGATTCCTTCGACGATCTTGCCGGGTTGTCCGTCGAGCAAGGTACCGAGTCCTCCTGGACGCACGAAGGCCAGTTTGGACGGTTCTAAGCCGAATAGGTGCATGACCGTCGCGTGGTAATCGTAGTGATGGACGATGTCGGTGACGGCTTGATAACCGAAATCGTCGGTCTGGCCGTAGACGGTCCCTTGTCGGATTCCACCCCCGGCCAACCACGTGCTAAAGCCATAAGTATTGTGGTCTCGACCGATGCTCTTTTCGTTTTGAACGACGGGCAGTCGTCCCATCTCCCCACCCCAGTGGACCAACGTCGAATCGAGCAATCCTCGTCGTTTGAGATCCTTGACCAAAGCCGCCGAGGGTTGATCTGTTTTCTTGCAAGCTCCTGGCAAAGCGTCTTTGATATTGCCGTGGTGGTCCCATTGCTGGGTCGATGTATAGATCTGAACGAAACGGACTCCTCGTTCGACGAGCCGTCGGGCGATTAGGCATCTGGTTCCGTACTCCCGGGTGGCGTCTTGATCCAACCCATACATCTTATGGGTCTCTTCGGTTTCCTTGCTGATATCCAATGCATCGCGGGCTGCGGTTTGCATCGCTTCGGCAAGTTCATAACTGGCCATGCGAGCTTGCAAGTCGTTTTCGTAGGCTCTCGACGCCAAATGCTCGGCGTTGAGTTCCTTGAGCAAATCCAAATAGGCTCGTTGAGGCCTACCTGCCAAATGCGGCGGAGGGTTTAAGTTCAAGATGCGGGGTTCTTGAGGCCGAATCACGGTTCCTTGGTAGAGCGAGGGCAACCAACCGTTCGACCAGCAATCGGTACCTAGAACTGGCAACCCACCCGGATCGGTCAGCACGACGAAGGCAGGTAATTGTTGGCTTTCGGTTCCCAATCCGTAGGTGATCCATGAGCCCAACACCGGTCGCCCTTCGGTCACGCGGCCATGGTGCAACGCGTAGATCGATTGCCCGTGATTGTTCACGCCGGTGTTCATCGAACGTATGAGAGTGATGTCATCGGCGATCGAACCCAAATGGGGGACGAGCTCGCTGAGTTCCATCCCGCATTGGCCGTAGCGTTCCCATTTCCAAGGCCCAGACCAAATTTTCGCAGACGATTCGGCGGCGTTGTCGTACTTGAGATCGCCTGTGTATTTTTCGCCGTTTCGCTTTTCGACTTCGATCTTCCGGTCGAAAAGATCGATATGCGATGGTCCTCCTTGCATGAACATCGAGATCATGGCTTTGGCTTGCGGGGCCTGATGTGGAAGCTTGGGCTTTAGATCGTATTGAATCGGCTCGAGAGCTGGTTTTGGGGGTTCTCCAGCGGCTCGTTGTGCTGCGAGTCCCGCGATGCACAAGGTTGCTCCTGCGATCCCTTGCTGCGCCAAAAAGTGCCGCCGAGAGGAACGCTCAGAAGTATATCGCTGCGGTTCGAATTGGTTTTCGTTGTTCATGCTCGTTCCAAGGCGATTGGAGGATTGCGATTTGCTAGGAAGTCGGATGGCTAGTCGACATACAAGAAGGCGTTCGAGGAGAGCAAGGCTTGGCACAGCAGCGCCAAGGCTTGTTGGTTGGCTTTGGCCGGCTCGAGTGCTCCGCCGTTGGGAGCCGTGGGCTGTTCGGGATTCGGTTGTGTTAGGACCGCTCGCTGATCGACGAGCCACTGGGTCGTCCTGGTTCGCTGCGTTTCGGTGGGATCGACTCCGAAAGCCAACTGCCAAGCCCGTAGGACTTGGGCCGTCGGATCCTCGCCAGCCTCCCGGAGCACACGATTGGAAAAGTGCTCGCAGAGGCGGATGACCGAACTATTGTTCATGAGCATGAGCGATTGGGTTGCAACGGTCGATTGGGAACGGCGATCGCAATTCGGAGCGGTTCCTGCTGGGTCGAACGGTTCGATGACTCCAAGGGGCATCGATCGACGTATTTGTACGTAGACACTGCGTCGGTAGGAGTCGGAGACCTCTTCGTGTTTGGCGACCAAGATACCGTTGCCATCGCGAGTGGCCTTGCCGATGATCGTCTGACCGACTTCGTCGGGGTTGACGGTGCTGGGTGCTCCGTACATCCGCAGCGAGAGCATTCCAGCAGTGGCCAGCATCGCATCTCGGAGCGATTCGGTCTGAAGCCGTCGCACATTCATCCTACCCAACCAGAGGTTCTGCGGGTCGTTGTCGGGACCCTCTGCATTTCGACCCGAGGAGCGGCGGTAAGTTTCGCACAGAAGGACTTCTCGGGAGATTCGTTTGCGGCTCCAACCTGTTTGCACGAACTCGTTAGCCATCCAGTCCAGGAGTTCCGGATGCGTGGGACGTTCGCCCAGGAGACCGAGGTCCCCTGGGTTCGATGCGATCGCTCGGCCGAAATGATGCATCCAAATTCGATTCACATAGGATCGAGTCAACAGCGGGTGGACCCCTTGGGTAAGCATATTGGCAAACTGCAACCGTCGTCCAGAGGTTGCGACGTTAGGATCGTCGGGAGTCAGCTTGTCGTGCTCTGCGAGGATACTCAATCCGCCAGGGGGGACAGGTTCTTTAGGCTGCTGGAAATCACCCCGGCTGAACAGAAAGGTGGTAGGGATTTGATTGGGAACTTCCGAGAAGCTAGCGACGAACACCTCAGCGGGCCGCTTGGTTTTGATCTCTGCTTGTTGGGTTTCGTATTTCTTATTGAATTCGTTGATCCGCGCGCCATCGTAAAGAATGGCGCTGCCTCGGTCGACGTTCAAGCTCGGGTAATCCCGCATGAGCTTTTGTTGGTCTTCGGTCCGTTTGTCGGCGGCCGTCGAGCGGGATGTGCGAGCCGCTTGGCGCAGGTCCTCAGGAAGTTTCAACACTTCTTGGTCGAAAATCTCGTCGACGATTCGGTCGAGTTCGATGAGCCGTTTGGCTTCGAGTTCCGAAAGCTCTTTGTCGACCTCGGAAGCTTTTTGTCTTTGTTCCGCGTCCCAAAGATTCACGAGGCGGGAATTCTTGTCTCGCCAGTTTTTCCAATCCAAACCTGGTTCGATCAATGCTCGGATGCGGTAGTAGTCCCGTTGCGAGATCGGATCGTAGCGATGGTCATGGCACTGGGCGCAGCCGACGGTCAGTCCGAGGAAAGAACTCGATACGATCTTGATCGTCTCGGCGATCACGTCGTTTCGAGCGATGTTTGCCTCGACTCCTTGATGTCCTGTCCCATCGGGTGCGTTCCTGAGGAAACCTGTGGCCGCAAGGAGTCGCTGCTGATCGGGGGTGAGGATTTCCCAGGGTTGGGGGACCAGCTCATCGCCGGCGAGCTGTTCGATGACGAATTGATCGTAGGGAAGGTCGGCATTGATGCTCGAAAGGACATAGTCTCGATACTGCCAAGCCCACGGGCGTTCGGTGTCTTGTTCGCTGTAGCCATCGCTATCGGCATACCCAGCGACATCGAGCCAATGCCTTCCCCAATGCTCACCGTAGCGTGGGTCAGCCAGTAGCCGATCGACGGTCCGTTCGTAAGCATCTGGGCGGGAGTCCTCGACGAATGCTTGGATCTCCTCCTGGGTCGGGGGTAGTCCCAAAAGATCCAGCGATAGTCGACGAATGAGCGTGACGCGATCGGCCAAGGGTGCACTTGGAAGTTGTTTCTCTTGAAGCTTAGCGGCGACAAACGCATCGATCGGAGAGTTCATCGCGTGAGCATCGGCTTGAGCTACCTTAGGCACCGGGCCCGAGGCGACGGGTTGGAACAACCAGAAGTTCCGTTCTTCCTCGGACCAATCCTCTAGGGTTGGAGTTTGCGGCTCTGGCCGCTTGGTCAGCGCTCCTGCTTGGACCCATCGTTTGAGAATCTGTTTTTGCGCATCGGGGATGGTCTTTCCGCCAGGAGGCATTTGACCATCGAGTACACGTTGGATCAGCAGGCTTTTGTCGGCGTTTCCTGGTACGATCGCTGCGCCTGAATCACCACCTTTTTCAAGCAGATGCACAAGCCTTAAGTCCAATCCTCCTTCGCGATGGTCCTGCTCACCGTGGCAATGGAAGCAATGGGCTTTGAGGATCGGGCGAACCTCGGTTTCAAAATGGATCGGGGCCTCGGAGGGAGCCTCTTGGGAGTTGGCATCCGGCAAGAACGCGGTTGCACAAGCCAGCAGGCTTAGCAAGCACACAGCCAGCATCGATCGGATCGGCGGCATGATGAATCGCAAGGAGGGAGAGGGACGAAGCGGAGGGGTCGGACCTTCACGATTATAGCATGAATTCGGATAGACTGCATGGAACTACGCGCAGCTCAGGGACTCTAAACGTCCATTCGAAACCCGTTGTTCTATCGTGGGTGGGAGTCTCCTCGGTTGACACAGATACAAAACACTACCAATGCCGTCCTTGTTCCTGGAGTCTTGATCGGTTGTTTGGATGAGGCCGGATTGGTCCACCGCAATCTCTGGCTCGCAAATTTTACCGATGTTTCTCTCCGAGGTTCGCGCTCGGAACAATGGCTGGTCGTTTCCTCCAAGGAAGTGTCGGTGTTGGCCATCGAACCGGAAACCGAGGGAACCGGCTTAAAGGGGACTGACTTAAAGGGTACTACTTGTGCGGTACTTTTGCGAAGCGTTCCATGGACCGACATCAAGTCGGTAAGGACCCAATCGGGCGTCGGTAGCGGAACACTGCAAGTGCGGGTTGGGGACGATTGGATCGATTGGGTGAGGTTCTCGAACGCTTATGCGACGCGGTTCCACAAGATTTCTCGTCTGATGGAAAAGATGCGCGAGTTTCCTGAGACTTGGTCGGAGGATATCTACGCTGAGTCCCATGATTCCCATTCGAGCGGTCAGAGTTTCGATGCGCCTGAATGTCCTAAATGCGCGTTGTATCTGAGCAGCAAAGAAGAGAGCTGCCCTCGATGCATGCAAAAGGGGCAGATCCTTCGACGGGTCCATCAATTGCTCCACCCGTATCGACGCGGAGCGATCCTGCTATGTGGATTGACCATCGCTGGGGTGATCGCGGAATTGATCCCACCGAAACTCCAGCAGTACATGATCGACCATGTATTGACGGGCAAGGATGAGTCTGGAGATCCGCGTCAGGTCGACTTTAAAACGGCGCTTCTGTTGATTGTCCTAGCCTTGGCGGCCTCTCGGGTCTTGCTATCGTTTGTCGCGGTTTTCAAGGGTAAATTGGCGACCCTCATCGGGACTGGATTGACCCGAACGCTGCGGGCCGAGATGGTCCGTAAGTTGCAGAGTTTGGCCGTCGTCTACTACGACCGCCATCAGGTCGGATCGATGCTTGGCCGAGTCGCGCACGATAGCGAAGCGATGCATGGACTGATGTACCAGATCACAGGAGGATTCTTGCTCCAGATCGCCCAGCTTATTGGGGTCGGAGCGATGCTGGTGTGGATCAATCCCAAGCTTGCGTTGTTCACATTGATTCCCGTCCCATTGGTCATTTTGGGGACTTCGATTTTCTGGCGGAAGGTCTATCCGCGTTACTACAGGCTCTGGGATGCATCCTCAAAGCAAATCACCGTCTTGAGCGGAATGCTTACCGGGATTCGGGTCGTGAAGGCTTTTTCGCAGGAGGATCGCGAGTACGAGCGGTTCTCCAAAACAAGTGAGCAACTCCGAGATTGGCGTCTGTGGGTCGAGAACGCCAACGCTTGGTACTCTGCGGCCATGTCGATCGTCTTTAGTCTTGGAGGCCTGATCGTTTGGTATGTCGGAGGTCGGGACGTGATCGGCAACTCGATGAGCCTCGGGGAACTCATCGCCTTCCTAGCCTACTTGGGGATGTTCTATGCACCCTTGAGCGCCTTGTCGAACTTCACCTCCTGGCTAACCAGTTTTCTTACCGGTAGCAAACGGGTTCTGGAGTTGCTCGATACTCCGCTGACGGTTTTAGAGCCGAGCCGTCCGGTCGCTTGGGAAAACGTCCAAGGTGAGATCCGGTTCGAAGAGGTGACTTTTGGGTACGATCGCAATCAGCCGGTTTTGAAGAATATCAGTTTCGACGTCAAAGCGGGCGAGATGGTAGGTGTCGTCGGGCGATCTGGATCTGGAAAATCGACGATGGTCAATCTGCTAGGAAGGTTCTACGATGTTCAGGAAGGTCGAGTCTTGGTCGATGGAATCGACCTTCGGGACCTATCGAGTCAACAGCTTCGGGAACGCTTGGGGATCGTTTTCCAAGAGTCTTACATGTTCCGTGGAACGATTTGGAGAAACCTGAGCTTTGGCAAACCGACGGCAAGTCTCGAGCAGGGCTTGGAGGCAGCCAAGGCGGCCGGTGCGCACGATTTTATCTGCAGGCAACAACTCGGCTATGAAACGCTGCTCGGTGAGAACGGATCCGGATTGTCAGGAGGTGAAAAGCAACGGCTCTCGATCGCAAGAACCTTGCTGTATGATCCGAAAATTCTTGTGCTCGACGAGGCGACGAGCAACATCGACGCCGAGGCCGAAAAGAGCATTCAGGAGGCTCTCAAAGTTCTCATCCGTGGCCGCACGACCTTGGCGATCGCGCACCGACTCTCGACGCTTAGAAACGCCGACCGAATTCTGGTGTTCGACCAAGGTCGATTGATCGAGCAAGGATCGCACGCGGAACTTTTGGCGCTGGATGGTACCTATGCAAGGCTGGTCCGAATTCAAACCTCGGTCAGCAAAAATCCAGACGTCGACAAGTTGATCCATACGGCAGCCGAATTGGAGAAAACGCAGAAAGCTGCGGTCGCCTCGGGCTCCGACCGCTCGAGCGTTTCGGTTCTCGATCCTCCCAATGCTAAATCTCGCAAGAGCGATTCGGAGACTCTCGATGCCATTGACGATGTCGAAAACCCCGACGAAAACTCCGATGAAAACTCCGATGATAAACCGATGGATTCCGATCCGGAGAGCACCCCAGCGCCGGCGATCGTATGGTTGGAGGACTCTCGGTGCGAATTGCGCCGCGGGTCTCATGATCGGATCGAGCTTTGGGTCGATGGGAAATTGCATGCGGCCTCGGTTTTCATCGTGAAGACCTTCCCGTCGAAATATCCAGCCGGATACCTTAGTGTTCGAAGTTGGAAGGAGAACGGGGAAGAGTACGAGTGCGGGATGATCCGGGAGCTTGCCCAATGGCGCAGCTCGAACCGTACGCTGATCGAGGAAATGATCGAACGACGCTATTTGATGCGGCGGATACTGCGAGTGCGGAAAAATCAGTTAGAATCTGGCTATCTCACGATGGATGTTGAGACCGACCGAGGACCATGCACACTGACCATGCGTTGGACCCAAAGTCAAGCTCTCGAATACAGCGAGAACGGCAAGTTGCTTATCGATACCTGCGAAAATCGCTACGTTGTCGAGGACATCGATGCTTTACCCGCAGAGGATCGCGAGCGATTCCTACAATTCATTTACTGGTAGTGCCGATCAAGGGATTTTTCTCATGCGAGCTAGGACCGTTTCGTTGGCCTTGATGGGCTTATTCACTTCGGGCACGGGAACCCCGGCCTTGTTTGGACAGGACAATCCCCAAAAAATCCAGCCACAGGCAACCGGGACGCTCGACAAGCAAGACAAACAACAAGACAAGCAATCGGTGCGACTGCCCAGAGCCACGCCTGAGTCCCAAGGTGTTTCGTCGGCCTCGATCGCGAAATTTATCCAAGCCGCCGATGAGAAAGTCAACTCGATGCACAGCTTCATGCTGCTAAGGCATGGAAAGGTCATTGCGGAAGCTTGGTGGGCTCCTGAAGATGCGAATAAACCCCATGTGCTCTGGTCGTTGAGCAAGTCGTTCACATCGACGGCCGTGGGATTGGCCGTCCAGGATGGCAAGTTATCGGTCCAGGATCGGGTCATGGGATTTTTCCCAGATGCGGTGCCGGAGAATCCCTCGGAGAATCTCAAGTCCATGAGGGTATTGGATTTGCTGACCATGTCGACCGGCCATCAGGATGAACCGAACCTTCGAGCATCCCAAGACTGGATCAAAACGTTTTTGGCCCATCCTGTCCCTAGGGAACCAGGCAGCTTCTTCCGCTACAACACTCCTGCAACCTTTATGCAGTCGGCGATCGTCCAGAAGGTCACCGGCCAGAACGTCGTCGATTATCTGCAAACACGCCTATTGGATCCCTTGGGGATCGACGCTCCGAAATGGGATAAAAACCCTCAAGGTATCTCGATCGGGGGCTATGGGCTTTACCTCAAGACCGAGGATATCGCCAAGTTCGGTCAATTGTATTTGCAAAAAGGTCTTTGGGAGAACCAGCAATTGATACCCAGCGATTGGGTCCAAGAGGCCACTACTAAGCAGGTGTCCAACGGGAGCGATGCGGCAAGCGATTGGAATCAAGGCTACGGTTACCAATTCTGGCGATGCCGGCATAATGCCTTCCGTGGCGACGGCAAGGACGGGCAGTTTTGCATCGTTTTGCCCGACCAAGATGCAGTGGTCGTGATGACTGCAAATACATCCAATATGCAATCGCAACTCAGTCTTGTATGGGAGTATTTGCTAGGTGCCATGGTCGATCAAGACCTGCCTGAGGCCCCCAAGGATCGAGAAAATCTCGAAGCGATCTGCACCGGACTTCGAGCCAAAAGATAACTTGCGGTTCGACCCGCTACCCCTAGTTCCAATCGCCGTGGTGATGAATTATCATCACACCATTTGGCAGGACCGTTGATCGATCCGCCGAACTCTTGGCGCCACCTTCTTTTCGATTTCGATGTTCAACTGCTCGGAACTTTTCTCTCACCGTGACACTTCTTCATGATCTTCTATTGGTGACTACGTATGACATCGACAGGGTCGGAATCGCAACGATCTTGGACAACTCGATGCGCTACAAAGTCCATACTCTACGCCCAAATCGTATCGCTTCGTCGATCTTCGAGGGGGTAAGCCCAACTCCGATCGGTCTGATCGATATCGAATTGCACGATACGGATCCCGTAGGCGTGGCTAAGCATCTATCGGAGCATCGGCCTGGAATGCCCTTGCTATTTTTCGCAAGGGGAGAGTCCCCTCAATTGTTTATGCGAGGTGTCAGGAATGGGATTCTAGGAACGGTACATAAGACCGATAGTCCCCAGGAACTCCTGAGAAAACTCGACTGCGCATTGCAAAGGCAGAATCTTTGGAACAAGGAAGAGCTGAAACGCATACAGGCTTGTTTCTCTATGGATCCGAGCGTATCAGGTTTAGAAATGTCTCTGACTCAGCGCGAGTCCGATGTTTTGATGAAATTATCCTGTGGGATGACCAATCGACAGATCGCCGATGATTTGTCGATCAGTTACGAAACGGTCAAAGAGCACGTCCAACATATCTTGCGCAAGATCGGGGTTACGGATCGAACCCAAGCGGCTGTTTGGGCCGTACGCAAACGGTTGTGCTAAGATGTCCTTAGGTCAGAAATGCCAATCGTTCCGATCGAAAACAAAATTCGGGTCCCCCTTTGATCAACCCTGCCAAAACTTAGCCATCCGCTGCCAAGCGGTGGACGGCCGTGCGAGTAACGCTTCCACCGTCTGGCGACAGGTGGCTAGTGCGACAGGTGGCTACGGCGACAGGTGGCTACGGCCGGAGAACGAGAAAAACGCTGTCGCTCAGGGCTCTTAGATTTTTTTACCCCCAAATTTCACGGGAGAGCCTGAAAAAAAATCGCGCCGTTGGGGATTCCAACGGCGCGATAGAAGCTTTTTATCTGGCTACCAAAGCGGACTAGAGCTTCGAAGCAACTTGAGGTCTATCGAGCATCATGACTTTGTTCCATGCCGCTACAAAGTCCTGAGCAAACTTCGTCTTGGCATCATCGCTTGCATAGACCTCGGAGATCGCTCGGAGTTGCGAGTTCGAGCCGAAGATCAAGTCGGTTCGTGACCCTTTCCAACGCAGATCGCCTGACTTCCGATCGTAGCCTTCGTAGACATGCACGTTGGCTTTCGACGGTTTCCATTCGATATTGCTATCGAGAAGATGTACGAAGAAGTCGTTGGTGAGCACTTGAGGCTTCTGGGTCAAGACACCCAGATCCGAGTTTCCGGCATTGATGCCCAAGACACGAAGTCCACCGATAAGTGCCGTCATTTCTGGTGCTGACAATCGCAGGCGGTGCGCGCGGTCGAGGAGAAGCTCTTCTTCGGGTCGAACCTTTTGAGCCTGTCGAACCGCCGGTGCAACGTAGTTGCGGAAGCCGTCGGACAGAGGTTCTAAGACCGCAAAGGACTCGACATCGGTCATGCTTTGGTCAGCATCCATCCGGCCCGGGCTAAATGGAACCGCGATATCTGTTCCACCTTGCTTGGCGGCTTGCTCGACGGCCGCACATCCCCCGAGCACGACCAGGTCAGCGATCGAAATCCGCTTGCCATCGGTTCGCCCCTCTGCGAATTCCTTTTGGATCCCTTCGAGTACCGAAAGAACCTTACCGAGTTCCTCTGGATCATTGACTGCCCAATCCTTTTGAGGGATCAGACGGATCCTGCCCCCGTTCGCCCCACCTCGGTGGTCGGTTCCCCGGTAGGTCGAGGCAGCCGCCCAAGCAGCACCGGTAAGTTCCGAGATGCTCAAGCCGCTCGCAAGTAGCTTCTGTTTCAGCTCGGAGATCTCATTAGCATCGACCAACGGATGATCGACAGCAGGGATCGGATCTTGCCAAATCTGTGCCTCGGGGACTTCGGGACCAAGCAACCTAGAGCTTGGACCCATGTCGCGGTGCGTGAGCTTGTACCATGCTTTGGCAAATGCAAGTTGAAATTCCTTGGGGTTTTTGTGGAATCGCTCGGAAATCACACGGTACTTCGGGTCCATCTTCAAGGCCAAGTCGGTTGTGAACATGATCGGTGCATGCGTCTTGGTTTGGACATGGGCGTCGGGCACGGTTCCTTGGGCTGATGGGTCTGTCGGTGTCCATTGCCAAGCTCCCGCAGGACTCTTGATGAGTTTCCATTCGTACCCAAAAAGGTTGTCGAAATATCCGTTCGACCAAGCTGTCGGAGTGGAGGTCCAAGCCCCTTCGAGTCCACTGGTGATGGTGTCCTGCGCGTTTCCTTTGCCGAATTTGTTCTTCCAGCCAAGACCTAGTTCCTCGATCGGTGCGCCTTCGGGTTCGGGGCCGACGTTCTTTGCGCTCGACGCTCCGTGTGCTTTTCCAAACGTGTGCCCACCTGCGATCAACGCTACGGTTTCCTCATCGTTCATTGCCATTCGGCGAAACGTTTCACGGATGTCGATCGCAGCCGCAAACGGATCGGGCTTGCTATTGGGTCCTTCAGGATTCACATAGATCAATCCCATCTGAACGGCGGCTAACGGCTGCTCAAGTTTCCGATCCCCTTCATAACGTTTGTCGGCGAGCCACTGGCTTTCGGGCCCCCAGTAAATGTCTTCCTGCGGTTCCCAAACATCTTGGCGACCGCCAGCGAATCCGAAGGTTTCAAAGCCCATCGATTCTAGTGCGCAGTTGCCCGCTAAGACCATGAGGTCCGCCCAGGAGATCTTCTTGCCATACTTTTGTTTGATAGGCCAGAGCAGTCGCCTGGCCTTGTCAAGGTTGGCGTTATCAGGCCAACTGTTGAGCGGAGCGAAGCGCTGCGTGCCGTATCGAGCACCGCCACGTCCGTCGCTGATACGATAAGTCCCTGCGCTGTGCCAAGCCATCCGAATGAAAAGAGGTCCGTAGTGCCCGTAATCTGCGGGCCACCAATCCTGCGAGGTGGTCATCAGCTCTCCGATCTCTTTCTTCAAGGTCGGAAGGTCTAAAGACGAAAATTCGCTCGAGTAATCAAAATCCTCACCCATAGGATTCGAACTAGGACTGTTTTGATGAAGGATCTTCAAGTTCAATTGGTCTGGCCACCACTGAGCGTTCCCATAGGATCCAGCCGACGTGTTGGCACCGGCCATCAAGTTATCTTTCGAACCGCTCTCGGGCGTTGTCGTTGATGCCAAGCGCTGCAGAGCACCGGTGACCGGACATTTCGATAGAGCTTGGTTCGGTGCCGTGGGTTGAGCGACTGTCCCATCGGGCGACGTTGGGGCTTGTCCCCATACCGAACTCGTGGCTATCCCGGAGAATATCACAAGCCCGACTCGCAAAGATCTCGCGAACCGATTCAGCGCCGATCGCTTTGCTTGCGTGTTCCTAGCATTCAATCGTTGCCAAGATTGCTTAAAAGATGCTGGCGTTTTTCTCATCGCATGGTTTCCTAAGGATGGAGCTAAAAGTCGACATCGAACACAAGGATTGCTCGAATCAGAGAGTGAGTTCAGTATCGTCTAAATGATTTGTTGCGTCCAATGCATTTATTGGATACATTGCATGCGTTTAATGCATAGCAGAATCCCTGGTTTTAATGCGGTCTGACCGCCCCACCGCGGTTTGGATTCGGGCCGTTTGGATTCGGGCCGTTTCCATTCGGGCTAAGGAGCAAAAAGATGGAGTTCGATCAACTTCGACATTTCTTGAGTGTGGTGCGCTGGGGCAATTTTTCTCGGGCTGCCGAGGATATCGGAATGTCCCAATCGGCCCTGAGTCGGTCTATACTGCGGCTCGAGGAGCAATTAGGCCGCCCATTGCTCAATCGTCAATCCAGAAAGGTCGTCGTGACCGAAGCAGGTCGGACCTTGGAACTGCGAGCCAGGGAGTTGCTCGGACGGGTCGAAGACATCCAAACCGAACTGAGCGATGACGGACAACACGGAACGATACGTGTCGGGGCGATCCCGACAATCGCCCCTTACTTTTTGCCTACACGACTACGCGCGTTTCAATCGCAGTTCCCAAGCGCAAAAGTGGTTGTCCAAGAAGATACAACAGCGAATCTGTTGCGCAGATTGCATGACGGCGAGGTGGATGTTGCTATCGCTGCCCTACCGATCGAGAGTAGATACCTGCAAGTCGAGACTCTCTTCGACGAGGAGCTCAAGTTGCTCGTCAGCCACACGGACCCTTTGGCCCAAAAGGAATCCGTGCGGTGGTCCGACCTGGAACATCGCACCTTTATCTTGATGGGTGAAGCCCATTGTTTGACGACCAATGTGATCTCCTTTTGCCACCAAAAAAATATGTTTCCGCTGACGATGGAGCGAACATCGCAACTTGCGATGCTTCAAGAACTCGTCTCGCTCGGGCACGGAGTGAGTCTGATCCCGCAAATGGCTGCCCTGATCGATCGGAGCCCAGAGCGGGTCTATCGATCGCTCGCGGGCGTGCGCCCGAAACGCTCCGTCGTCTTGGTGACGAACCCTTACCGCTATGCGAGCCGTTTGCAAAACTCATTCTTCGAGAAGATGCGGGTTTGATCCGCGCAGACCGTGAACGCGGGAAGAAAAAGAAGGGAACGCAAAGGCGCAAAGGCGCAAGGACGCAAAGGGAAGAGGGAAGAGGGTAGGGTAGGGAAGGGTAGGGAAGGGAAGGGTAGGGTAGGGGGTGGAGATATACTCGAGAAATTCGTGGGCTCTGGATGGACCTTGAGTTGATAGGTGTTGGTAGCTATGCTCGCGGCTTTCTTCCTCTTTGGACATCTCCTTCTCAATTCTTCTTCTTCTTTTCTAATTCCTTTCCTTTCCTTTCTTTTCTTTTCTTTTCTTTTCTTCCCCTTTGCGTCCTTGCGCCTTTGCGCCTTTGCGTTTCCTTCTTTCCGCGTTTGCTTTTTCCCTTCGCGTCCTTGCATCTGGGGCATTTTTCGTTCAAAGTGTAGCGTATGAAACCACTTACATCCCTCCGCTGCGTCGTTGTCGGTATCTCCTTTTCCCTTCTTGGGTTCGCAGGGCCTCAGGCGCTGTGGGCTCAACGGTCCGATGATTCGCTCGCGATTCCGGCGACGGACGAAGGGTTGGCTGGCGTAGGCCCGATCCGACGCGCCGATTGGTTTCGAAACCTTTGGAATGAGCGACGCACTCTATGGGCAACCAGGACGCAAGCCGACCAAAATGCCGTCGTTTTCCTAGGCGATTCGATCACCCAGGGCTGGGGGGATGACATGGGCAAGTCCTTCCCGGGACTTCAGGTTGCCAATCGTGGCATCAGTGGCGATACGACCCGAGGCATGCTGTTGCGACTTGAGAAGGATGTTCTTGCGCTCAATCCCAAAGGGATCGTGATGCTCATGGGTACCAACGATTTGGAGGAAGGGGCCGATGCTGCGATCGTGTCGAAGAACATCGAACTGATCCTATCTGGGATCCAAAAGAATTCCCCGAAAACCCCGGTGACTCTCTGCAAGATCTTCCCTGCCTCCGCATCGAAAAAACGCCCGTCCGATCAAATCCAAGCCATCAATGCGGCCATCGCCAATGTGGCCAAGAACTTTCCTCAAGTCACGATGGTCGACACATGGACTTTGTTTGCCAATGAACAAGGGGATGCTAAGGAGTCGGAGTTTCCTGATTTGCTTCATCCAAACGCGTTGGGTTATGCCAAATGGGGGGCAGCTATCCGCCCGATCCTGGCTACCCAAGGGCTCATCGAGACTCAACCGGATCCGTTCACTCTCGAACCAGGTTTCGTCTCCTTGACCAACGGCAAGGACTTAACGGGCTGGCGACTTGCTGGTTCCAAAACCGCGCCCGCAGATGATAACCTCGATGGCAAACAGACCACCGCAGACGGTCGCTACGCAGCGATCCATGGCAAGATTGTTGTGACGACACCTTCTGAGGGGCGAAGGATCCAGCAGCTATACACCCAGCGAGAATTCGCAGGAGACTTTGTCCTGAAGCTCGAGTTTCGAGCGACTCCGAACGCCGACAGTGGTGTATTCATCCGAGAACCACAGCTCCAGTGCCGGGATTATCCCCTAGCTGGTCCTTATAAGAACCTCAAGCAATATCGTCCTCAAGACTGGAACGAATTGGTCGTGACGGTCAAGGACAACGTCGCGGTTTGCACGTGCAATGGCGAGCTCATCGAAGGGGCCTTGAAACTGCCTCCTTCGGGGCCGATCGGTTTAGAGGGGGATCATGGCCAGATGGAGTATCGACGCATACGGATCTCCGTGGCCACCAAGTAGTGGATTGATCGCTTCGGCGACTACAATTCCTCGATGCTAGCGACGATGCGATCTACGATTTCATCGGTGGTTCGGGGATTGAAAAAGACGGCTTTCCAAGCTGGTATATCGTGGCCGTTTGGGCAGTATCCGAAGCTTGTGGTGAAGCCTAGTCTCGCATCTAGCGCAGCATCCATGGTTTTTAACCGCTTATCGAACAGGTGCCGTATCTCTTTGGAGTAACGCTGCCGTTGTTCGGCCGTCAGTTCGTCGCGTTCCAATCGCTCGAAGATCTCCTGCGCATTGCGGCCTTTGGGCAAGACCCACCAATTGACGCTCGGTCCTGTCGTTCCGGCATTGAGCACCTTGCAATGCTCGACCTTGGCGAGCCGCTCTTTGAGCCGGTCGGCTAACTCGAGACTTCGACCGACGAGCATCTGCCAACCTGCAAGTCCAATCCCATTGAGGGAGGCGATGACCGCATAAGGGCCGATGGCCGGCCGAGAGCACTCTAGGGTGAACAAGGCTGGGTCGCGGCTTGCATCGGCATCGGAGAAATAAGGAGTATCGCTTACGGTCCTTGCGAGGTACTTCAAGTCCTCTTTTCGGTTCACGATAAACGCGCTTGACGGGTAGTGGCCTCTTCCGAATTTATGGAAATCGATCGTGATGCTATCGGCATATCGGAGTCCCACGTTTTGCTTTTGTGCTCTTTCGATCATTCTCAGAAGGCCCGGCTCGAACTTCAGTGGATTGAGGGTTCGATCGTAGTCGGTCAAGACGGCCATCGTCCATCCGACGGCCGCATCGCAGTGGATTTGCGGCATGGTTACCGAGTATTCTTTCGCCTTGTGTTCGGCGCATTGGCGGATGGCTTGCAGGTCATCGATCCCGAAGCCGTCGGTGGTTCCATGGGTAGCGCAGATGTAGGCCACAATGGTTTTTTCTTGGTACAAGCGATCGAGGGTTTCTTCGAGTTTATCGATGCGCATGCTCAGATTAGCGTCGGTAGGAATTTCGATCAGGTTGGAGGTGCCTATACCGAGCCAACCGGCGACTGTCTGGTTTGAGTAGTGGCCAGCTTGGGAGCATATCCCTACGATGCGATGCCCATAGACACCGGTTTTCATGGTTCCTGGGACACATTTTTCGAGGCCGATTTTTGCTCCGTAAAGGTTTGAGATTGTGCCACCGATGGTAAAGACGCCCCAGGGATCGATCGTGTGGTAGAAAATCAGATTCGCCAGTGCGGTGATCGCTTTGACTTCGAGTTCATTGGAGCGTTGGCTGTACCGGTCGGTGCAGAGGTTTGGATTTTTCAGCAGGCAAGCGATCGCACCGATGAGGGAAGCTTGATTGGCCGGTCCTCGGACATTTTCCAAGTGCAGAGGGTTATTCCAACTGTCGGTCCCCCAGAAGTAGGGGAAGATGGCATCCCTGGCATCTTTGAGGTTGCCGGGCAGTTCATGGATCTCGGGGTTTGCACGTGCCGTCTCGTAGTTTTGGCTCATGATCTGAGCAGGCGTTAGTGCATTTTCTGCTGCGGCGGCCGAAAGCAGTTCGGCGAAAATTTTCACCAGTTCGGGTTGGTTCCACTCAAAAAAAGTGCTGACTAATTCCTGGTATTTTGATCTGTCCATTACCGTTGCTTTCCTTCTCCTCGCTCGACCATGTGCTGTTGGTGTTCGATATCGGCGGGTAGGAAGCGTCGAGGGCTATCGACAAGCCAATGTGCCGCGTTGAGCAGGAGCGCTGAAAAAAGGTCGTTTTCAAAATCGCTTTGGTGGCCCAACGAGGTGTAGAACGAACGACCTGCATCGGCGCGAACGAAGGTCCATGCAACGGGTTCTGCTTCTTGGTTGGGGATTTTTCCGTTCCAAAGGACCCTTGTTCCGGGTCGCAGGGGTGAGACTTTGTACAAGGACCCATGGCTTTGGTAGAGTTCGATTCCGAAATCTTTCGAGGCAACCAATGGGTGGTCGCTGTAGGATGCCACTTGGATACTTGCGACTTCATCGTTTCCGTAATGATTGGTGTAGTTCCCGCCGAAGACCTCTGCGTCGAACTCGGGCCAATCCGAAAGTCCCGCCGATGGGGCTTTGCCACGTAGGCTAAATGCATGGCTTGAGGTCCGAACACGGATCGCATTCAATTGGTCTGCCGGTAGTGGTCGTCTTCGTACACTCACGAGCAGTGCGTCTGCATCGGCCAGAGCCTCGAGTCCGACCAATCGATTGGGTTGCTCAGCCTCGGCCAGAACCAAGGAAACCTTGAAGTCTCGATCGAGTTGCTCGCGTGCCCAACGAACCAGTGTTTCGTCCGTTTTGTATTCGTCTTCGGCGATCAGAACGACCCAATGCTTACGTGTGTCGTTCTTGAATCGAAACGGTTTTCCACCTAGCCATTGATCGCTGGTGACCGTAGGGCAAATCACCCGTTCGATATGATCGATTACACGATCGGTACCGCTGAAATGATTGACGTGAGGCCATCGGTTTGGATTGTACATGGTGTCGGTCAGGTCTTTGACCAGGACAGTTTGGAACCCATGCTGCTTGAGTTGTCGCAGACCGAAGGGTCTTCCGAGGACACACATATTCGTATGCACACCGCAGAGGGCGACTTGCTCGATCCCTTGGGATTTCAGGATATTCCAAATCTCTTGCCCTGAATCGCTGATGTAATCTCGTTGGGGATCGATTTCGATGGTATCGATTTGTTGTATCCAAGGGGACTTCGGGTTTCGCCCTAGACTTTTCAGGCGTTCGGTCCATTGAGCGTGTTCGGCTGGATCGTCGTCTTCCCCTCCGTCGGATTGATCGACCGGATAAGGATCCTGAGTTTCTCCGTCGATTTGGTCGCACCATTTGGAGATGTCCGTCGGTGTGTCGTCTCGGAGGGTGATCTTCTCGGCGCGTTGCCTTGCGAGGTGATCCTTGTAGTAAGGGATACAGTCGCTCGGTGCGTGGATCACCGTTCCACCTTGGCTGCGTATGGCTTTGGCCAAGCGATCGATCGCAGGGGCGACCTGTTGCACCCGGCGAACCGCGTTCAAGCAGTGATGCGAGTCCCAGACATCGCAGATGATCAATGCGGTTTTCTTGGCAGGCCAATGTGCGGACTGAAGGATCCTGTGATGGTTCCTTGCGTCCTTGGCAACCGGTTGCTGGGACTGCAAGACCAGCGGAAAAACTTCGGGATTCGCTGGGCTTTGACCAAGGCAGTAGAGCCCCAGTGCAAGCCAAGCAAGAAGACTTAAGGATCGGATCGAACGATTCATCATTGGCTTTTAGGTTAGGGGAACTCCTTGGGCTCGGGCAGGAGCATTCGACGCAAAGCGCAGGGATCACACCTCCCCGATTTTTAGTATAACTTGCATTCGGATTTGGATGGAGACGCCCGGATATTTAGGCTTATTCCTAGTAATTCAAGAGAGATATCGGTTTGACCATGATGCCTTTGAAGTCGGATACGTGTCGATGGGGGATTTTGTCCACGGCGGGGATCGCCAAAAAGAATTGGAGAGCGATTTCTCGAAGTACCCAGGGGATCGTCTCGGCAGTGGCGAGCCGCGACGCTGGATCGGCGCAGCGATTTATCGATGAATGCCAAGCCAATTGCCCCTTTGAGTCGGCCCCTGTGGCGTTGGGTTCGTACCAGGCTCTTCTGGAGAGCAAGGACATCGATGCGGTTTATATCCCGTTGCCGACGGGACTTCGCAAGGAGTGGATTATCGCCGCCGCCAAACATGGCAAGCACATCCTAGCGGAAAAACCTGCAGCCTTGACGGCCGCCGATGTTCAAGAGATCCTCGATGTTTGCAAGACCCATGGGGTCCAGTTCATGGATGGTGTCATGTTCATGCACAGTCGTCGTTTGGTGCAGTTGCGTCAGACGCTCGATAGTCCAACGGGTATCGGTTCGATCAAGCGAATCGCGACACAATTCTCTTTCCACAGCGATCAGGAGTTCAGGACCACGAACATTCGGTCGAATTCCAAGTACGAGCCACATGGCTCGTTGGGCGATCTCGGTTGGTACACGATCCGAATGATCCTGTGGATCAACCAATGGCGAATGCCGACTCAAATCACCGCGCGATGCCTATCGACGTTGCAAGGGCAGGGGAGTCCAAAATCTGTGCCGATGGAATTCAGCGCAGAGTTGCAATTCGATAATGGCGTTTCCGCAAACTTTTATTGCTCTTTTGCGACTGAGCACCAGCAGTGGTGTCACATCAGCGGCGAAAAGGGAAGCATTTGGATCGACGATTTCGTCCTGCCGTGCTTCGGCTCCAATGTCGGGTATGACCTGAACCGTCCAGAGTTTGTCACCGATGTTTGCGATTTTCACATGCACCGTCGATCCCAACGGTTCTCCGTGGCTGAGTACGATTCGGGCCACGCTCCGAGCCAAGAGATCAACATGTTCGACACCTTCCATGGATTGCTCAAGGGTTCTACTCCCGATGAATCCTGGGGAAGGATGACACTCCAGACCCAGCAAGTCCTCGATATGGCATTCCAAGCGGCCGGTTGCAGTCTCTAGACGATCCCGAACGCATCGCTTAGGAAAAGTGATAGGTCCTTCAGCCACACGGGCTATTCATGCCCGGTGGCATACTTGGGTTTGGGCAATGCCGGTACCTGTTTGACTTCCCCGAGCAACACTTCGACCCCTTTTTCGAGTTGCTTGTCGATTCCTGCTGGGAGTTCGCCTGGAGCGGGCCAAACGATGTAGTCGGGCTCTGCTCCATTGAGCTCCATGTCTTTCCCATCGCGGATCGAGAACCAACCTCGGAAAGGGGCCCTGAGCACGCCGATATCATTGATTCGAGCTGCGCCTGTGCTGACGACTCCTCCGGCGGTTTGAACGCCGACGAGTTTGCCTCGGCCCAAGGCTTTGATCGCATGACTGAATATCTCTGCGTTGCTGTAGCTGTTTTGATTGCACAATACGACGATCGGTTTAGACCAAGTCGCATAGATCATCCGATCGTGGGGGTATCCGATCCCTCCGCCCCGAGGGACGGTAATCGCGTGCTTGGGCTGGGTCAAGGAAGTCAATAGATGGTCGGTCGTCGATCCGCCTCCATTGTCCCTGACATCGATCACAAGTCCCTGTTTTCCATAACCGACGTTGTAAAGCTGCTGTTCGAATTCCAAGAAGCTCGATTCATCCATGGCTTGGATGTGCAAATAACCAAGCTTGCCCTCGGACAATCGATCGACCATCTGACGGTTGTTCTCTAGCCATTGCTCGTAGAGAAGAGGCTTGATACGGCCGTAGGAAATGGGCCTTACGCTGATTGCGATTTCCTCGGTAGCTTGGTCTTTCATGCGTTCGACGGTCAACTGGATATCTCGATCGAGGGGCCCGTTGAGGATTTGGGTAAGGTCCATCGATGGATCGACGCGTTGGCCATCGATACTCAGGATGATATCACCGGCTTTGAGGCGGCTTTTCGCCTTGTCGCTAGGGCTCTCAGGCAGCACATCCCGGACTTTGAGGCCTGGTCCGAGGAAGGATGGATCGAATCGTGCTCCCAGGTGTGCCGTAGGATGTTCCCGTTTTCTGGGAGTTTCCGGTTCCGTGGTTTCGGCGACAGAAGGTGTAAAGCCCAGGTGCGAGCCGTTGAGTTCCCCGAGCATCAATTCGATGATCTCCCCGAGTCCACGTTCGTCATGAGCTTTTGAGGCCGCATCGACGTACTTGCGTCGGATTTCTTCCCAGTTGTTGTTGCCCATGGCCGGGTCGTACCAAATTTCGCTCATCGCTAACCAAGCGGCGTTGAAGCCTTCTCGGAATCGACCCGTTCGCGAGCGGTCATGCAGGACAGAAAAGCTGAAACCGGTTTCCTTCTCCCCGTTTTCTAGTTTTGTAGGAGTCCCTCGCGAGAGTCCTAGAATGCTGCCCGAGGCCTTGGTCCATCGCGCATCGTTGAGGACCGTAGCGCTCATGAGTTTGGGGGTTAGTTTGTCTGGGAATTCGACGCTGTACCAACCGGGTTTTCCTTCGACCGAGGCGGAGAAGGCCAGTTTCTTTCCGTCTGGACTGAAGATCAGATTCGTCTCTCGGGTGTCCTGAAGGTTGATCCGTCGTAAGCGTTGATGGATTTTATCGAAGTCGATGCGGAAGGGCTTTGCATCGGCTTCGTTGGTGCGATCGGTTTTGGGCTTTTCTTCGACGGGTTTGTCCTTTCCGTCGGTTTTGTTCTCGGGGGTTTTGTTTTCGGCTGGATTGGTTTCAGCTTTCGGTTCCGTAGCAGGCTGTTTTGGGCGTTTCTTCTTCATTGTTTCGATCGCTTTATCGATGGTCCGATCGCGTGAAGACTCGTCGTCCAATTCCTCCTGCAGATAAACGTAGTAGATGTCGCTTTCGTCTTGGGAGCGCCGGCCGGTGAAGGCTAGGATTTTTCCATCGGGGGAGAAGACCGGCGATTGGTCGTTGTCCGGATGGCGTGAAACGTTCACTGGATCGGAATGCTTATCGAGCGGCATGATCCAGATTTCGCTGTTGAAATCATCGTCCTGGGAGGAATAAGCGATCCACTGGCTATCGGGGGAGATCGAGTAACCGACCTCGCTAAAGCCATCGACCAGGGTGATCGTTTCTTTGGTTTCGAGGCTCATGGCGACGAGCGTCCCGCGACCTTGTTGGAACAGGAGGTGTTTTCCATTGGGGGTAAATCGCAGGTTGGTTTTCGAGCCGGTCGACTCGGTCATGCGTGTTTCGACAAACTCCTTTTGCTGCCACCAGTACTTGGACGGATCTTTGGGCTCGAGTTTCCAAAGATCGACTTGTCCGTTCTCACGGCGAGAAAACCACAGGGACTTGCCATCGTTAGCAAATACTGGCGATTCCTCGTAAGCATCCGAGCGGGTAGCTTGGATGGGCTCTTTGAGTTCGGTATCCATGACCCACAGATCTCCGTTGACGCTCATCGCGATCTCGAGGCCATCGTCGCTAAAAGCGACTTGTTCGGCACGACTGGTCGAGGAGCGAAGGAGGTCATCCGGAAGGTCCGTATCGGCTGCGACACTCAGGGCAAGTTTCGTGGGTTGCTGGTCTTTGCCAGGTCGCAGAACGTAGGTATCGAAGAGGTGCCGGAAGACGATGGTTGAGCCGTTGCGCGAAATCGCGGGTTTAGCGATCGAATCGTCGTCGAAGCCCCAGACTTTGCGTTGACGAGCGGGTTGGTCTCCGGTCGCGAATCGATAACGCCAAAGGTCGAGTCCATGCTCGGTACCTTTTGCGAAGTAAAAGGACTTTCCACCAGGCATCCAAAGAGGCCACAAGCATTCGACTTTTTCGTGCAGTAGCTCTTTGGTGGTGTTGGTCGTCAGATCGAGCAACCAAATCTGCGCCGAGCGTTCGCCTTGATAGCCTTTGCGCCACCAACGTTCTCCTTCCCGAACAAACAGGATGTTTTTCCCGTCGGCCGAGAGCGCTGGGTTCGCTGCGGTATCATCTAGAAGTACCTTTTCTGCTGCCCGTTTCGTGATATCGACCTGGATCATACGGTTGCCGCCGCGCCAGAAATGATCGCGGCTGGCCAGAGCCAATACGCTATTGCCGTCAGGAAACCAATCGGCAAGCGAATATCCTTCGGAATGGTAGGTCTTCTGTTCTGGAATTCCGCCTTGTGCGTCCATCACATAGATTTGATTCGAGCCGGATCGGTTGCTCACAAACGCGATGCGTTTGCCATCGGGAGAGAATCGCGGTTCGGCGTCGATGGCCGGGTGGTTGGTCAATCGACTCACGGTGCCACCGAGGGTTGAGGTGGACCACAACTCGTTGGCCCAACGGAAAACCAACGTTTGGCCGTCGGGCGAGAGGGTAAAGTCGCTTGCCATGCGAATCGCGATGGGCTCTTGGGCTTGTGCCCTGAGGTCAAACGCCAAGCGAGGGAAAGCTGCGATCAACAGGATCGCAAGAAGGCGGAATTCAAATCGCATCGTATTTCGACAATCTGCGGCTTACTAGAAACACTTGGGAAGAAATTTGGCCAGTTGCTCATAGAACAATTCGGGCTGTTCGACGTTCGGGACATGGGCGCAACGGTCAAGGAAAACCAGCTCGGAGCCACGGATTTTCGACTTGAATTGAATGCCGACATCAGGAGGGGTGATTTGGTCCTGTTTGCCCCAGACGATCAACGTCGGCGCGGTGATCCGATCGAGTTCCTTCTCGACGTTTCGGTCTCGGGTCGCCCGTGACATCCTCAGGATAAACCTCGTGTAGTTTCGGTCCTGCATGGTTTCGTACCAATCTTCGACCAGTTCATCGGTTACCAAAGCTTGATCGTAAAAGATCCCGCCGATGACGGACCGAACGAATTCCCGGGTGGCTTTTGGTTTGTTCCCATCGGTTAGGCTCCGTTCGTGGAGTCCGGCCGAGCCGGCTAGGACCAGTCCGCAGACGCGTTCTGGGTACTGAAGGGTGTAGTCGATCGCAAGGAGTCCTCCGAGGGAGTTTCCGACCAAAACGATAGGTTGATCAATCCGAGCGCGATCGAGGGCTCGATCGACTGTCGCGGTCAATTCGGAGATGGATCGAACGCCATCGGATCGACGATCGCCTTTGCGGTCCAAAGGGAGTTGGACTGCGATCGAGCGGTAATTCTCGGCAAGGGCGTCCATCGTCCCGGTCCAATGCTCGGTGGACCCGAAAAGTCCATGGAGGAAAACGACAACTTTGGATCCCTGACCGACTTCGACGAGCGTATCGTCGACCAGGGTGGTTTGGTCAGAGTGCTTGGTTGGAAAAAGGCTAAATCGCATGATTCATCTCAAGGAAGGGACTGACTCTAGGCAGAAAAAAAGCGGCCTGCTTTCGAAGACCGCTCGTAGTGGATTCAATGAATCGATGTGGAATGGCGTTAGGCCATGAAGCTGAAATTAGTTGCAGCCGCAAGCTGGTGCTGGGGCTGGTGCAGGAGCTGCATCGCAGCAGCTAGCTGCTGGAGCAGCGGCACCGCCGCAGGACTTCTTGCGTGCATGCAAGCGGGCCAGGAGGCCTTCTCGCTTGGCAGGTGCACAAGCTGGAGCTGCATCGCAAGCTGGAGCTGCATCACAGCAGCTAGCAGCAGGAGCTGCACAAGGAGCTGGAGCTGCACAAGGTGCTGGAGCTGCTTCGCAGCAGCTTTCTGCTGGAGCGGCTGCTCCGCTGCAAGCCTTCTTGCGAGCGTGCAATCGGGCCAGGAGGCCTTCTCGCTTAGGTGCTGGAGCACAGGCAGGAGCTGCATCGCAAACCGGAGCTGGTGCTGGTTCGCATGCTGCTACTGCAGCGCCGCTGCAAGCTGCCTTGCGTGCATGCAAGCGAGTCAACAAGCCTTCTCGCTTGGGGGCTGGTGCACAGGCAGGAGCTGCATCGCAAACCGGTGCTGGTGCTGGTGCACAGCAATCAGCGGCAGCACCGCTGCAATCCTTCTTGCGGCCGAAAATACCAGCCGAAGCACTCGACGAGGTCGCGATCGCACATCCAACAATCGCCAAAGCAATAATCAATCGACGCATTCGAAATTCTCCAATAACAAAAAAGGGTATACCGCTTCCCGCGTCGTACACTCTATGGCTGCATACTCTTTGCTGAGGGTAGGCCGATCGAATGCCGCACGACCTTCGATGTCGACGCGTGATCCATCTCTCCAGGTTTCCCCATAAAATCAATTTAGGGAGCCTAGACGCTAAAGTTTAGTAAATAGTCTGCCTATTGCACCTCCTAATTTACCTAGACCTCCGATTTTAACGCGCGTTTCCCCCTAAACCCCCCCTTGTGGGGGTGTCGTGGGAAGCTTGGCCGTCGATCCGGTGGCTAGGGTCCGCTTCAAAACGAGAACTTTGCGGCAAAAGCCGAGCCCTGAATTCGATGGTTTGGACCGTTGGACAATGCGCCGCTGTTGATAGAATCAAGAGATCTTTTCCGACTCCTACCTTCGAAGATCCCCATGCTTGCGATTCCCAAAGTCCATTTTTCCAGGAAGCCAGAAGGCATTTCGGCGGCCTATCTCCCTTGGAAACCGGTCGGTAGGATCGACTTTGAGTCGTATCAGCGGGGACTCGAGCGTACGTGGGCCTGTGGTTTGACTCCAGCGATCAACATGGATACTGGATTTGCAAACCTACTTTCGCTCTCCGAGCGACGCGAGATTCTGCAACTTGTAGCTCGACTGGCCGCTGGCCGACCGTTTGTCGCCGGGGCTTTCGTCGAGGATCTCGATGGAGACATGCTTGCCAACTCCTGCACTCAGGCGACGGAAATCCGTGCGTTAGGGGGCATACCGATCGTATTTCAATGTTCCGAATTGGTCGAGCAATCGCCGGAAAGGATCGTGGATGTTTACCGGCGGATCGGCGCTTCGGTCGATCGATTTTTAGGTTTTGAACTCGGGAAAATGTTCGCCCCATTTGGAGCGATCTATTCGATCGACACGTTCCGACACTTGTTGGATATTCCGAGCCTCGGGGGGCTCAAGCACTCTTCGCTTTCGAGGGTGATGGAATGGGAACGGCTTGCATGCAGGGACCAAACTAGGCCGGATTTCCGTATCTACACTGGCAATGACCTTGCGATCGATATGATCCAGTGGGGAAGCGACTACTTGCTCGGGCTCTCGGCGTTCTATCCGGAAGCATTTGCACTTCGCGATATCTACTGGGGAAACCAGGACGCTCGATTTTATGAGCTCAACGATGCTCTGCAGATGCTCGGGGGCTTTACCTTTCGTCCACCTGTTCCGGCCTACAAGCACAATGCGGCGATGGTGCTTGCGATGCGCGGTGTGATCGATTCGGATGCGATCCCGTCGAACGCGCCGGGCAGGCCCTCGAGCGACCGGGAGTTTCTTAAAATATTGATCGATCGCATCGACGCGTTGATGTCATGAATCGCTTCGAGCATGTTCGTCACAAACCGCCGACTCTTTTGCAGCGGCCACGGGGACTGATCTTGGCTCTTGCTCCCCTGCGTAGCAATGTGAACTTGAGCCGTATCGTCAGGCTCTGTGGATGTGCGGGCATCCCAGAGCTTATTCATTGTGGCCAGGGGAAAGTCGATCGTGAAATTGCAAGGGATGCGGCAGATTATGTCCAAGTCGTCCAGCGCCGCAGTCTCCTACCGGTCCTGAAGCAACTTCGCCAAGACGGTTACCGTATGGCGGGTTTAGAGCAAACGACCGGTTCGCAGTCCCTTTATCATTATTCGTTTGCCCAAAAAACCGCTTTGGTCATCGGGGCAGAGCGCGAAGGGTTATCGCAGGATGAATTGAACGTCTTGGATGACGTCATTGAGATTCCCGTCTACGGACAGCCTTATAGCTTCAATGTCGCAACGGCAACGACCATGGCTGTCTATGAGTATTGCAGGCAGTATCCGAACGGTTAAGTCACTCGGCGGCCCAATAGTCGATGACCATCGCTTTGTCCAAATGCGGTTTTAGCAATTCGACGAAGGCTTTGTGGGCTGGGTGCGGTAGGTAGGCGTCTCGATCTTTCTCGCTCTTGAAGGTCACCAAGAAGCAGTGGGTAAACCCATCGTTGAGACCTTCGGGGCTGTTGTTGGTCCCGTACTCAAAGGATGCTATTTCGGGAATCTTGGACCCGAGAGCCCTGAATCCATCGACGACCTTTTGGACTTCAACGGCGGGACTGGCTTCCTTGAACTTGAAAATCACAACGTGCCGGAGCATGGTTTTTTTGTCTGCCTGAGGTTTCGATTCGGCCTGGTTACCTGCGTAGACGACCATCAGCGTCACAAACGACGCGAGCAACAAACCGCTAAGTATTTTTAAAGTCGCGATGATCGATTCTCCTAGATTCAATGGGGTTGAGTGTTCAGAAGGTGGGCAGCGAGAGTCTTAGATTCCATCGAGCCGAGGATCTGAGGATCTAAGGTTTGGAGAGTTGCAAATCGAGGGTGTTGCTACCTTCGTTGATCATGTGTTCGGCTCCGTTGCCTTTGGCATCGGCAGGAACAACGTCTGCAGGGTCGATCAAGCCTTCGATGGAGCCCTTACCTGCTTTGCTTGCGGCCATCTTGCTCATCTCGTCGGAACTGCGTGAAAAAGTGACGGACTTGACGGCAGCTACCGTCAGCACATTTTTGCCGGGGGTCACTCCGGTTGCGGAGAATTTTCCGTTTTCGATGTTGCAACCTACGACCGACCCTTTTCCTTCGACAGGTGTGAAGGTGACCATCCCCTTTTCAATCGGTGTGCCTTGATAGCTGACGGTGCCTTGGACGCTCGATCCTGCCGGCCCGCAACCGACAGCAGTAGCGATCAAGCAGAGCAGTAGCAGGCATGGACCGAGGGGCATTGGGTTGGATTCGGGCACAGGAGGTGACTTTGTCTTGGAGGAGCAAGGCTTAGGATCGATCGTGGTTCTTGGGGCTGGCTCTATTCCAGGATGACCTTTTCGTTGTTGCTAGCGGTTGCCAATCCTCGCCAGACGGCCAGTTCGATGCTGTTGGTTACGAAGTGGGTGCTTCCGTCGGCCATCGCAACGGAGACTCCAGAGCCGTGGAGGCTACGGGCAGCGGCATGGGCGAGTTGTCCCGAGCGGGTCCACCAGGCGATCCCGCCTAGGCTCAAGCAAGGAGCCTTGTACCGAGAATCGCTTTGGTCTTGTGGACATGGTCCCAAGATCCGGTCTGGGGCGGTGGAATTCGGAGTCAGCGTGGTAGAAAAGAGCGAGCCGCCCATGTTCCCGTAATGAATTTCTCCCATGGCTCCTCCCCACCAAGTGACGTTGGCCATCAGGCCTTCGCTGAGCATGATGGTGTTGGACAAGCCATCGGTACAATCGCGCGAGCGGTTGTAGATCGTGCGAACTCTGGCATTCGTATCGAGACTTTGGTTGGGCATTACGGTAAAGAAACCAGGTCCCCAAGGGCCTTGGCTCGTATCGGTGGCCGTCGCATACATATCTCCGGGGCCCACACAACCTCTATAGTTGCCTCGGTGAAAACCGTAGGCAAGCGTTTCCATCTCATTCTCCGTTTGTTTGCCATCGCTCGGGCAGATGAAAATCGAAACGCGGTTATGTCTGGCTTCCCGCAATTTAGGATCGTCGCCGATGAAGGAATTCGGGCCCGGAGCGGTGGTCGCATACGGGGTCTGCGGCATGGTGTACATCAGGTTGAACATCAACGGTTGTTCGATGTACGGGAGTATTTGACTGGTCCAAGTGTAAGAATCCCAGATGTCGTATTTGCGGCAGTAAGGGTACTTGGTGTAAGCGCTCTCGAAGTTCGAGCAACCGAGGGCAAGTTGCCTGATATGGCTCATGCACTGCGTGCGTCGCGCGGCCTCGCGTGCGGCTTGGACCGCAGGCAGGAGCAAGCTCACGAGCACTCCTATGATGGCGATGACGACCAACAATTCGACCAGTGTGAAACCGGCGAGGGATTTTCGATTGTACTTTTTCACTGCCAGTCGTCTCCTGAAGGCCTCGCAAAACTCTGCCGAATCGTACACCGGACGAATTGCACGAACAACCTCCCCGGGGGTCTGAAATCCCAAGTGGGCTGTCCGATGACGATGTCCTTGGACGATTGGTCCGCAACATTCGTTCGGCGTGTAACCGTTAAATCTAACTATTTGTCGACTTAATCTAACAGGAAATCTTTTGAGGGATTGGAGAAACGACCGGATTTTGGTTTTTTTGGACCTGCCGACGTGATCTGGAGCAACAAGCGGCGTGGCTCGACGAATTCCCCATGAAATTTAGCCGATTAGATCCCGGACGACTTGGCCTTTGGTTTCGGTCAATCGGAAATCGCGACCTGCATAAGGGTAGGTCAGTTGCTCGTGGTCGAGCCCTAGGAGGGCCAGCAACGTTGCGTGGTAATCGACGATTGGTACGGGGTTTTCGGTCGCTTCGACTCCAAAATCACCGCTTCGGCCGTATTGTTTTCCTGCTGCAACTCCACCGCCTGCCATCCACAAGCTGAACGCTTTATGGTTGTGATCTCGGCCATCGCGCCCTTGGGCGTAAGGAGTTCGACCGAATTCGCCTGCCCAGACGACGAGCGTTTCGTCCAAGAGGCCTCGTTGCTTCAGGTCGGTAAGTAAGCCGAACATCGGACGATCGATTTGACCGCAGTTGTTGGTCAAATTCAAATTCAAGTTCGAGTGATGGTCCCAGGAGCCTTGGGAGATTTCGACGAAGCGAACTCCGGCTTCGATCATGCGTCGGGCAACGAGGCATTTGCTACCGAAGCCCTTGGTTTCCTTGCGGTCGAGTCCGTAAAGCTCTTTGGTCTGTTCGCTTTCGGACTTGATATCGAGAACCTTTGGGAGTTCCGATTGCATGCGGTAAGCCATCTCGTAGGAGCGGATAACTCCTTCGATTTCTTGATCCCCGGGATCGTTTTGAAGTTTCTTTTGATTCATGCCTTGGATGAAATCCAACTCGCGGCGTTGCCTTTCGCTGCCGACCAAGGGAGCGAGGTTTGCGATTTGGGTTTCATCGACTTCACGATTTCCATTTCCCAATCGCATGCCTTGGTAGTAGGCTGGCAAGAAGGCGTTTCCATAGTTTTGAGCGCTGCCGGCCGCACCGATGCTGATAAAACCCGGGATGCTCTCGTTCTCGGCCCCGAGGCCATAGAGGACCCACGAACCGACACTCGGACGCACAAACTGGCTCGTGCCAGTGTGCATGCGGATCGTGGCTTGGGCGTGGGCAGGCACCTCGGTTTGCATCGAATTGACGATGAGCATGTCATCGGCAACTTTTCCCAATTCAGGGAACAGATCGGAAATCCACAATCCGCTTTGGCCTCGTTGCTGGAACTTCCAAGGCGACTTCATCCATTTGCTTCCGCCCCGAGGCCCGTTTTGCCCGTCGGCCTTGGCCAATTCCGGCTTGTAGTCGAAAGTATCAACGTGGGAGGGACCACCTCGCATGTAGAGGAAGATGACCCGCTTGGCCTTGGCCGGGAAATGCGTTCCTGCAACTCTTGTTGCTCCATTGGCGAGCCCTTGTTTGGCCAAAAGTGCCGAGAGGGCTAACCATCCGAAACCGCATGCGGTGTTTTGAAGGACGCTCCTACGCGACAGCAAGTCGACTCGATTTTGACAAAGAGACATTGGCGTTTTTCCTGCTGGAAAGGGGTTCTAAGATCGGTTTACGAGGACCGGGGTTTACTAGGGAGGTTCTTTAAGGCTGAACAGGTAAGAGTTAGTCTAAGTATCGGAATTCAGCCGTTGCGAGCAGTCCTCTTGCGAGGCTTACCCAACCGACTTCGCTGCTATCGCTACTTCGGAATAGCTCGTCGGCTAAGGAAAGTTCATCTCCGGTGGGCTTTCGGCATAGGACGATTTGGTACAGGAGTTCCAGTCTGGGTTCAAAGTTTTCAGCACCTCGTCCAGGTACAGACTCAAGTACCTTGCGGGCCACGGCGCCTGCATGGCCAGCGACAGTAGGGTTGTTCAGAAGATAAAGCGATTGGGACGGCACATTGGTCGTCTCCCGTGCTCCTTGGACGACCATGGCATCTGGTAGGTCGAACAATTCTAGGACTTCGGGCAAGGCACCTCGGGGCATGGGCAGGTAGATCGAGCGGCAGATGTCTTCGGGGAAGACCTCCCCTTTGCCCCGCTTTTTCGCGGAGCTAGGGTCGACGCGGTTTCCAATATTCTTCTTGGCCATGGCGGTCCCGAGAATCGGTTTATCGTCGAGCCGATCGGAGAGACTGAGCATCGCATCGCGGATCTCTTCGGCTTGCAACCGCCGACCCTTGGCCCGCCAAAGGAGTTTGTTCTCCGGATCTGCGGAGAAAGCCGATGGGTTCGGCTCAACGCTTGAAAGCTGATAAGCTCGGCTCAGGGCTATTTTACGAACGAGTTTTTTGACGTCCCATCCCTCGGAAATAAATTCGCCGGCCAGATGGTCGAGCAGTTCTGGGTGGGATGGACGGCTACCGGTGGTTCCGAAGTTATCGACGCTATCGACGAGGCCCTGGCCCATCATCCAGTGCCAAAAACGGTTCACAGCCACGCGGGCGGTCATTGGATTGCTGGGGCTTGCGATCCACTTGGCCAATTGCAATCGACCTGAGGCGTTCGGCGGTACTGGATAATCCTTTGCGTCTCCGAATAGATCGGGGACGGCTCGTTGTACTTTTTCGCCGGGCATGCCCACGTCGCCTCTTGCGAAAAATGGACTGTCGTCGATCGTTGGAAAAGCGGTTCGGCGAAGTGCCCCCGCATACCGGTTCAACTTTTCGCGGTTGGAATCGGTTTTGGGAGCCTCGGTCGGTCGGTCAAGTGCTCCCATCGCAAGGGGCCGAACGGTGTCGTCCTCGTTGAGCGCCGAGAGTTGGAACTCGAGTTCGTTGGCTTGTTGAGACAGCTTTCGTAACTCTTGCTGGCGGCTACGGTCGAAAGTCCCATTGGACTTGGCCGCTTTTCGCTTCTCTTCGATTTCATCGACAATCGAAGCGATCTGACGTTGAAGCTTGGCCAATTCCTGGCGTTTCTTGGCGATTTCCGAATCTCCCCAAGGAGCCGGCAGGCTTGGCAAATCGCACTCGCTCGAGAGCTCGATCGGGTCGGCACCGTTGCGACCGTTGTTTCCGCCCGACGCACCAAAGCGGGTATCGGTCGAAAGAAAGATGCCTGCAACAGCGGTGTACTGCTTTTGAGAAATCGGTTCGAATTTGTGGTCATGGCATCGCGCGCAGGCCATCGTCGTGGCCATCGTCGCTTGGAAAACCGAATCGATCTGCTCGTCGGCTTGGTCCAGTGCAAAGAGCTTGACGTTTCCTTCGTTGATGTTCCTCGATCCGATGGCCAGGAACCCTGTAGCGACGATCGACTCGGCTTGTTCTTGCTTGCCCTCTGCAGGAATCAGATCGCCAGCGATTTGCTCGATGAGAAATTGGTCGAAGGGTTTATTCTTACGGAACGCATCGATCACCCAATCGCGGTATCTCCAAGCTTGATTGTAAGGAATATTCACATCGCGACCGGAGGATTCGGCGTACCGCGCGACGTCGAGCCAATGCCTTGCCCATTGAACCGCAAATGCGTCGCTCTCGAGGAGTTGGTCGACGACCTTCTCGATCGCCTCTTGGCGAGGAAGCCCCTTTTCCAGATCTTCTGAAAACGCTCGAACTTGATCGACCGAGGGGGGAAGTCCGGTCAGGTCAAAATACAATCGCCGCAAGAGCGACTCGGGTTTCGCATCGCCGACGGGTTGCAGCTTCGTCTCGCGGTGCTTTTGGCTTAAAAACCGATCGATGTTCGTCCAGCTCCAGGAGTCCTCGCCAGGAATCGAAGGCTTGAGCAGGGGTTGGTAAGCCCACCACTGTTTGGCCGATTCGTTGATCTCTTCTTTGGCAATCAGATGCTCCTCTTCCTTGCGAGGGTCCGGAGCGCCCATTCGAACCCAACGTATCAGGTCCTTGATCTCGCCTGCTTGTAACTTGCCGCCGGCACTCTTCGGAGGCATGGCCAAGTTCGGGTCGTGATACTCGATGGCCTTGATGATCAGGCTTTTGGTCGGCTCTTTGGGTTGGACGGCAGGACCCGCCGAACCGCCTCGGAGCATCGCCGCGCGGGAATCTAGCCTGAGGCCCCCTTCGGCTTCGCCGGATTCAACCGAGTGACAACTGTAGCACTTGGAGGCTAAGATCGGGCGGATGCGAGATTCGAAAAACTGCGTCTCTTGCTTGGTTAACTTTGGAACTGCTTCCTGAGCTCTCAGAGAGCCTTCGGCGCCCATGAGTCCAAAAGCACTGATGCAGGCAAAGCCACTGAGAGATCTCCGACCAAGCAAAGATCGAAACGAAATACGAGTGATTCTTAGGCCGAGCATGAGCAAGTCCCTTCATGCAGCGTTCGGTGTGTGTTGGGTGTGTGTGTTGGGTGGGCGTGGCCTTTGCCTCTAAACTCGCTCCGGGATAGCTTATTAGAATGCAAACCGCTAGGGGTAGGTTAACCCAAGGGGATCGTTGGGGTTTCGAGCGAAACGAGATTTTTTTTAAAAATCTTGATTTCTTTCCATTTCTTCGGCCTGGAAATTCGTTTTAGTCCTTTCAAAACCCTGGATTTTCCTCGATACCTTCAAAACTCGAGCAAGAGAGGATTGCGATTTTTTCTGGGAAATCTAAGATCCGTGACGTCTCTGGATCTGAGAAAACGGGCTACGACAGGGCAGCCAGGATCGAAATTGCCGCATAGAAGTTGCCGGATAGGAATTGCAGGTTAGATATTTTGGACGAACCATCGAAAGAGCCTTGGCGCACAGACCGCTGGCGAGGAATGGAGAAAACCCACGTCGCCATTGTCGGAATGGGAACCGTCGGATCCGGTGTCGCGAGGCTTCTGCTCGATCACGGGGACCGATTGGCAAGGCACGCTGGGAGAGTTTTGTGGCTCAATAAGGCCTTGGTTCGGGATCTTTCTAAGGATCGGGGAATCAGTGGCCTGCCCGCAGGGGTTCTTACCGACGATCTTCAGGAGATCCTTGAGAATCCCCAAATCCAAGTCGTGGCTCACTTGATCGGGGGGATCGAACCTGCCCGCACGATCATGCTCAAGTTGCTCGAATCGGGCAAGGACGTGGTTACCGCCAATAAAGCCCTGTTAGCCCAACATGGCGAAGAGCTTTTCGACCGAGCAAGAAGTCTCGGTCGAACGATCGCCTTCGAAGCGAGCGTCGGGGGCGGGATCCCGATCATCGCCAACATCACGCAGTGCTTTACTGCCAACCAAATCATTTCTTTGCAAGGAATTCTCAACGGTACGAGCAATTTCATACTGACTCAGATGTCCGAGAAAGGGCTCGATTACGATCGTGCCCTGGAGATCGCTCAAAACTTGGGTTATGCCGAAGCCGACCCGACCATGGATGTCGACGGTAGCGATGCGGCTCAGAAACTTGCCATCCTTGCCCACCTGGCCTTCGGTGTTCGTATCGATTGGAAAGACATTGAACGCCACGGCCTCGAAGCCTTCACCATCGAAGACATTCGCTATGCAGAGAAACTCGGGTATCGGATCCGTCTGCTGGCGACCGCACAACTGATCGATGACAACCTCGAACTCCACGTCTCACCTACTCTGATTCGCAACGGTCGTCCTTTGGCCGAGGTCCGCGGGCCTTACAACGCCATTACCATTGTCGGAGATGCCGTGGGGGATATGTTCTTTCACGGCCAAGGTGCCGGGCAGATGCCCACCGCGTCGGCCGTCGTGGCCGACATGATCGATACGGCAGCAGGACGAACGGACATCACTTTCCGTCGATTGCAACTATGGTCGGACCGCCAATGCGAGATCGAATTGACTCCCTACGCTCGGACGCTCGGTCGCTACTACATGCGTTATCTCGTGGCCGACGAGCCGGGGGTTCTCTCCCAAATCACTGGGATTCTTGGGAATTATCGGATCTCGATTTCTTCGATCATCCAGTATGAGCCAGCCGAGGCGAGCGATCCATCGAGAGTTCCTCTGATCATCATGACTCATGTGTGCACCGAGTCGGATGCGAGCAAAGCTCATGAAGCGATCGAGCAACTCAGCAGTGTCGATTCTCGATGCTTCAAGCTAAGAGTCAGCGAAGGCTAAGCGGCCCGAGCTATCGGCTTGAACTCAATGGGTTGGAGTGACCAGCCAGCAGCGCGGCTGGTCCTGCGGTGGTGTGATCGACCGATGGAGTACCAGCTTGGTGCACAGACCTTGCTTGGGAGATCATCTGCTGGGTCGTCTTCTGAATGGATCGCTGCGTGCGCTCATCGATCAGGTGGCCTTTGCGAGCCCGAAGGATCGACATGGTCAAGGCGGGGCGTCGTTGCCAATGCTCTGCCTGAAAGTCCCGTACGTCCTCGTAAGGTACATCGAGTTTGGCATTGAGCTTGGGGATGAAATGGAAGCCATCGCTGCCGCGCACGAGTGTAAAATGCATGACCAAGTAAAGAGTGGCGATGCCAGAGGCCAATCCGATCAAGAAGCTTTCGAGGCGGTTCATGGCTCAGGGTCCTGGGTAGAGAGACTCGGATTCGCGAAGGGCATTTCCCGTGCGGTGTGCAATCGGAAATACACAAATGGCAAGCTCTGAGTCGAGGGCAATTTCTATCGCCCAGCAGTGCAGGAAACCCTAGCGGAACTCGCTAAACCTGATCGTCTTTGGGAATCTCAAACTTCGGGGCCGAGGTTTCGACGATCTGCGGTTCGTCGAGGTCGATTTTCGGCTGAATTTTCGGGGGTTCGTAGGTGTCGACCGCGTGAAACTCGCGCTTGAAATCGTCGACGTTCCTCTTCAACTGCCGGTAGGTTCCACCGAGGTTTTTGGCTACCTCAGGCAATTTGGACCCGAAGAGCATCAGGGCCAAAACTCCAAAAGCGACCATTTCCGTGGTGCCGATTCCTCCGAACATGACATACCTCAAGTGTGGTCCGAACTAGGACGATTTGGTGGTTTCAGACGGGGATTCCGAATCGTCATCTCGCATCCCTTTTTTGAATTCGATAGCGCTTCGTCCAAGATTGCGCATCAGGGATGGCAATCGGGAGCTACCGAAAATAAGGACTGCGATCAGCAAAAAGATCATCAGCTCTTGTGTTCCAATTCCAAACATAACCGGTACCCCGGGGGGTGAAATATGGGAGGCCTGAGGGCAGAAGTGATCTTCTGCTTGTCTCGCGTTCTGACTGTATTCTATTGATCGAGCGGGGGGTGTCAAATCTTCTGCACCCTTTGGCTCTGCGATTCCGCACGAAGTAACGATTCAATGGGCCGGATTTTCTGGGAAAAACTCCGGTTTAGGCCCAAAGGTACGAAATCCAAGCAATGCCCGTCAGTATCGCTACAGGGATTACAATCCCACCCCAAAGGGCATCGGTTGGCCCGATATCGCCGCGATCAGATTTTCTGCGGCCATCGTCGCCATCTGGTTTCTTGCATGCTCCGTCGCCGAGCCGATATGCGGAAGAATCAAGCACTGCGGACATTGACGCAAGGAATCGTCTGGGGCGATGGGCTCGGGGGTCGTCACGTCCAAACCTGCTGCAAAGATCCGTCGCTCGCTCAGGGCCTGTGCCAATGCGGTTTGGTCGATGACCTCGCCCCGGGCTGTATTGACCAAAATGGCATGCCGTTTCATCCGTTGAAGCTGTTCGGCTCCGATGAGATTACGGGTTTCAGGAGTCAGTGGGCAGTGGATGCTCACGACATCGCTTTGGCTCAGTAGCTCACCGAGCTCGACGCGGCTTGCTCCGAGCTGCTGATCGACTTGGGGTTTCGGTTGCCTGGATGTGTAAAGGACACGCATGTCCCACCCCCCATGAAGCCGCTTGGCAACCGCCATTCCGATTCTTCCCATACCGATGATCCCAAGCGTCTTGCCCTCGAACTCCTGTCCGAGGAATTTCATGGGCTCCCAATTGCGCCATTGGAGTTGTTCGACATTGTGGATCGCTGGACCGAAGCATCGACCAGCCGCAAGGATCAGCCCGACGGCGATGTCAGCCGTCGCGTTGGTCAAGACTCCAGGGGTGTTGCCCACCTGGATCGAGCGGGCTTTGGCGGCAGCAACGTCGATGTTGTTGTAGCCGACGGCAAAATTGGCGATCCCGCGCAGTTCCTTGCCCGCCGCATCCATAATCTGCGAATCGATCGGATCGCTCAGGATCGAGAGGATCCCCGAACAGCCTTGTACACGATCCAGCAGGACCTCGCGAGGCGGAGGATCCTCGCCGGGCCAAACATCGACCGTGTGATGCTCTCGCAAGCGGTCGATGCCGACCGAGGGTATACGGCGTGTTACGAAGACTTTTCCCATGAAGAAACCCTTGGTCTTACCGTCTGCAAAACGAGCTGACTTTGCTAGAATCGAATACTTACTATCCCTGACGGACACTGAGGATCGCTAGAGTACCGCGATCCAGATGGCAACGCAAACCCTCGTCGCGATCGAGCTTTTGAAACCGATGACCAAGAACCATGCCAAGAGCTATGCCATACGGATTTTTGCGGGGATCCGCGAAGCGATTGGCACCGAGAAGGTGATTATCGAGATCGAGCCAGGAACGCACGCTGGGGAAATCAAAGCAGACCTGGCCCGACGGTATCCCCAAGCGGCTGAACTGATCCGCATCAGTCGCTTGGCCGTCAGCGAGTCGTTCGTAGACGACGAGGAAACCATCGGCCTAGCGGGCAACTCCCATTCAAACACGCTGGAGATTGCACTGATCCCTCCGGTCAGCGGCGGCTAAAGGGGCTTGCAAGTACACGAATCGGTTCATCCGCGGTGACTCTTGGCAGGAAGCTCAAGGCGAGTAGAGTCACTCCCAATGCGTGCGTAAAACGTGATGCCACCAGATTGAAACTTGACAAATCGAATCCCTCTTAAATGCTGACCGTTTCGCTGGCCCTTGCTTGGCTCACACGCTTGCCAATCTAGTCGATGCGGCGAACCGACGCAACGTTTTATGTTGCATCGGCGCGGTCCGTCCGGTTCGATCTTTTTGAAAGCGGTATTGGGCGCAAGCACTCGGGTGAGTGTTTACCAATCGTGACACGTTCTCACCCAGCGAGGTTTATCGCCTCTTTCATTGTTGAACCCCTAAACCCCAGCAGCAGCTAGCTTCTGAAATTCAACTCTCAGATCCGAAGCGTCCGCGTTGGGGAAATTGGCCCGCTGGACGAAAAGGAGATACGCTCGCCCTCGGACCGGATCGATCCAAGCTTGTGTGCCATAAGCACCCCCGTGACCATACGTGCCCTTCGAGAGCATCGCCGTCGGGCCTTTGGGGGTTTGCACCACGCAACAGCCAATCCCCCAAGCGTTCCCGTCGGTAAAGCCCGTGACCAATTCGCCTGTGGTGGGTTTGCCCAACAAGCTAACCGATCTGTCGCTTAGGATTTGCTTGCCCTGCCAAGTCCCACCGCCCAAGAGCATTTGGCAGATCCGACCATAATCCGCAGGTGTTGAAAACAGTCCACCGTTGGCTGCAGGCAATCGATTGCGATCGGTTGGCTTTTTTCCTGCGAGAAGGAAAATAGGGGATTCCGTAAGTTGCCCAGCGGGAGTCCGCGTGTAGCTTTTTGCCAAACGCTTCTGCTGGCTATCGGTCAAGTAGAACGCCGTATCGCTAAGGCCTAGCGGTTCGCACAAGCGTTTCTGCACAAACGCATCGAAGCTCATCTCAGAGACCACCTCGACGATGTGGGCCGCGGTGTTGATCCCCGTCTGGCTATACTGCCACTTGGTTCCCGGCTGAAATTGAACGAGCGATTTGGCATACTTTTCGACCGCGTTGGCTAGCGAAGTGTCGCCGTAGGGTGCATCGAGTTCTCGCATGCCGGAGGTGTGATTGAGGGTTTGCAACACGCTAACATTCACCCTCTCGGCCGATTCGTTTCTGAGTTCTCCCATCTGGGGCAGGTATCTGGCGATCGGATCCTCCAAAGCGATTTTGCCTTCGTCGACGAGCATCATCACGCAAATGGCCGTGATCGGTTTGGACATCGATGCGATCCAGAAAAGATGATCCGGTGTCATCGGTGTATTCGATTTCAAGTCACAGTAGCCTGCTGCGTCCAGGTGTAGCACACGGTCTTTATCGACAACCATCGTCACCGCACCTGCGATCTCATTGCGCTCGACGAACGATTCGACTGCCTCATGGATCCCCGCGATGGACGACTTGTCTTGGGCGCGACCAAGACCGGCTAGAGCCAGAGAGCCGTAAGCGGTTGCGAACAAGGCGCCGCGCCGAAGCATTTGTTGATCGTTCTGGAGTTTCGGAGCCATTGCGGGATACCCTTGGGATAAGGACTTGGTGCCTGAGAATCTGCATTCTGACTATACCAATTCGGCGTTGGTAGCATCGAGATGGCCGCAAGGATCGAATCCGTCAGCCAACGATTGAGGACAATCGTTTTGCAATGGGGCGAGCTAATTGCGATCGCGGAACTGCTTGCGAAGCTCGCCAGTGATTGCTTGCAACTGCTCAAGCGACCGGTCTTGGAGGCTCGAGGCATCGATTGTTGGCAGCCCCAGAATGTCCTGCAGGGTTTGGATCAGGTGGATTTCGCCCTCCTTAAGGCCCTCTTGAATCCCTTCCTGGCGTCCCTTCGCTATATACTGATCCGCGATCGAGCCTGGCTCGATTTGCGTTGGGAATATCTTTTGGATCGTCATCGCGAGGGTCTCCATGGGAATCGAAGGACTCACGGTCGTGATGTAAACCAAAACCGCATCCAAATGCTCTGTCTGCAACTCCGTCGTGCCGCTTCCGAGCAAACAACGCAAAAGGAACTCCAGCTTCTCCTCAAAGTCCCTCCGGCGACTGTATTTTAGCAAACCAAGGACACTTTGCAAAAAGGGTTCCGTCGCTAGCGATTCATCCGGGATCCGGCCTATGTCCAGCACCGGATAAGCCATCTGAACACCGTATTGGAAGAACCTACTCGGACCGCCGATCAACTCCTCGAGGCTAACCGGAGCTGACCAAGCCTCCTGACCATGATAGATCACCAGCGGAAAAACAGGGCACAAAGTCTGGCCGCTGCGTTGGCGCTGCTCCCATATCCGAACGATGTAACGCAGCAACTGAAAACAGGTCATCGGGTCCGACTGGCTTTTGTGCTCCAGTAGCAGATAAACCTGGCCCTGGCCCCTCTGGCCGTCTTGGTCGACAAACTGCACCGAATAGAGCAAATCCGAGTAGCTTTCTCGTAGTTCCTCATCAACAAAGGTATCTTTTTGGAGCTCAAGAGAATCAAGATCCAGCGCCGCCACCAAATCCACAGGTAGGTGCGTTTGCATTAAATCTCTGGCGGCTTGGGCATGCGATAGCGCATAGTGGAACAGATTGTTGTGCGGTGTAGGGAGCTTGGATTCGTCCATAGCTCCCGATTTTACGGATCAGTGAGTTTTACGACCGATCTTGGTCGAAATAATTTTGATCGAGTAGACTTTGGACTTTAGATATGGGGCTTTAGCTCGCAGCCAACGATTCAGGAGAATCGTTTTGCAATGGGGCGAGCTATTTGCGATCGAGGAACTGCTTGCGAAGCTCGGTGGTGATCGCTTGCAACTGTTCGAGCGACCGGTCTTGTAACATCGCCGGATCGCTGATAGGCAAACCAAAAATTTCCTGTAATGTTTGTATCAAGTGAATCTCACCCTCCTTGAGCCCCTCTTGCCGGCCCTCCTGACGGCCGTCTTGACGGCCTTGCTTGATAAATCGGTCAGCGATCGAACCGGGCTCGACTTGGGTGTGGAATAACTTTTCGATCGTCATCGTAAGCTTCTCTATGGGTATCAAAGGACTCGCGCTCGAAATGTAAACAAAAATCGCTTCCACATGCTCTGGCCGAACCTCGATCGTCCCGCTCTTGAGCAAACACTGCAGGAGGAACTCAAGCTTTTCCTCAAAATCCCGCCTGCGACTGTATTTTAGCAGACCAAGCACACTTTGCAAAAAAGGATCCCTCGCAAGCGATTCATCTGGGACTCTGGCAATATCTAGCACAGGATAAGACATCCGAACACCGTACTCGAATGCTGCCCTAGGACCGCCGATGAGTTCCTCGAGGCTCCTGGGAGCTAACCAGTTTTCCTGCCCGTGATAGACCACTAGCGGAAACACAGGGCACAAAGTCAGACCGCTTCTTAGTCGCTGCTCCCATATCCGAACGATGTAACGCAGCAACTGAAAACAGGTCATCGGATCCGACTGGCTCTTGTGCTCAAAGAGCAGATAGACTTGTCCTTCGATAGGCTCGCCTTTCGCACCGGCAAGCCGCACCGAATAGAGCAAATCCGAGAAACTCTGGCGCAGATCCTCATCGATGAAGGAGTCTTTCTTAAGTTCAAGCGAGTTGAGATCCAGGATCTGAACCAAACTGGGTGACAGGTGCGTTTGGATCAGATCTCTTGCGGCCTCGACATGCGAGAGCGCATAGTGAAAAAAATTGTTGTGCGGTGTGGGTAGCTTGGAATCGTCCATAGCTCCCAATTTAAGGGCTCAGTGTATTTTATCCCCATTTTTGGTCGAGATTTTTTCGACCGATCACCATCGCAGCCTGCTATCGACATGCTGTTAGCTTGTTGGTTAGCGTCCATCAGCGGTCCGGCTTGGCTGCCCTTTGCGAGCCTTGCGCCTTGGCGGAAAATCCCTCTGCGATGTTGGATTGCCAAAAAAGCTGCAGTAGGATCTCGAACTGTTGTAGGGTAAACTTAGGACCGGAGGGTCTAGCTATGGTTGAGTTCAAAATCGTCGGCGAAGAATTATGGGCCAGGATGGAGCGAGCGGTGGAAAAAGTCAACGAACGCCTGCGGAAAACCGTAAGGATCCTCGAAGATGCCAAGGTGCCTTATGCCGTCGTCGGCGGACATGCCGTAAGGGCTTGGGTCGCCCAGGTCGATGAAGCCGCACTGCGAACGACACAGGACGTAGATATTCTCGTGCGCCCAAACGATTTTCCTGCAATGAAGGATGCAATGATCGCCGCAGGGTTTCATCACCGAAAAACGCTTGCCCTGGACATGTTTGTCGAACATCCAGACGCCTCTGCCCGCGATGCAGTTCATGTCGTACTTGTCGGTAAAATCGAACGAGCCGGCGACAACCCCAACCCCGACATCGAACCTTTGTCGAGATCCAACGATTTTCAAACCGTTCAACTTGAAACTCTCGTCTTCATGAAGCTCAATGCTCATCGCGATAAAGACCGAGTGCATCTAAGAGACATGATCTCGCTGGGGATGATCGACCAAACGTGGCCCAAAAAATACCAAGAACCTCTGCGATCTCGTTTGGTCGATCTGCTCAACGATCCTGATGGCTAAAAACTCATTGCGAGTTCGGATCTGCAACTCCGTTGTGCCGCTTTCGAGCAAACAACACAAAAGGAACTCAAGCTTTTCCTCAAAGTCTCCCGTCAAGAGTCTTTGCTCTGGTCATAGCGACTTTTGCTTGAAGACTTCGAACTGCTCTTTTTAGAACTGTACACTGCAGCCATTTCGGAGATCTGTTCGGCGAGGATCTCCCGAGCGCTTGCTGGCTCCAATAGTTCAGCAGCCGAGCCGAGACGGAGAATCTGCGGGATGACTTCTAACGGGTGAAACGCAGGAACACTCAGAATGGCCGAACCATCGGGTTGCATTTCGATGGTCTGTTCGGCGTGCCAAGGTTCCTCTTGAACCCATCGCACGGCTTTGGATGTCAAACGGACCTTGTAAATCGAGGGTTTGTCCCCGCTAAAAATGCCCCCCGAACGGCCCAGATGCACATCGAGGTCGATATCTGGATCCGGTTTGAACCATTCATCCATGGCCACCGCGAACTGGAATCGATCGAGCTTCCAATGCCGGAGCCGCTCCTCGGGTTCCAAATCCAGGTGCTGTCCGAATTCGCTTGCCACCAAATAGATGCTCGATTGGTAGATGATTAGCCCATAGGGCTCGAGGATGCGTTGCCTAGCTGGGCTACCGGTCGACTCATAGATCGCATCGAGTTTGCGATGTTCCTGGATCGCTCGGTTGATCGTCTGGAGCATCCCTCGTTGCTTCTCGTAAGTTTTGGGAACCACGCCGATGACGCGCAACGTTCGCCGATAGCGTTCGTAGTGGTCCCAAACGCCCTCGGGCAACTGCTCTTTCACTTTATGCCAAAACGCCTCAATCCCCTGCCAAAATTGGGTGCCCGCAAGCGGGATCATCAAATCGCGTCCCATCGACAGCGCGATCAATTCGCTCGCGGAGATCGCGATCTTATGGAGCCCGGTATCGCTGCGGTTGAGCTTCCATACACGACCCCTGGCTGTGTCCTGAGTGGTGATAGGCATCCCTGCGGATTGAAGGGCCTCGATGTCGCGTCGGATACTTCGGGTATGGAGAGTACCAAGCCCTAGTTCCTCGACCACATTGGAGCGTAGCTCCTCGAGCGTCACGCCATAGCGTCGACGCTCTAAGACTTGGAGGATTTTGTGCTGACGGATCAGTTGTTCGTTTCTCGCCATGGTTTTGGACTCCTTTCCCTGAGCTCCAAGTTCCGATGCGGGTCCCAATCAGGTGGTTTCAATTCAACGGCGTTTTAATCCAGATAGGTGGTCCAACTGGCCGCTTCCTCGTATTGCCTCGAAAGTGCCGCAGCGAGTTGGTCGTCGAGATACCCCCCGGCGACTCTCGATTCGAGCCGCTTTTGGAAGTGGCTATGCAATCCTGTAAGGTCGTATCTTGCAAAGCTAACCATGTCTTGAATCTTGCTACCGGGTACGATTTTTGAGACGTGGAATCGTCCGTCGGATTCGATATGGATCGAGGCTTCATTGGGTAAGCCAAATAGGTTGTGATACGAACCCATGACTTCTTGGTATGCACCGATCAAAAAGATCCCCAAGAAGTAATCGTTCCCCTCTTTCCACTCAGGAAGTTCAAGGGTCTCTTTGACATCTCTTAAATCGACGAACTTATCGATTTTTCCATCGGAATCGCAAGTCACATCGACCAAAGTGGCGAAATCGATTTTGGCATCCTGCAGGCGATGCAGTGGCACGACCGGGAAGAGTTGCCCGATGGCCCAGGAATCAGGAGCCGAGCGGAATAACGAGAAATTGCAGAGGTACTTCGCAGCCAGTACCTTTTTGACATCCTCGAACTCTTCGTTGGGATTTCGCGCCTGCTCGGATTCCTTCAACGCTCGGGCACAGATTTCCCAATAGAGGACCTCCCCCTTGGCTCGGTCCTCGAGCGATACCATTCCGAGGTTGAACTGCGTGTAGAGCTCGTCTTTGTGTTCGACGGCATCGTGGTAGTACTCGAAGTAGTTTTTTCCATTGATTTCATCGAGTAGCCACTTCATCTCCGTGATCACTTGTGGATCGTCTTCGTCGATCGTCACCTCAGGCAAATCGTCGGCGAACGTTTCGATTTCCTCGCGGATCGATGTGACCAAGACGGTATGGTAAGCCGTCATCATTCGGCCGCTTTCGGTCACCAAGTTCGGATGTGGAACATTCTCGTGGTCGCAGACGGTCTGCACGGTGTAGACGACATCGTTGGCAAACTCTTCGACGGTGTAGTTCATCGACGATTCGGTGCGCGTCTTCGATCCATCGTAATCGACACCCAAGCCACCACCGATGTCGAGAAACTCGACCGGATAACCGAGTTGAAGAATTTTGGCATAGACCCGGGCCGCTTCCTTCATGGCGTTCTTGACCCGCTTGATGTCGGTGATTTGGCTTCCGATATGGAAATGAAGCAGATGGAGCAAATCCTTTTTGCCGTGCTCAGACATCAGCCGCAAACACTCCAAGAGTTCCGATGTGGTCAATCCGAACTTGGCCGAATCCCCGCCGGAGCTTGCCCATTTCCCGCTCCCCTTGGTGTAAAGCTTGGCCCGCAACCCGATCCAGGGATAGATGTTCGCCTCGGTGCAAACGCGGAGCAAAATCTTCAACTCGTTGAGCTTCTCGATGACGATGACCACCCGTTTGCCAGATTGGACGGCCAGCAGAGCCAGACGGCAAAAGGATTCGTCTTTAAAACCGTTGCAAATCAAAAGCGATTCGGGGTTCTGGTCTTGGGCGATGGCCGCATACAACTCGGCCTTGGATCCGCATTCGAGCCCCACGCGGTACCTGCCGGTGTCCTTGAGGAACTCCTCGACCACTTCGCGTCTCGGATTGACCTTCATCGGGAAGACGGGGTAGTGCTTGCCCTTGTATCCAAACTGCTCGATCGCTTCTTTGTACGATCCGCTCAAGAGCTTGAGTTGATTGGTAAGCACCTGAGGAAACCGCAATAGGATCGGCAACTGAAGTTTCTTTTCCTTTTGCAAGTAGTCGACAACGGACTTTAAGTCGACGCTGCGAGGATCGTTCGCTGCCGGGCGGGCTATCATGTTCCCTTGGTTGTTGACGCCAAAGTACCCTGCAGACCAATTTTCAATTCCGTAAGTTCTCGAGATGCGTTGCAGGGTTTCGTCGTTCATGTTGCATTCGGTTTCCTGGACAGAGAGAAAAATTGGACCAGCCGTCCTGAAGATTCTACCGCGAAACCCGGATTTTTTATAGTAACCCACGCGGCAACTCGGTTCCGAGCAAGCTTGCCTCTAGCTCAAGCTCGCCTCGCCTCAGCGCCGTGTGGGACTTGCCGTCCATGGGTCATCAGGCCAAGAATGCTTGGGATAACGACGCTTGAGCTCCTTTTTGACCTCGGCGTATCCGCTGGTCCAGAACGAAGCAAGATCGTTGGTGATCTGCTGGGGGCGTCCACTGGGTGCGAGCAAATGCAACAGCAAGGGAACTCGACCGCGCGCGATCCTCGGGGTCTGCTTCCACGAAAACACCTCTTGGATTTTCACGGCCAAAACCGGTGGCTTGCCGTCTGCATATTCGATTTTGATCGAACTGCCCGAGGGGACCTGAATCCTCTCGGGTGCCTCCATGGATAAACTGCGCCGCTGCTCGGGGGACAATAGATTTTCAAGCCAGTCGATCCATGCTCCGTTGCGGACTTGGTCCAAACCTCGCTTGCCACGACAGAGCTCCCAAGCCGCCTTTTGAAGGGTAGGAAGGTCGAGTTGGGGCAGCCCCAACTCAGGCACCCACTTTCCAAGTGCCCCGACGCGCTCGACCCACTGCATGACGCTCGGATCCTCTTTGGGAAATACACTCTCCCAATTCGATTGGACCGCCGCAAACAAACACTCAGTACAAGCTTCTTCGTCGGCGATGGCAACGGGCGTCTCGGCCAGGCACAAATCCAACCAGTAGGTACGTCGCCTGCCTACGACCTGTTTCTGTGTTGGATGAAAGAACATTTCATCCCGAGTTGCAAGGGCCTCGCCCTGCAACCACTCAAGCCGCACGCCGCTTGCTTGTTGCACGAAGGCTTCTCCCGAGGCTCCCTGCGCCTCGACGCACAAAAACAACTCCGAGTCCCGCACTCCAGAGTCAGGGCTTAATTGAACTCCTTTCCCTCCTACCATCAGCCCCTGGGGCTTGCCCATGGCGCGTCGTTTGGCCAACCGATCGGGAAATCCTGCAAGCAGTGCGCGCTGAAGGCCTTCGTCAGGTGCTTGAGGCTCGGAGCCATCGCGTGCCGTTGGCCTAGTGCCGCTAAGCAATCCCTTGCAAACTTGTTCGATCTGCTGAGCCGATTGCTTGATCGCCTGGAGTCCTCCTGAGTGCAACCACCCAAAGGGGGTCTGCCGATCCGCTTGGCCAAGTTGCAGCCAACGGGCTCGCTCGACCGAGTCGCTCTGCCAAGCGTTTGCGCTTCGAGTCGGGATCTGCCTTGCACCCGTCGCAGTTTGCTGGCCGATGGCCTTTGAAGGCCCGCGTCGATCGAACGGATCGCGTTCGCTGAGCATCGCTGCGAGCCAAACGGCCCGTTCGAGGCACCCATAGCCATGGGCTTCGATGCAAAGGCGTGCGAGTCGAGGATGGAGGGGAATCCGCCCCATCTGCAATCCGAGTTTGGTGATTTGGCCTCGATCGATGGCGCCGAGTTGAGTCAGCAACCTACCTGCCGCATCCCAGGACTCCTCACGAGGGGGTTCGACCCATGGAAAATCCTGGCGGTCCCCTTCGCCCCAAGCGTGCAATTGGAGCCTTGCATTGCACAGATCCACACGGCGAATTTCGGGATCCAAAAAAGCGGACCTCGCTCGGTCGGATGCCTCCGACCAAAGCCGAATGCACACCCCTGGTCCAACTCGCCCGGCGCGCCCCGCGCGCTGGGTCGCCGAGGCACTCGATATGTTTTCCAATTCCAATCGGTCGAGCCCGACATCCGGTGCGAATCGCAAGACCCTAGCAAGCCCGCTGTCGATGACGGTCTGGACCCCGGGGATCGTCAGTGAGGTTTCAGCGATATTCGTCGCAACGATGATCCGCCGCCGAGGACCGACCTGGATGGCTTGCGATTGCTCTTCGATTCGCATCGAGCCATACAGTGGTAGGACATCGATGGGATCGCTAAATCGGTGATTTCTTAGCAACTGGCAGCAGCGTTGGATCTCTGCGGCTCCGGGAAGAAAAATCAACAGGTCCCCGGGCCGACTTTGAGCGACCCGCAAGGCCACGTTGGCCGCGTGCTCGACGATGTCCTGCCTTGCCTCGGCCGGTGCATATTGGATTGTGACCGGAAAACTCGGCGTAGAGATTTGGATCCAAGGCGCACTGGGCAATGCATTGGCCAGCCACTGTTTGTCGAGCGTCGCCGACATGATCACGATCCTCAGATCGTCTCTCACTTCCGACTGGACTCGCCTGAGCATTCCCAGGAGCAGGTCTCCATCGATCGACCGTTCGTGGAACTCATCGAGAATGACGATTTTTGTTTCCTGGAGCGTCGGATCCTCCTGCAGTTTGCGGATCAAAATGCCTTCGGTGACGACCACAAGCTGTGTTTGCTGGGAGATTTTTTGATCGAAGCGAACGGCGTATCCGATCTGTTGCCCAACATTTTGATTCGATTCGCTGGCGATGCGCTCGGCGACGGACCGGGCGGCAATGCGACGCGGTTGAACCAAATAGATTCTCTGGTTCTGCGCGCTCAAACGAAGAAGCGATGGTGCGATCCGGGTCGTTTTCCCAGACCCGGGGGGAGCTTCGATGGCCGTTATGCCATGGGAGCTTACGGTCTGTGCGATGGACTCAAGATGATCGTCGACCGGGAGAGGTTGCACGAACTAGCCCTGCCGACGTTTGGGGTATCCACCATTGCCACTGTCGTTGTTGACCGAAGGCTTGTTCATACGCAGCCGATGGCTTGATTCACCTAGCAGATCGTCCAAGCGACTGCGAAGCTCTGGGGTGATGCTGACTTTATGTTTGGTGCTGGTCATGTACACGAGACTACCAGATGCCATCTTGACCTCGAATTGAAGTTCCCGATCACCGGGATATCCGCGAAGGACTTCGGCAAGTCGGTTGACGGTTTCTTGCGAATGTTTGGATTCGTCGAACAGGATCGTCAAGCCTGAGGTGAAGCGGGCTTCGACTTCCGCGATGGGAATGACCTCATCGACGATGAAATTGATTTCTTCCTCGCCCCGTTTATCGATACGACCTCGTACCAAAACGATCGCATCGGCGACGATCCATGGCGCGTAGCGTTCGTAAGTGTTTGGCCAAGCGATCGAACGTGTGATGCCTTCGAGATCCTCAAGATCAAAGTTCGCATACTTCGTCGGTGAATCGGGCTTGGGGTTTCGCGTGTGTGCGATCTTGATCGAGGAGACGACTCCCCCCATCCAGACCTCGGTCCGATGCGCAAGGGATTTTGCACCGATCGAATGGCTTGTACAGCAGGACTTAAGGGTCGATTCGTATTCGGCTAAGGGGTGCGAGGAGAGGTAGTATCCTAGGACCTCTTTTTCCTTGGCAAGTTTCTCTTTTTCCGGGAATTCGGGGATGTTGGGTAAGCTTTGGATCGTGGTTTCGGATTCCTCGGCTAGGTCGCCAAAGAGGCTCAGTTGGCCGCTCTTTTTGTCCTTGGCCGCCGCGATACCCCCTTGGATGGCTTTATCGAGGATCGCCAAATGCTGGGCGCGGGTTCCGCCTAGACAGTCTAAAGCTCCCGCCATGATCAGCGACTCCATCGATCCTCGTCCGCATTGCGTGGAGTCGATGCGGTTGCAAAAATCGAAGATGCTTTTGAATGGCCCGCGTCGCTCTCGTTCCTCGGCCAGTGCATCGCCGACGGATTTGCTGCACCCTTTGATCGCCGAGAGACCAAAGAGAATCTTGCCGTCGTGGACTCCGAACTCTCCGCGCGAGGAATTGATGCTCGGTTGCTCGACTGGGATCCCCATCCGCTGGCAGTCCTCGAGGTGCTCGACCAATGGGTCCTTGCGTTTGAAATTTCGGTTTGCGATATCCCCGGTCAGCAACGCAGCCATGAATTCCACTTTGAAGTGGGCTTTGAGATAAGCGGTTTGATAGGCGATAAATGCGTAGGCTGTCGAGTGGCTTTTATTGAAACCGTAGCCTGCAAATTTCAGAATCTTATTCCAGAAGTCTTCGGCATCCTTTTTCGCCAGACCCAAATCGACGGCTCCTTGGAGGAATTTCTCCTGGTTGGCCGCGATGATCGACTCCTTCTTCTTGCTGATCGCCTTGATGCACGTGTAGGCTTTGGCCAATTCGATCCCACCGAGTCGGTTGAGGATCCGCATGACCTGCTCTTGGTAAACCATCACACCGTGGGTTTCTTCGAGGATTTCCTTAAGCACCGGGTGCAGGTAGGTGGCGGATTTCTTCTTGAGCTTGACGGCGATGTATTCGTCGACCATCCCCCCTTCGAGCGGCCCTGGACGGTACAAGGCGTTGGTGGCGATGATGTCGCGAAAATGGTCGGGTTTCATGCGTTGGAGCAGATCGCGGATACCTCCGCTTTCCAACTGAAAGACCCCTTTGGTTTCGCCGCGTCGGAGCAGTTCGAAGGCCTTCTCGTCATCGAGAGGGAACTTCATCGGATCGACATGGATGCCTCGGGTTTTTTCGATCATCTCGACGGCTTTCGAGAGGATCGTCAGGTTCCGAAGTCCCAGGAAGTCCATTTTCAGGAGGCCTGCGGCTTCGACGTCACCCATCGACCATTGGGTGATCACATCGTCCTTGCCCGAGCCTCGCATCAGCGGGACGTATTCGGTCAGGGGTTTATCGGCGATGACGACTGCGGCCGCGTGGGTTCCGATGTTTCTGGCCATCCCCTCGACTCTCTGCGCAAGGTCGAGCATTTCGCCAATCTCGGGATTCAACGCGGCCTTTCTCAGATCCTCGCTCGATTCGATGGCTTCCTTGAGGGAGGTCTTACCGTCCTCGGGAATCATCTCGCTGATTTCCGCGACACGGCTCAGCGCGATATTGATGGTCCGACCGACGTCCTTGATGGCTCCTCGGGCTTTGAGGGTGCCGAAAGTTCCGATCTGTGCGACGTTGTCCTCGCCGTATTTATCTTTGACATAGCGAATGATTTCGCCGCGCCGATCCTGACAAAAATCGATGTCGATGTCGGGGGCTTCCAACCGGCTCTCGTCGAGGAAGCGTTCGAAGAGCAAATCGTACTTGATGGGGCACACGTGGGACAAATACAGTGCGTAGCAGACCAAGGCACCGACACCGCTACCGCGGGCGGTTGCTGGGACTCCGATTTCGCGAGCGTGGCGGACAAAGTCCCAAACGATGAGAAAATAGTTGGAAAAACCAAGTTTTTGGATCACGCCCAATTCGCGGTCCAAGCGATCCAAGACGACTTGGGCCAATTGCCCCTGGGGGATCATCTCGGTATCCCCTTCGTAGCGCTCGAAGAGACCCTGGATGCATAAAGTCCTTAGGTACTCGTCGGTGTTGGTTTGTTCTTTGGGGATTTCGAACGACGGGAAATTCCTGCTTCCGAGATCCAACTGGATATCGACCGAGTCGGCGATCTGTTGGCTGCGCGCTACGGCATGTTCGAGGCCTTGGAAGCTCTCGTACATTTCCGCCTGGGACCGAAGGAAGAACTGGTCGTTGTCCATCCGCATGCGGTTGCTATCCGTCCGGAATTTACCCGTGCTGATGCACATCAACACATCTTGGACCTCGGCGTCCTGGCGTTCGGGGTAGTGGGCGTCGTTGGTGGCCACCAAGGGCAAACCCATCCGGTTGGCGATGTCGACCGCTCCGAGCAGTTGCTCTCGCTGGATCGGTATCCCATTGTTCATGATCTCGATGAAGTACCGGTCTTTGAAGAGCTTGGAAAACCAAGCCGCGACGTCTTGAGCTTGTTCGATCGATCCTGCGGTATCGGAGCCTCGAAGTATGAGCCTTGAAAATTCGCTCGACACGCATCCGCTCAAGCAGATAATCCCCTCGCTGTAGAGTTCGAGCAACTCCTTGTCGATCCGAGGCTTGTAGTAGAAGCCCTCGAGGTGGGCGCGAGAAGCAAGGCGGATCAGATTGCGAAAGCCGGTCTTATTCTGAGCAAGAAGCGTCAGGTGGTAGGAAGCTTCTTTCGCGGAGTCCGCGTCGCGCGTGTATCGACTCCCCGGGGCGACGTAAGCCTCATAGCCAATGATCGGGTTGATTCCCGATGCTTTGGCCTTTTTGTAGAACTCCAAGGCCCCGTGCAAATTACCGTGGTCGGTAAGTGCCAAGGAGTTCATCCCGAGATTTTTGGCCCGTTCGACCAAGCGATCGATCGTCCCTGCTCCGTCGAGAAGGGAGTAATGGCTGTGGCAATGAAGGTGAACAAATGGCCGATCGAGCGTCCCTGATACCTGATCCATCCGCTCGGCCTCCTTGAACTCCTTTTGCGTACCGACCCTTAGTTGGCTACTTCTTGGGCTTCAAATCCCGCCCGGGAGATCGCCTTGAGAGTCGAATCCAAGTCCAAGTCGCCCTTGTACTTGACGAAAACGATCGGGTTGTCGATCGAATCGGCCTCCTTTTGCGGGGCCAGTTCGATGCCGATGACACCTTTCTGCTTGGCGATCGCCGACTTGACACTGGGGTAACAACCGCTCGGGCAGGTCATTCCCTCGACTTTGAAGGAAACCAATTTCGTTTCGGCAGTTTCGGCCCCTGGAGCCGCGTTGTCGCCGGCCGAAGCGCTTGGGTTGGCCGAAAGTGGCTGGTTGCAGGAGGATTCGCAACCTGGGAAAACCAAGAGGCTGGCCGATAGAGTGAGCAAGCTAGCGAGCCGAATTGTTACAGACATGGATCAAATCTCCTACTCTTGATAAATCAGTTTGGGTTGGAACACGCTCCACCCCACGAATCAGTTTAGGGCATTAGCCTGGATTTGGAAACCTCTTAGCGTCTACGAAAACTTTCCAGGTCGGCTATAATCGAACTCCGATAGCTTTCCTCCTACCGACTCAATAGGATGGTTTCTGTTGGCCAACAGTACCTCCTTCCAACTTCGATCAAGGCGAATTAGGCATGCGACGAACGATTTCCAAAAACAGGGTTTGGTTCTCACTTTTGGCAGCGGCGAGTTTTTCCGCCTCGATTTTTCCCGGGAGCTTAGAGGCCCAGGACAAATTTGATGCGACGGCCGTTGCAAGTCAGGGGATCTCCAAACTGAAGGTCAAAGCTAAGGATTGGCCCCAGTGGGGCGGATCGGCCGAGCGAAACAATGTTCCGGACTCTGGACCTTTGCCCGTCGCTTACGATGTCAAAACGGGCAAGAACATCCGTTGGTCGGCCGCTTTGGGTTCGGAAACTTACGGAAATCCAGTCGTAGCCAACGGCAAGGCGTACGTCGGCACAAACAATGGGTCGGGTTACGTCAAGCGTTATCCGGCGACCGTCGACTTGGGTTGCCTGATCTGCTTCGACGATTCGACCGGCAAGTTCCTTTGGCAGCACAGCAGCGAAAAGCTCCCTACGGGCCGCGTTCACGATTGGCCTAACCAAGGCATTTGCTGTGCACCCCTGATCGATGGAGACCGACTCTGGTATGTCACAAGCCGCGGCGAAGTCGCTTGCCTGGACACCGAAGGCTTCATCGACGGAGAAAACGATGGCCCCTTCAAAGAAGAGCCCAATGAAAACCAAGACGAAGCCGATGTGATTTGGAAGCTCGACATGATGTCCAAGCTGGGTGTCTCTCAGCACAACATGTGCAGTTGCTCGGTCACCTGCGTCGGCGATCTACTCTTTGTCAACACATCCAACGGTGTCGATGATGGTCACATCACCGTGCCGGAGGAAAAAGCACCTAGCTTTATCTGCTTGAACCGATTCACCGGAGAGGTGCTCTGGACCGACAACACCCCGGGCCCGAACATTCTCCACGGACAGTGGTCCTCGCCAGCTTATGGAGTTCTGGGCGATGTCGAACAGGTCATTTTTGGCGGGGGGGATGGTTGGCTCTACAGCTTCGATGCCAAAGGAGAAAACGGAAAAGCAAAGCTCTTGTGGAAGTTCGATTGCAACCCCAAGGATTCGGTCTACAAGCTCAACGGGGCGACCCGCAACCACATCATCGCCACCCCAGTCATCTACGACGGGAACGTCTTTGTAGCTGTCGGCGAAGACCCCGAACACGGCGAGGGCGGTGGCCACCTCTGGTGCATCGATCCGACCAAACGTGGAGACGTCAGCCCGACCCTCGTGTACAACGCCAAGGATCCGACGGTGACGATCGCCCCGAAGCGCAAGCAAGCCTTGGTCGCCACCGAGGGCGATCTGGAACGCGACAACCCGAACTCGGCAGCCATCTGGCACTACATCGGCTCGAACCCCAAAGACTTCGAGCAAACCATGCACCGGACCTGCGGTACCGTGGCGATCAAAAACGACCTCTTGGTCATCGCCGATTTTTCCGGAGTTATCCACTGCTTGGATTCCAAGACCGGGACGGCCCACTGGACCCATGACATGCTGGCCGCCTCCTGGGCCTCTCCACTGATCGCCGACAACAAGATCTATATCGGCGACGAAGATGGCGATATCTTGACCTTCGAGCTTTCTCCCGAAAAGAAGGAAATCGCCGAGATCAACGTCGGTTCGGCTGTCTATACCACCCCCATTGCTGCCAACGGGCGAATCTACATCGCCAACCGCAACCGCCTGTTCTGCATCGAGGAAGGAACGCAATCCGAAGGTGTCAAGTAACGAGCAACCGGCCGCTGCTAACTCCGAACCTGCTTGGAAGCCTTTGACTGCCAAGCAGCGTCGGGTACTCGGTACGCTGATGGAGAAATCCAAAACCACCCCCGATGTCTACCCGATGTCTTACGCCGGACTAACAACCGGCTGCAACCAAAAGAGCAATCGGGCCCCGATCACCAACTACACTTCCGAACAGATCGAAACGATCGTCGATGAACTTAGGGCCCTAGGGGCCGCAGCGATGATCCAAGGAAGCGGGCGGGTGACCAAGGTTCGGCATTATGCCTACCATTGGATGGGATTGGAAAAAGTCGAGGCCGCCATCATGACCGAACTGCTCCTGAGGGGCGAGCAGACGCTCGGTGAACTCCGCACACGCGCTGCGCGCATGGAGCCGATCAACGATCTTGACGAACTCAAACGACTCGTCGATGGTTTGGTCAGCAAAAACTTGATGGTCGAATTGACTCCCCCAGGACGCGGGCAAATCGTCACGCACAACCTTTATCCCGAATGGGAACTCGCAGCGGTCGTCAAGAGCGTCGCGGCAGGTCTTTCCAGTGGACTTATAAACGGCGATGCGACGGAAGATTCCGATGACGCCCAAGCTGCAAACACTCGGTTCGATACCAAAGCAAACCCATCGGGTGGTTCGCAACTGGCCGCCGAGGTCCAAGCCTTAAAAGAAACCGTTGCAATGCTGAGCCAACGGCTCGAGCGACTCGAAGCGGTCTTCGAAAAAGAGCTTGGAAGCGGCGGTTGATCGGCTCGGTCTGCTGCACAGATTGCAGGCGAAACGATAGGATTTGGGCTTTCAATTTCCAAGTGCAGTAGTACTGCCAGCAAGTAGTACTGCCAGCAATCAGTTCTGAAATCACTTCAACAAATACATCAGCATTTAGTCCTATAGGGCGGAGACACGATCGGGATGGCCAAGCCAAAAGCGCTCATTGTCAGAGCACCAGGAACCAATTGCGACATCGAGACGGCTTATGCCTTTGAATTGGCTGGTGGGGAATCGGTTCGGGTCCACGTCAATCAGCTCATCGAGAACCCTGGCCTTGCCGACTCCTTTCAGATCCTCTGCTTTCCGGGTGGATTCAGCTATGGCGATGACATCGCTGCGGGGCGGATCGCGGCTGTGCAGTGGCAGACACGGCTGGCCGAGGTGGTCAGTATGTTTCAAAACCAGGATCGATTGGTGTTGGGTATCTGCAACGGCTTTCAGATCATGATGCGGCTTGGGATCTTTTTTGACTCCGACGAGCAGACACCACCAGCAACGCTGACATGGAACACCCAAGGGCGTTTCGAGACCCGATGGGTTCATCTCAAGCCGGAATCCGATCATTGCGTTTTTCTCCGAGGGATCGAAAAGATCTACTTGCCCATGGCGCATGCCGAAGGACGCTTGCTGATCCGCGACCAACAGGCGAGCAAGGAAATCGTCGACCGCAAGCAAATCGCGGTGCGCTATTGCACACCCGAGGGTCATACCGGGGACGAAGGGCTTGGGTTTCCCACCAACCCCAACGGTGCCCGATGGAACATCGCCGGTATCTGCGATCCGTCCGGTCGGATCTTTGGCCTGATGCCACACCCCGAGCGATTCCTCGATCCGACGAACCACCCCTCGTGGACCCGCCAATCGTCGCTGCCCAAGCACGGCGATGGGCTCAAGATCTTCACCAACGCCGTCGAATACTTCGCTTGAGCGAGCCCTCATGAAAGTCCTCTCATCCTCCGAGGAGACCTACCGTCTTGTCGACCAGATGCGCATGCAAGGCAAACGCATCGGAATCGTCCCAACCATGGGCGCGTTGCACGAAGGACACTTGTCCTTGGTCCACAAGGCCAAGCAGCAGTGCGATGTGGCGATCGCGACGATTTTCGTCAATCCTACCCAATTCGGCCCGAACGAAGATCTTCAGAAATACCCCCGGACGCTCCAAAACGACTTGGAGCTGCTCTCTGCGAACGGCTGTGATGTGGTCTTCACACCCACCGACGCGCAGATGTACCCCCAAGACCATTCGACGTTCGTCGAACCGCCCAGAGTCTCTCAAGCTTGGGAGGGGCAGATACGGCCCGGGCATTTCCGAGGCGTCGCAACGATCGTGCTCAAGCTCTTTCAGATCCTACCGGCGCATGTGGGGTACTTCGGTCGAAAGGACTACCAGCAAGTCGCAGTCATTCGGGCCATGTGCCGCGACTTGAACTTGCCCATTGCGATCGAAGCTTGCCAAACGGTCCGCGAATCCGACGGACTAGCCATGAGCAGCCGCAATCGTTACCTTTCCCCATCGGAACGCCAGCGGGCACTGGGGTTATCGCGCGCTCTGAAGGGTGCCGAAATGTTGATCCATCAAGGATGCACCGATGGCCGCCAGATCGAGAAACTCATGCGCAAAGAGCTCGAGTCGAGCCCTGTCGACTCGATCGACTATGCTGCCATCGTGCATCCCGATACGCTCGAGCCGATCGAAACGATCACCTCGGAGGTCGTCGGGATCATCGCCGCGAGGGTCGGCACGACGCGCTTGATCGACAATGCCACTTTCGCCCTTCATTAATTCAAGATCCAAGGAGCACTGCTTCCATGCGGCAAACCCTTTTCTATCTTCCGCATGAAGTCGGACCGCTCCCGCTTTTCGGTTGGGTCAGTTGGTCGATGCTAGGGCTTCTACTCTATTTGGGCATCACCCTTTTTTACAGCTACAAGCAACCCAAAGGGGCATCGACTCTTTACGAAGGTCTGTTCAATTGGATTATCGGTGCGGCGGTCTTGGGATTTGTCCTTCCTGCGATCGAAGCGAAGGTTGCTCCCGGGACGGCCGACCAGATCGTCGTGGGCTTACCCGTACGCGGCTATGGTTTGATGATGATGCTCGGAGTATTGACCGCTGTTGGGATTTCCTACCGTCGCGTGTTGCAACTCGGGGTGGCTAAAGAGTCTTTCCTAGGATTGGTCCTTTGGACCGTCGTCGGAGGGCTGCTTGGAGCAAGGCTCTTTTACATAGTCCAAAAGTGGAGCGAACTCGATGGTACCTCGATCTCCGAGAAGCTCTGGACGGCCCTTCAGTTTACCGAGGGTGGGTTGGTCGTCTACGGAGCGATCCTCGGTGGGATCGCCGGGATTCTCGGTTGGACGTTCCTGCAAAAAGTGGTTCCTTTGTCGTTGCTCGACGCGATCGTGCCTGCTTTTTTTATCGGGCTTGCTTTTGGTCGGATCGGTTGCTTGATGAACGGATGCTGTTACGGAGGCGTCGTCGAATCGGGTTTGCCTGCGATCGCGTTTCCTCGCGGCGCCCCGGCTTACATGGATCAACTCGCCTCGGGCCGTCTTTTGGGAATTCATACCAAGTCGACCGATGGTCAAGACTTGACGATCGATGCGGTCGATCCAGGAAGTTGGGCTCAGCGAAATGGAATCGCGCCGGGCCAAATCCTCGATTCGATCCAAGTTGGGCAGGTGCCTCAGGTACCTTCGTTGCAAGCCCAAGCCATGCGCGAGCACGCCCCACCGGAGCTCGAGGGCCTTGTCCGCACCGACCGCGTTCGGACCGTGGTACGGGAACTGCCCAATCGAAGTTTGCCGGTTCATCCCTCGCAAATCTATGCATCGATCACAGGCTTTTTGCTCTGCTTTTGGAGTTTGACGATCCCGCGATGGGTCCAGCGTCCGGGGCTGGTCTTCGGTTCAGGTTGGCTCGTCTACGGCGTGCTTCGTTTCCTCGAAGAGATTGTTCGGGTCGACGAAGGGGGACAGTTCGGTACCGAGCTGAGTATCGCCCAATGGGTCAGCATCGTCGGTATCCTCTTCGGCGCGATCCTAACGGTATACTCATTGTCCGGATCGTCCAAGTCCCAGCTTGACCAGGCTCTCGATCAGAATCTCGACAAGACTGCAGTCTAGGCAATCCATAGTCCCGAAACTCAACCCGAAACTTATCCCGAAACGTCAAAGTCCCGAACGTATCATGCACGTATTAACGAAACTCTCTTCGCTAAAGTCCCCTGCTCAGTTCAACAAGCATGTCGAGTCGCTAGGGATCGACATCCCATTGGATACGCAGGTCCATCAACCCACCGGCAGCCCGTTGATGGAATCCTGCTCATGGAACTTTCGCACGATAGGAAACCGGATTGCCGTCCAGCCAATGGAAGGCTGGGATGGAACGACCACAGGAGGAATCACCGAGCCGATGCTTAGGCGTTGGAAGCGGTTCGGGGAGTCCGGGGCCAAGCTGATTTGGGGAGGCGAAGCGATGGCCGTGCGGCCAGACGGACGGGCAAACCCTAACCAATTGATTCTGGTCGAATCGAATCGCTTAGGCATTCAGCAGTTGCTCGAAGGGCTCCGTCAATCCCATCACGAGCATTGGGGACATACCGACGATTTGGTAATCGGCTGTCAGCTTACCCATTCCGGAAGATTTTGCCGACCCAACGACCACCACCGATGGGAGCCTCGCGTGGCCCATCGGCATCCCTTGCTGGATTCGAAGTTTGGGGTCCAAGACGATGCGCAAGTTTTGACCGAACCGGAGATCCTGGAACTGATCGGGGCTTACGTGAAAGCCGCCAAGCTTGCCTACGAGGTCGGCGCGGACTTTGTCGATATCAAATGTTGCCATGGTTATTTGCTCCACGAGTTCCTCTCGGCTCGGACCCGTCAAGACGGTTTTGGGGGGAGTCTTGAGAACCGAGCTCGGATGGTGATCGAGATCGTGCGAGGAATTCGCAAAGAGGTTCCCGGACTGGGCATCGCAGTGCGCTTGAGCGCTTTTGATTCGATTCCTCATGAACCCAATCCGGATACGGCCGTCGACGGAAAGCTTGGTCAGGGGCGACCCAAAATGCACGAGCATTTGCTCCCTTACCAATGGGGCTTTGGGATCAATCCAGATCGACCCACGGAGGTCGATCTGAGCGAACCGCACCAATTCATCGATTGGTTAAGCAATGAAGGGGTCGAGTTGCTCAACGTGACCGGAGGTAGTCCTTACTACACCCCGCATATGCTTAGGCCTGCGGCGTTTCCACCCTCCGACGGCTATCAACCGCACGAGGACCCTTTGCTTTCGGTCGCCAAGCATTTTCAGGTCACCCGTCAGATCAAGCAGCGGCATCCGCGGATGTTGGTCGTCGGCTCGGGGTATTCGTACTTGCAGGAGCATTTAGCTGCCTCGGCGGTTCATAACGTCCGTGCAGGCTGGACCGATTTCGTTGGGCTTGGTCGAACCATCCTGTCCTATCCCAAAATCTTGACCGATGCGGTGCTTCGAGGGTCCTCCGAGCGCAAGCTCATCTGCAGGACATTTTCGGATTGCACCACCGCACCGAGGAACGGTCTGCCGTCGGGATGTTACCCGCTGGACGATTATTACAAGGGGACCGAGACGGCCCAAGAGGTCAAGCGGATCAAAAGCACGTTCTAGGGAGTCGAGGGTTGTCGGGTCGGTACTCGGGCTTTGAAACTCCTCCAAATCCAGTGTTTTTGATGTGATTCGATGGTATAGGATAGGTTTCTGTGGGGCATCGGACCGATGGGGACTTGTGTCTCCCCCCCATCCAAATACCCCCCCAATGGTGGTGCTATGGAAGTGGTTCGATGAGTGCGGTAAAAGGGGTCTTGTCGAATTCTCTTCGGTGGGCTACATTTTTAGCCCTGAACCAAGACGGTCATGCACCGATTTTCCGTTCCTTTTAACCCCCAATGGATACTACCCTGTACCCCTCGAAATTTCAGAAAGACAAGAAGTTCGCACGGAAGCGGACTCGAGTGAAGGTCAAAATCAAGAAGAAGGATCCTTTGCTAGTCGATGGCAAGCGTCCTCGTCCGATGTATGTGGACTACAAAGATATCGAGCTGCTGACCAAGTTGGTCAATCGTCATGGTCGCATTGTAAGTCGGCGTAAGTCTGGTTGCTCGGCGACCAGTCAGCATGCCGTTGCAGAAGCAGTCAAGCGGGCTCGATTTATGGCATTAATGCCGTATGTCGGCGAGTAGCCTGCCGATATTTACTTGGGAGCGGCGCGTCGAGTTTTCGGAAACCGACGCTGCTGGAATCGCTCACTTCTCGTCATTTTTTATCTACATGGAGCAGGCCGAGCACGCTTTGTTTCGGCACTGCGGGTGGTCGATTTTTCCCACCCAGAGCGAAATTGCTTCGCCTGAATCTCAGGTCGTTTCTTGGCCGCGTGTTCACTGCGCGTGTGACTTCAAAAGTCCTGCGTTCTTCGAAGACCAACTCAGTATCGATCTCTCGATCGAGCGGCTTGGGAATACGAGTATCACGTATCGGCATGTCATCCGTCGGGAAAGCTCGATTCTAGCGATAGGCCGAGTCACCACGGTTTGCGGTCGGATCGATTCATGGACCCACCAGATGACCGCTTGTCCAATCCCAGAGCACATAAGAGACAGGTTCCAAGCCAGACAACCAGGGAACTAAGAAAATCAGGGAACCACGGAACACACGGAACACACGGAACACACGGAAGCATGACCTACCGGTGAGAGGATTTTTTCCGTGTGGTCCGTGTGTTCTGTGGTAAAGAAAAACGGGATAGTGGCACCGCCCCAGGATCACTTGCCAAACCGGATTGGCGTCAAAGAAAGCCAAACGGTGGTGGGTGTGCGAGTAAAGCTTCCACCGTCTGGTGACAGGTGGCTACGGCGACAGGTGGCTACGGCTGGGGAGCACACCGAACACACGGAAACAGGACCCACTAAAATCTGTGCTCCCTTTCCGTGTATTCCGCGTATTCCGTGGTCAAAAAAACGGGATAACGGATCAGGCCCAAGATCACTTGCCTGGCGTGGGGGGGCTTTCTTTTCGAACCGTATCATCACCCAGCTCCTCGGTTCACGGTATACTCTGTTCGATCGAGTTACCGATCGGGTACGGGCACCGCGAAGGGTGCACCAAAGTCGCCGTCGGTGCGTTGTTAACCCTAGAAATTCCTTCAACCGCTAACTGCCTGCGGATCCGTTGGGCTCCAATCCATGCGATTTGAATCTGTTTGTCTAGCATCGATCGGCTACTTGGTCCCCGAGGTTGAGATCACCTCGGAGTGGATCGAGCAGCAGTTGTCTAGTCAGTATCAGCGTTTGCGGCTCCCCGAGGGTCGGCTCGAGGGGATGAGCGGGATCCAGAGTCGTCGGATCTGGAGCCCGGGAGTAAGGCTCAGCGATTGCAGTGTCGCCAGTGGTCGTATGGCGATCAGGGCATCGGGGCTATCTGCAAACGATGTAGGTTGTTTGATCCATGCGAGCGTGTGCCGTGAGTTTCTCGAACCGGCGACGGCCTGCCGCGTCCATCATTTGCTCGGCCTGCCGACCAGATCTTGGGTTTACGATGTGAGCAATGCCTGTTTAGGCATGCTCAATGGTGCGGTGCAAATCGCGCAGCTTATCGAATCGGGTTGCATTCGCGCCGGCTTGGTCGTCGGCACCGAGGATTCGCGAGGGCTTTTGAAAGCGACCCTCGAGCAACTCGTCCAGGATGGGGATCTGACGCGTCAATCGATCAAACCCGCCTTTGCCTCCCTGACGATCGGATCGGGAAGTTGTGCGTGGCTCTTAGCCGACACCCAGTGGTACCGTCAGAGATTTGTCGGACGCGGAAGCGACTTCGTAGGGGCCGTGGCGATCGCTCGGACCGAGCATCATGGGTTATGCCAAAGCGATACCGATCAAGCAGGTTCGGCGATGTTGCCGACGATGAATACCGACTCCGAGATGCTCCTTGAGGCTGGGCTGAGTACGGGCAAGGAAGCTTATAGCGGGTTGCTCGAGGAGCTGCAGTGGGTTGGATCGGATATTCAGCAGAGCGTTTGCCATCAGGTCGGTGCGACGCATCGTCGTCGCATTTTAGAGACGCTTTCGCTCGCTCCGGAGAACGACTTTGCAACTTTTTCCAAATGGGGCAACACCGGTTCGGTGGCCTTGCCGATCGCGTTAGGCCAAGCGATCGAGGCTGGAGCCTGGCACGAATCTCGCAAAGGAGCTTTGCTCGGGATCGGATCGGGGGTCAATTCTCTGATGATAGGCATGCTGGGTGGTTCGATTAGCGTCGAGCAAGCCAGTGAATCAGCGGGTTTGGCTGAAATGGGATTGGTTCGGTAACTTGAAGCGTTCAACGAGGCTCTGATGAAGGCGGCATACATTCGAAATACGGGCGGCCCTGAGTGCATTGAAGTCGGCCAGATACCTTCGCCGGTGTTGGACAACAATTCGGTCTTGGTCGAGATTCACGCGGTTTCGGTCAATCCGATCGACACCTATATTCGCAACGGGGCTAATTTTTGGCCTCTGCCGAACCCTTATGTGATCGGTTCGGATTTTGCGGGCCGAATCGTGGAGGTCGGTGCGCATGTGCGCGATTGGAGAGTCGGCCAGCGCGTCTGGGGATCGAATCAAGGTTTGATGGGGCGTCAAGGAACGTTTGCCGAGCAAGCAGTCATCGATCCTGTGTGGCTTTATGCCTCTCCAGATTCGCTCAGCGATCAGGATCTTGCCGCCAACGCTTTGGTCGGAATCACGGCGCATTTAGGGCTTTTCGATCGAGCAAGGTTAAAGCCTGGCGAGACGATTTTCGTACGAGGCGGGACCGGTGGAGTCGGGGCGATGGTCTTGCAGATGGCCAAGGCCGTCGGGGCCAAGGTTGTCACGACTGCAGGCAGCGTGGAAAAAGCGGAGCGATGCAGGCAGCTTGGTGCCGATCGAGTCATTCTCTATCGCGAGGAATCCGCCTCGGAGGTTTTGCTCAGCGAATTTTCGCAAGGCGTCGACGTCTTTTGGGAGACGCTCCGCGAGCCCGATTTTGATTTAGCCGTCCGAGCCATGGCTCCCAACGGTCGGATGGTCGTCATGGCCGGTCGCGATGCGAGGCCGGAATTCCCCGTCGGTCCGTTCTACGTCAAAGGCTGTTCGGTGTTGGGATTTGCGATGTTCAATGCATCCCCGGAGGTCCAGCGCAAGGCGGCCGAGGACATCAATCACTGGATGCAGACCGGGAAGCTTCGAGCGCAAATCGATCGAGTTTTGCCCCTCGATCAGGCCGCTCAAGCCCACCGACTCCAGGAGTCCAATACGATCAGCAAATCGGGGGTTTTGCAGGGCAAAATCGTGCTTCTTATCGAGCATCCCAAGGGTACTTGAGGCAGGGGAATTGGCGCAGGATTCATCTAGGGAGGGAGACAGCGCATGCAAGGATGGCGGCAGTTTCTGGATTTGCTATTTCCAAGGTCTTGTCTGCTGTGTCGACGGTTGGTTATCCAAGAGGCATCCGCGTCGTTATGCAGTCGTTGCCAAGAGCAACTCGAGCCGATTCACGGCGGTTGCAAGCGGTGCGGGGCTCCTTTGCGCCAGGACGGGGTGTGTGCATTTTGTAAAGACCAGCGGTGGGAGTTTGGTAGGGCTTGGTCGTATACCGTTTACGACTCCGTGGCTGCCAAGGCGGTGCGTTTGATGAAAGAGGCCCATTGCGAGTCGCTCAC